>DFYJ01000001.1 GCA_002383325.1 Candidatus Aminicenantes bacterium UBA4085
CCGGAAGCCTGACGGCGGATCCAGCCGCGGGGCGGCCAGAGGATGCGGGCCGCGGCCCGCAGGGCCGGCCAAGGCCTCCCCCGCCGGGTCAGAGCCAAGAGCGAAGGCATGTAGTAGGGTGCGGATGGGGACGGACGGCGGGAAGCGACCGCTTCGGGCGGCCAGAGGAACAGGCAGGCCCGCCGAGCCCAGCCTCCGGAGGGGATCAGGCGCCGGCCCGAATCGGGAACGGCCCCGGGCCAGCAACGCGCAATGAGCCTCAGGCCGTGCCCCAGCGAGTCTTCCAGACCCTCGGCCGCCGCGATTGAGCCCGCTTCGGCCCAATCCAAGCCTTCCATTCCGGCCATCTCGGCCAGATCAACCAGCCAGGACAGCCGGGCATAGGAATGCTGCTGAGCGTGAAGCGCGGCGTAGCACAGCTCCTGAGGCCAGCCTGGAACCCAGGCCGCCCCTCCCGCCAGGCTGACGGGCTGCAGAGAGTCCCAGAAGAGCCTGTCCGCTCGGGCCGGGATCTGCAGGCCCAGCGGATTCGGATGGACCTCCACCGCCAAACCGTCCTTGCGGTAGACGGGCGAGAAGGACCAAGCCGGGACGCCGCGTCCGGGTCCGGCTTCGGAGCCGGGATCCCCCTCAGGCCGAAAGCCGGTCTCCCGAAGGACAACCAGGAAAGCCCGCCACTCGGACGGATGGACGAAGAGATCCACGTCGAGGTAGGGCCGCAGGCCGGGCTCGCCGTAAAGGCGCTCGGCCCAATGAAAGCCCTTGCTGACGGCAACCCGCAAGCCGGCCCGGCCGGACTCCCGCAGCAGCGGCCCGACGATGGCCCGGGCCTTCATGTCACGGGCCGCGGCGGCCAAGCGGAGGCGGCGAAGTTCCGCGGTCACCGCGGCCGGGATGAGACCCGCATGAGGCCGCAGATGCCGCTCCAGGAGCGGGGCGGTGCCTTCCCTGCGGGCCGCGGCCAGAAAACGGGGCCAGACGATGGACGGCGAGGCCAGTCGCCGGGGCAGGGATGACTCGGAGTCGGGATCAAGCCGGATCCGCGAGCCAAGGACGAGCAGGCGCGAGCCGGGATCTACTTCTTGAACGGCGAGACTTCCTTCTTGTCGACGACGGTGATGAGGCCGACCATGCCGCCTACGACCGTAGCGATGCCGCAGGGGGTCAGAAAGAAGGGCGGCACACCCTTCTTGCAGACAAGGTAGACGGCGTCGCCGATCTGGGCCTCCCGGATGACCTTGAGGAAGGGGCTCTGGCCGGCCAGGGCTCGCTTGATCTTATATCCGTCCAGGCCCAGGCCATCCACGTCCTGGTAGAAGTTCGTGGTGATGCCGCGCACCCGGATCCGATCGTCCGTCTGGAGCACGCCCTTCTCGATGAAGACCACGGCTTCCCTGGAACCGGGAATATAGCGGACCACGCGTCCGATCCGGGCCTCGTTGTCCTTGAGGCTCTGCTCGCGGGCGATCTCCTGCATGCCCTGGCGGACCTGGCCTTCGTAGAGGCTCAAGGAGATAGAGATCTTGGTCGTCTCGCCCTCCAGGATCCCGATCAGTTCGTTGGAATTGAAGTCCCCGGACGAGGTGGCGATGCCGAAAGTGTAGATGCCCTTGACCAGGCCGTCCAGCCTGAAGGTCCCGGACTTGTCCGAAGGCGCCGCCTCGTAGATCGAGCCGCTGGAGATGTTCTTCAGCTTGATGACCGCGCCGGGCACGGGAGTCGTACCGTCCTTCTCAAAGAAGGTTCCGACCAGGCTGCCCTGGCCCGGAGACGGGGCGATCTGGGAGGCTGAGACCGGTAGAAGCAAGGCCAAAACGGCGGCTAAGACGATAAACCTCCACAACGATGCTCCTTGCTTCATGTTTCTCCTCCGAAACCCTTCCAAGTTGATCATAATACGTGGTTTTCTCATTGTCAAGATTCCCTTATCGTCGGCTTCCGGAATCCTTTTGAGGGGCCGAAGCCGGGAGAATCCCCTGCCCGGGCCCGCTCTTCACGGCCTGCCCGCCCTCTTCCGTCGCGATCTCCAGTCCCGCCAGGGCGAGGGGCCCGTTCCAAGTGGTGATCTCCAGTTCGTTGTTCCCTGTCTCGGGGGTCAGGGACAGGGTGATGGGAGCCCCCGAGGTGAAATCCTCCCATACTACCCGGTCGTTGAGAATCAGAGTGACGTAGGCGGGCAGGGGCCCCAGCGGCAGGACTTTGAACGTCAGCCGGGATTCCCTTGCTTCCAGGACAAGGGACTGCTTGAACACCGTCCCCTTCGGCACCATGACCCCGGACCAGTCCACCATCCGGGGCGAAAGCCGCCCGGCCGCCTCCCGGCGCAGGGCCGCCACGGCCGCGGCGTCATTGAGGCGCTCGTGGTTCTTGATCATCTTCTCCAGAAGCCCGAGTCCGGAGTCCGGGCGGGACTCCCAGGCTTTCTGGTAGAAGCGGTTGGATTCATAAAGAAAGTCCATCTTCTGGTAGGAGTCGCCGATGCGCTCGAGGATGGCCGCGTAGTCAGGACGGACGGCCTCGGTGATCATGACCAGGCCGGCTTCCAGGGACTGGCCGTAGGCGACGACCTCGCGGTAGCGGTTCTGACGGAATAGCAGATCCAGCTCGAAGGCCAGCCGCCCCAGATCCTTGCCGGATGCGTCGGGTTTGGCCTCGATCAGCCGCCGGCTCCGCAGGCCCTTCTCCACCTCCGCCACTGCGGCCGCCGAGTCCTCGATCTCCAGGTACTTTTTGAGGTCGCCCAGGATTCCGTCCAGCGAGCGCGCCGTTTCCATGCGGCAGCGGGCCAGGCCGAGCAACAGGGATTTGCGCAGGTCCCGGATCGAGGCGGCGGAGATCTTCCCCGCGTCCCGGTCGAGATCGCTGTAAGACCGGAGTCCGTCGAGCAGGCGGCCGCCCTCCAGGTAGTGGCCCTCGGCTTCCTTCATCCGGGCCGCCATGAAATCGCTCCGTCCGGCCGCCGCGGCTTCCCCTGCCAGCCGGAGGTCGATGGCCTCAGCCTCGGCCAGGAAATGGATCCTCTCTCCGCGCTCCAGGCCGCGCTCGGCCTGGAACCGGGCATAGGTCCGGTAGGCCTCAGGATCGGGCGGCAGCACGGCCCTCATGAAGGCCGGGTCCTGGATGCGCAGGGCCCACAGGTCGAGGACGGAGTCCAGCCGCTCACCGGGACGGATCGCCAGCACCGAGCGCGTCACGTCGCGGGCCAGAGTCCGGTCTCCGGGGCCCAGCGAGGCCCAACTGGCCAGGAGGACCCGCCCGGTCGCGGCCAGGATCTCCAAGTCCTGCCCGGCCAGCCGGATCGTCTTGACGTACTCGTCCATGGGGGTCCCGGCCGCCGGCAGGTCGAAGAGACCCATGTAGTCGAGAGTCTGGGCCAAATCGAAGTGGGTCGCGGCCGAGAGCGGGTTGACGGCCAGGGACCGGATCTGGGCCTGGTAGGCTTCGCGCAGGCCCCGGTCCCTGGTTTCCCCGGACGTCAGGTCGACCACCGCGGCTTCGAAAGCGGCTCGGCCCAGGTCGCGATAGAGGATGTCGTCGAGATCGAGAAAGCCCTGCACCCCCGACAGGATCTCGATGCGGGCGGCCGGGTCGGGCAGCTTGGCCGCCGCGGACACCCGCCGGGAGCCGCCGTAAAAGAGGATGTCGGCCCCGGCCGCCGCCAGGACGGCCAGGAAGAGGAAAAGCCTTTTGCCGCTCATGTCAGGACTTTCTGTAATAGGCCGTTGCCAGGCTCAGGCCCAGGACCACGGAGAAGAGCACGGCATTGGCCGGGATATGCAGGTTGAAGTCGGTCAGACTGTGGACGAGCAGGGCCGCCAAGGCTACGAAGCCGCCCATGCCCAGGCCTTTGATCCCCGGGTGCCGCCGCTTGGACCAAGTCCGGAAGGCGCCCACAGCCGGCCAAAGGATAAGGCCGAGAAGCAGGACGAAGCCGACCGCGCCGAGCTCAGCCAGGGCCTCGAGGTAGTCGTTATGGGCATGCAGAAGGCGGCCCTCCAGGGGCACGGTCTCATAGACGGGATAGACGGCGCCGAAAGTCCCCCAGCCCGTGCCGACCAGGGGGCTGTCCCCCGCCATCTGCAGGACGCCGGCCCAATACTGCGGCCGCCCGTTCTGGAGAAGGTTGTCGTCGGCGAAGCGCCCGACCGTAGCCTCCACGCCGACGTAGAGCGAGACGGCCGCGATCAGCCCGAAAGCGACTTTCAGAAGGGTCAGGATCCAGGACTGGCGGTAATGGGCCTTGCCGAAATGAAAAGCGGTCAGAAGGAAGAACAAGAGAAAGATGAAGCAGAGGACAAAGACGCCGGAGCGGGAGCGCGACATCACGATAGCCAGGGCCATGACCACGATCCCGATCAAGGCCAGGACGTTGACGGCGAAGCCGCGTCCGGTCAGCTGGCTCAGCCTTTCGGACCGCCGCTTGCCGGCCAGGGAGAAGAGGTCGACCCGAGCCACGAGCAGGGTCAGGGCCAGGGGCAGGATCATCTCCAGATAACCGGCGAAGTGGTTGCGGTTGATGAAGGTTCCGCTGGCCGCATCAAGATTATAGAGCTTGGGGTAGAACAGAACCCTGGGGTTGCTGCGGGAAAGCTCAAAGAGCCCGTAGAAGGCCTGGGCCGTGCCCAGGACCACCAGGACGGACAGAAAGCGCATAATCTGGCGGCGATGGGTGACCGTCCTCAGGACCGTCCAGGCTATCAGAACGTAGGCCAGAAGCTCCAGCGCCTCCCGCGCCGTCTGGGCCGGGACCAGCGAGAGGGACATGGTGGCCGAACCGGCGAAGCCCGGATCGAAGCTCTCCCGCAGCCCGTAGGCCAGGGGGGAGAGGATTTTGACCACAAGCTTCGGCAGCGGGACGATCTGCAGGCTCAGGAAGGCGAACAGCCCGGCCGCCAGGAAGCCCGGAGCCCTGAGGGCGGCCTGAAGCTTGGGGTTGAGATGGGACGGCCTTCCGACCAGGGTCGCTGCCGCCAGCAGGGCAGCCACCATCTCGATGGCCAGCACGGACCAGTTTTCGACGGAAGCGGCCGGCAGGGGGCTGAGGATCAGCAGCGCCAGCAGCCCGTACTCGATCAGGGCGCGGCGGAACCGCTCGCCAAGCGGCGGAAGCGCCGCGGCGGGACCGGACTCCGGAGCATAGGCCGGACGCGGCGAAGCCGCCGAGGCCCGGCCGCCCGGCTCGTTCCTCACGATTTCGTCCTTCCGGCGCCGGCTGCGGGCGGCCCGGCATTCGGATCCTGGTAGTATTCGTACTGGAAGTAATCGGACGACTGTCCGCCCTTGCGCGACTTGGCGTCGTTGAACACGACTCCGATCACGTTGGCCTTGCCCTTGCTCAACTCCTCGATGGTCTTCAGCAGGGGCTTGCGGGTGGCCCTGCCCGTTTTCAGCACCAGCACCGTGCTATCGGCTATGGAGCTGACGATGACCGGGTCGATGACCGCCAGGACGGGCGGCAGGTCGATGAGCACGACGCTGAACTCGGCCTTGAGCTGGACCAGGAGCTCCTTCATCCGTCGGGAGTTGAGAAGCTCGGCCGGGTTCGGCGGATGGGGTCCGCCCGGCAGAACCCAAAGGTTCTCGATGGCCGTCTTCTGGATCGCATCCTCGAGGCTGGCCCGCCCGGTCAGCACGCCCGCCAGGCCGGTCACATTGCGGACCTGGAAGACCTTGGCCAGGCGGGGCTTGCGAAGATCGGCGTCGACGGCCAAGACCCGGTCGCCGAGCTGGGCGAAGGAGATGGCCAGGTTGACCAAAGTGGCCGACTTGCCCTCCTCCGGCGACATCGAGGTGAAAGCGATGGTCCGGGGAGCCGAGTCCGGGTGGGAGAAGAGGATCGCCGTCCGGACGGTCCGGTAATCCTCGGCGATGGCGATCTTGGGAAAGAGGTGGTTGATCAGCTCGACCTCGGTGACCTTGGCCAGAGCGGGATCTTCTCCCCCGTCCGGAGCTCCGTACGCGCCGCCGTAGCCTCCATACCCGCCGTGGCCGTTGGCGGAGCCCTTCTTAGAGCCGCCCCCGGCGGAGAAGTGAGGGATGATGCCCAGCGAGGGCAGGCCGGTCAGACGCTCCAGGTCCTCCGGTCCCTTGACCGAGTTGTCCAGGAAGTCGGCCGCGAAGGCCATCGCGACGCCCAGCATGAGCCCCAGCAGAAGAGCCACCAGGAGGCCGCGCGTGACGTTGGGCGAGAAGGGCGCCTCGGGCACGACGGCCGGATCGACGACCTTGATGTTGCTGGTCTTCAAGCCATTGAGCCGGGCCGAGACGTCGGCCTGGGCCTGCTGGTCCTGCAGGGCCTTGAGCATCTCCTGGCTGCTCTTGATCTCCCGATCCAGGCTCTCGGAGAAGATGCTGGCGTTGTTCATGCGCGAGACCTCGCCGCGCTTGCCGGCCAGCAGGTTGTCCATGGTCCGCTCCTTGGCCAGGGCGGACTGCCAGGCGCTGTAGGCAGCCTCGGCCGCCTTGCGGATCTCGCCCTCCAGCTGGCCCTTGGTCGTTTCCAGCTGGGACCGGATGGAGATCATTTCCGGATTGTTCGACCCCAGGGCTTTGCCCTTCTCCGCATAGTTGCGCTGCAGGTCGTTGTACTTGGTCTTGAGTTCCTGGATGGCCGGGTTGTTGATCAGCTGGGGCAGGCTGTCCACTTTCAGGCTGCTCAGCTGGCGGTATTGGCTTTCGGCGTTGACCCGTTCCATCTGGGCGTCGGTGTAAGCCTTGAGCTGATCGCCGTACTGGCTGACGATGCTGTTTTCCTGGTCGTTGAGAGGGACGATGTTCTTCTGCTCGTTATACTTGGTCAGCTCCCTCTGCTTGGCCGCCAGGTCCTCGCGGACGCGGGTGATCTGCTCGTTGAGGAAATCGGTCGTCTGCTGGGTGGCCTCAAAGCGGGACTCGATGGAGTAGGCGATGAATTCCTGGGCCAAAGCGTTGGCCACATCGGCCGCCAGTCGCGGATGGGCCGCCGTGAAGGTCAGGTCCACCAGCCGGGTCTCGGTCACAGGCTCCACTCCCAAGCCGGCCATGATATAGCCGGCGTAGGCCGATGAGGGGTCCTGGGAACCCTCATCGGTCCCGGGCGGCGGATCCGTCTTCACCCTTCCCCTGCCCTTGAGCCAGCGCAGGCTGGCCACGGACTTGAGCATCCGCAGCAGGCTCCGCGGTTCGGTCGCCGCGCTCTGCATCTCGGGCCGGGCAGCCAGGTTCATCTTCTTGGCCACCCGCTCGGCCAGCAGGCGGCTCTGGAGGATCTTCAGCTGGGTGTTGAAATAGGTGCCCAGCCAGTCGGTCGAGCCGGAGGAGGAGTTGAAGAGATCCTGGATGCTCAGCATGCTCGAGCCCGGGTCTTCGATCAGCAGCGTCGCCCCGGCCCGGTAGAGCGGCGTGGAGGTGAAGGATAGAACGGCCGAGGCGGCCAGCAGGACGGCGGTCACCGAGACGATGACCCACTTGCGCTTCAAGATGATGCGCCAGTATTCGAGGAGGCTGGCCTCCTTCTTCCCCGACGGCATGGCGGTCATGGTCTCCTCATGTCACTCTCGCGGCGGCCGGTCGACAGGCCGGATATTCCGTTCACAACGGCAGGATAGGGCATCGCCCGGCGGACGGCAATCGTCGGGCCGGATGATGCCAGGGGTGGTTTTACCTAGCCGCCTCTCACCCCCGAAGGTGACTCGCGCAACTCAGATCATGCCCTTGGGCACGTAGACCGTGTCGCCGTCCTGGAGCGGGACGTCCTTGACCTTGTTCCGCAGGATGGCTTTCAGGTCGACCACGATCTCCTTCTCGCTGCCAGCTGCATCCCGCCGCTTGATGATGACCCGGCGCAAAGCGGCCCGCTCGGTATAGCCGCCGGCCTGGGCTACCGCCTGGGCCGCCGTCGGCAGCCGCGACAGCAGGACCTTCAAGGCGCCCGGGGCCTTGACCTCCCCCAGGACGTAGATGACGCCTTCCCTGTCGGCCTGGACGTTGACGATGTCGCCGGCCTCGAGGGGGACGTCGTACTGGGTATCGCCCCTGACGACCAGATCGTCCACCGGCACCCGCAGCGAGGTGCTGGTGCCGTCGGCCAGACGCCGGATAATCAGGATCTCGGGGCCGTGATCACGGCTCAGGCCGCCGGCCAAGGACAGGATCTGGAAGAGCGTCTGGCGGCCGGACAGCTCGTAGGAGCCGGGCGTCTGGACGGCCCCGATGACCGAGACCCGCTTGCTCTGGCGGTCGCTGATGGTCACCGAGACCTGGGGGTCGACCAGCAACTGCTTCTCGACCAGGGCCCGGGCCAGCTTCTTCTCCAGCTCGGCCGCCGTCAGCCCCTCCACCGCGACCTCGCCCAGGAAGGGCAGGCTGATGGTGCCCTGCTCCGAGACCCGAACTTGGCCGGTGATGAGCTCCGATTTGGCCACCTTGATGTCCAGCACGTCGCGCGGGCCGATGGTGTACTCGGCCACGAAGCGCTGCGGGGCCGCGTCCTGGGCCCAGGCTCCGGCGGAGGCCAGGAGAAGGCTCCCGACCGCGATCCCGATCGCCCGCTTGATGTTCGGCTTCGGCATGACTGTCTCCTCGCTCAGGCTCAGAACCGATAGGTCAGATAGGCGCCGATGAAGCTCCGCTTCCGATCCCAGCCCGGCAGCGTCGACGTCCAGGTGGCCCGATTCCAGGTCAGGCCGATCCCGGCCGTCCGCAGGATCCGAAAGACGAGCCCGACCGCATGGTTGGTATGGCGGTCGTCGCGGCCGCNNGAAGCCGCCCTCCGCCACGACGGCGCTTTCGGCCTCCGGGTAGGACGTCAGCCCGGCATCGAAATCATAGTCCAGCCGGACGAATTCCGCCAGATAGAAAGAGACGCCCCCTCCGACTGAGGCTTCCAGAAAGTAGAGCACGTCGGTGTAGGCGGAGAAGACGTTGTCGCGGCCGAAGCGGGCCCGTAGGCCGAAGCGGCCGAAGCGGGCCGACACGTTGGCGCTCCCGACGAAGCCGGAGAACGAGGCCTGCCCCTCCGCCTCCGGCCGGAACTGCTTGTAGCCGAGGCTGAGCAAGCCCTCGATCGAGGCCCCGACGGGAAAGCGAAGGCCGGCATAGATCCGGCGGCCCGTCGCGTTCCGCCAGGCCATGGCCGGTGACTGGAAAGCGTAGTCCGTCGCCTCGAAGCCCAGGAACAGGTAGCCCTGGTAAAACGCCCGGTAATTGATCTCGGCCCGGCCGCCCATCTCGGTCCGGTTGAGGGCATCCGACAGCGTCACGCCCTCCGGATCCGGGCTGTAAGCCTCGTAACTGACGTCGTGGCGGAAGGCGCTCAGTCCGAAGACCGTCCGGTTGGCCGTCTCGAAGGACAAGCCGGCGTCCCAGCCCCGGCTGCTGTCGGTCACCAGGGCGCCGACCTCGGACGACAGCCGGCGGCGATGGGACTCGTCGCGGTATTCGCCGGTCAGGACAAAGCGGGACAAGAGCAGAGCCTTGAGCCCGCCGGTCCAGCTGAAATCGAACGAGCGCCGGGTCGGCTCATGGACATAGTAGGTGTACTCGGGATTCGCGGAGCCGAAGAGCAGGATGGTGCCGCCCACGGGCAGGTAGATCCGCAGATCCGGCGAAAACGTTCCGGTGTAGTCGGGCTTCGGCGCGCTCTCGAAAAAGACGTTGTCGTCGTAGCCGACGTTGCGCAGGCTGAGGCCGGGGAAGAGGCGGAAGGGACCCAAAGTCCAGGGGGCCTTCATCGTGACCGACTCCCACTCGTCCCGGAAGGAGACATAGGTCTGGGCCGGGAGGAGCGAAGCGGTCAGCGCCAGTAGGACGGCGGCCGCGGCCGGGATCTTGCTCATGGAGGAGGAGGGGCCCCGCTCAGGACCAGATTCCCTTCAAGGGGCCGGGCGGGAGCCCGACTTCGCGGAAGATGCGGAAGATGGGCGCCTTGCGCAGCAGGTCCAGGATCAGGCCGCTTTGCCAATCGAAGTCGCCCTTGGCCCGGATGAGGGGGATGACCCCGTCCCGCCGGGCTACATCCATCAGCTTCTCGATGTGGGCGTCATCCAGGACGGCCAAGGCCCGCCGGGCGTAGGCTCCGACCTCGATCTCCCGCTTCAGGACGGCCCGCCAGAGCCGATCATATTCGGCATAGGCCGTGGAGCCCTGGGTGCCGGAGCGGAAGGCCTTGAGGATGACGTCCGAAGCCACCCGGGCCCCGATCAGCCCGAAGGCGATGCCGCCCCCGGTCGTGGTCTTGACCTGGCCGGCGGCCTCCCCCACGACCAACACCCGCGGGCCGGCGCTTCGCGGGGCCAGGCCCTGGGCGATGGGCTTGAGGCGAAGATCCTTCTTGTCGGGTCGGGGGCCGTCGGGCCGGAGATGCTTCAGGAGACGCAGGAAAGGCTCCTGGGGATCCTGGTCGGTGATGAGGCCGGCCTTCATCCGGCCCGGCTCGGTCGGGATGGCCCAGCCGAAGGCGCCGGGCGCGATCTCCCGGCCGATGTACATGGACGGGGCCATGTCCACCGGCGCCTCGGTCTCCCATTGCAGGGCGGAGAGATGATGAGCCGGGGCGGCCAGGCCCAGCTCGCTCTGGAGCCGGCTTTGAATCCCCGTGGCCAGGATGAGAACCGAGGCCTGGAGAGCGCACGGTTCTCCGTCCGGCCCTCGCGTCCGCAGGCGGACGCTGTCGTCGGAGACGGCCGCTTGCAGGACCTTGACGCCGGTCCTGATCTCGGCCCCGGCGGCGGAAGCGGCCCGACCCAGGTTGCGGTCGAACCGCCCCCGGTCGACGATCCGGGCGAAGGAGGAGGGATGCTCGTAGATCAGCGGCCGCCCGGCCGGGCCGATCAGAGTCATGCTCCGCAACTCCCGCAGAACGGCGGATTCGGGCAGGTCAAACTCGCCGAAGACGTCGCGTCCGATGATGCCGCTGCAGACGATATCGGCGCCGATCTCGGGCTTGGCTTCCAGCAGGACGACCCGCAGGCCTCCGGCGGCCAGCTGGCGGGCGGTCTGCAAACCGCTCGGCCCGCCGCCGACAACGGCCACATCGCAGGTCAAAGCGCCTCGGTAGACATAAATTTTCTTGCCGCTCATTATAGGCCGATCGGGTGCGCCGTTCAATGCCGGATGAGTCAGAGCTTGGACTGACGCGACTCCCAGCGGCCGCGGAAGGTGATCCAAAAGGATAGGGCGATCAGACGCAGGTCGAGCCAGAAGCTGCGCCGCTTGATATAGAGACGGTCGACCCGGAATTTCCTCCGCCGCGGCGTCTCGCCGGGCAGGAAGACCTGGGTCAGCCCGGTCAGCCCGGGCCGGACCCGGATGCGCTCCTCGTAGCCCGGGATGTCCCGGATATCCCGGGCGTCGGAATCTCCCTGGACCTCCTTCTCGTGGGGCCGCAGAGCCCTCGGTCCGACGAAGCTCATGTCGCCCTTGAAGATGTTGAGGAGCTGGGGCAGTTCGTCCATGGCCGTGGACCGTAGGATCCGGCCGATCCGGGTGACCCGCGGGTCCGCGGCCACGGCCTGCACGGCCACGCCGGCCTTCTCCGCGTCCGTGATCATCGAGCGGAACTTGAGGACATCGAAGGGGCGGCCACGGCGCCCGGCCCTTTCCTGGCGGTAGAAGACCGGGCCCCCATCCTCCAGCTTGATCAGGGCGGCGATGACCAGCCAGAGCGGCGATGACAGGAGGATGCCTGTTCCCGAGAGGAAAATGTCGAAGGGGCGCTTGAGGAACAGCCCCCGCCGGAAGGCCTGGCCTGCCGTTAGGTCGCTCATGCGCCCTCCCCTTCCCTCCCCGCTTCGCGGCCCGGAAAGAGCCAGCGGTCGTAGGCTGCCAAGACGGCCCGGCGCGAGACGGACGCCTCGGCGTAGGTCCGGCCCCGTCCGGCCATGTCGTTCCGAGCCCCGGCGTCCCCGGCCAGGCGGCGGAAGGCCGCGGCGATGGCGGCCGGATCGTCGGGCGGGACGCAGAGGCCGCATCCGGTGTCGCCGATCAGGCCATGGACTTCCGAGTCGGGAGTGGCCAGACCCAGGATGGGGCGACCGGCGGCCATGAAGTTGTAGAGCTTGGAGGGCACCGACAGCAGCGACTTCTCCTTGTCCAAGGGGACCATCAGCGCGTCAGCGGCCCCCAGCAGGTCGGGCAGGTCGGCATAGGGCTGGAACGGGATGAAGACGACATTGCCAACGCTCAGGGCTTTGGCCTTGGCCTCCAGATCGGGCTTCTTCAACCCGTCGCCGACGAGGACCACCCGGATCGCGGGATCGTCCCGGACCAAAGCCGCCGCATCCAGAATCCGCTCCAAGGTAGCGCAGCTGGAGATGCTGATCGTCCCCGAGTACATGAACACCGTCTTGTCGGCCAAGCCGAAGCGACGGGCCACGGGATTGTCCTTGGGCCGCGGGCTGAGAAAGTCCGTGTCCACCCAGTTGGGCAGGATCTTGATCTTGCGGTCCGGCACACCCTTGGCCAGGAGATTGCGGCGGAAGCCTTCGGAGATGACCAGGATCTCCTCCACCCGGCCGTAGATCCATTTCTCGAAAGCTTGGGCGGCGGCGATGAGAAAGGGATTCTTCAGGAGGCCGCTTTCGATCGAAAGGTCGGGGTGGATGTCCTGTACGTTCAGGATGACCCTGGCCCCGCGCAGGCGGCGGGCCAGCCAGCCGGTGATCCCGAGCTGCAGCGGCGGCAGGCGGAGGAAGACCACGTCGCCCCGCTTGACCCGGGCCAGGTTCAGCCAAGTGGCCAGGGTGTAGACCGTCCAAGCGATGAGCCGGCCGATGTGGTGGACGGTGAAGTTCGTCGGGAAGCGGAGGATCTTGAATCCCTCCCGGACTTCGCGGGCAAAGAGACGGCCCTCGTAGCCCGCGTTCTGGGGCGGCCGGGGCAGAGTCGTCACCACCTCGACCTCCCGCCCGCGGCGGGCCAGATCGCAGGCCAGCTCGTTCATCAGGATCGGGGCGCTGCCGAACTCGGGCAGGAAATACATGGTGTGGATGTGGATCTTCATGCCGCGCTCTCCTCCGGGATGGACGGCTCCTCGGCCGGCCGGCGGGACATGACGCCGATGAAGGCCAAGGCCGGGACGAGGAGCAGCAGATCGACGCCGTAGAACGCTCCGGTCGATTCGAAGAAGCCTCGGGCCGTGAGGAACCCGGCGATGAGGATGGACTCGAAGAGATAGGCCTTGTCCGGATCCGGCATCAGCCGGGCCCGGCGCAGCAGCCGCGACCGGATGATGACGACCCACAGGCTGATGAAGGTCGCAGCGAAGAAGAGAGCGCCGAGAAATCCGCCGTGGATGGCGGCGTGCAGGTAGCTGTTGTGCATGTGCTCGGCGTTGAGCAGGATGCGGTCGGCGTTGAAGCCCCAGCCGAGGAACGGCGACTTGAGGGTCTGGGCCAACCCCTTCTGCCAGGTGTATTGGCGGCCGGTCAGGTCGACCAGCATGTCCATCTGGCCGCGGGCCCGGAGCTTAAAGCCGGAGAACCAGGCCCCGGCCGCCATCAAGGGGCCGATGAAGAGGTACCTCCAGTCCACTCCCAGCAGGACGACGAGCAGCAAAGCCGTCACGGCCAGGCCGAGCAGCGAGGTCCGCGACTGGGTTTGCAGGAGTAGAAAAGAGGCGGCGACGGCCATGGGCGGCCAGAGCCAGCGGCTACGCCGCCGGGAGGTCAGGAAGCGGACGACGCAGACGATGATCACGACCAGGGCGAAGCGGCCGGCCCCGTTCGTCCGCTGGGCCCCCAGGCCGAACGGCAGGGTATACTGCTGGACGGGGGGGAGGTTCCCCCACCCGACCCGGAAAGCCTCCGGCAGGATGACCATGGTCAGCAGGAAGAAGAAGGCATAGTTGATCCGCATGACCAGCCGCAGATAAGCCGCCGCATCGTCCTTCTCCAGGCAATACCAGATGACCAAGAGAGGTGCGGCGTAGAGGCCCAGCCAATACATCGACTCCCCCGGCTCGGGCGACAGGAGCAGCGAGGACAAAAAACCGATCAGGCAGTAGCCGGAGAGGAAAGCCAGGGGCGTCCCTGCGAAAACAAACTTCGGTCTCCGGGCCAGCAGCCAGACCAGGCCGAGGTAGGCCGCGGCGATCGGTAAGAAAGCCCGCGCGCCCTGGATGTAATTCACGACGCTCTTGTGCATGAGGACGTAGGTGGTGTTGTAGAGGCCGGTGAACATTCCGGCCCAGACCAGCCCCCAGAGAAACGCGGCGTAGGTCATGCTTTCGGCGCCTCGCCTTCGCCCCAGGCATAGCGGTAGATGGCCATCATCCTTTCGCCTTCGCGGTCATAGAGGTAGAAGTCTTCCACTCGCCGCCGGGCCGCCCGTCCCAGCCGGTCCCGCAGGCCGGGATCGGAGGCCAGCCGATCCAGGGCTTCGGCCAAGCGCGAAGCCGTGACCTCGGGTGTGGCCGGCGCGACCTTGATCCCCCAGGCGGGGTCGATGTGCGAGCCGGGCCCGCCCGAGTCGACGACCACGACGGGCTTGCCGGCCGCCATGGCCTCGACCACGACCGCCCCTCCCCCATCGCGAAAGCTGGGGAAGAGGACGACGTCCGCCGAAGCCATGGCTTTGAGAAGCTCCGTGCGGGGCAGCCAGTCGATCAGCTCGACTTTGTCCTCGACGCCCGCATCCCGGGCCGCGGCCCGGATGGCCTCCTCCTCCTCGCCCTTGCCGACAATCTTCATTTCCGCGTCCGGCCGCCGAGCGGCCAGGCGACCGAAGGCTTTGACGCCCAAGGCGAAGCCCTTCAGCCGGTGCAGCCGCCCGGCCGTCAGGACGCGGAAGGATCCCCGAGGTCCGGGCGCGGCGGCCTGCGCGGCCCGATCGATCAGCTCCAGGTCGCCGGTCGAGATTCCGTTGACCGGGAAGAAGAACGTCTTGCCCCGGCCCGCGGACGGGATCTTGCTCCGGGTCTCCTCGTTGCAGACCAAGACGGCTTTAGCCCGGCGGAGGCAGCGGCGCCTGACCCAGTCGCGGCGGCCGACCCATTGGGCCGTCTGGCGGACCCGCTCGGCGAAGCGGCCGTAGGCCGTGTACTCGGCCAGGAGCGGCTGCGGGGTTCTCTGTCCCCCTCCCACCGGTCCGTGGATGTACGGGACCGGCAGGAAAGCGCCGATCCAGCTTCCCAGCCAGTCGTTGCCGAAAGTCAGGTGATGGGCCAGATCGAAGCAGGCGGTCCGGTGCAGGCGGCGGGCCAGCCGCCAGGCCGCGATCTGCCAGAGGTAATAGTAGATGCGCTGTCCGAACTCGACCTTGTAGAGGAGCCCCAGGACGCGGCCGAGATCAAGGAAGTGGAACCGCACGTCCGGATAGGCCCCTTCGGACAGGGCCTTCTCCACGCCTTCGCGGTTGTAAGAGTGGGTGATGACCTGGACGTCGTGGAAGCGGCGTATCTGACCGACCAGCCGCCATCCGGTGATGTCCTCTCCCGGATGGAGCTGGAGCGAGCTGGTGGGATTGCAGGCGTAGGCCGATACGAGAATCCGCTTTTTATTCATTGCCGCCTCTCTCCCCTGTCGTCCCGGCCCGCTTCGCGGCGGGTCCAGGGTTGGGATTGCACGATTCCGATCAGGGCGCCGAAGGCCCGCCCGATGTAATACGGACGCCCTGTCCGCGCCGCCATAGCCAGGCTGATGGCGATCCTCAAGACCAGGGTCAGACAGCATCGAGCCACCGACAGCTCGGGATTCTTGCGGACGAAATAGAGCCTGTTGCGGGCTTCGCGCCGGCCGAAGGTGAATCCGCTTCCCCGTCCATGCGGAGCATGGATGTGCTCGTAGTCGGCCCCGGCCACGACGGCCAGGCGATAGCGCTTGCCGACCCGGTAGCTGAAGTCGAGGTCCTCCAGGTAGCTGTAGCCCCCGAACCATTCGTCGAAAGCGTAAGAGGCGAAGACTTCGCGCCTCCAGACCGAGGCGCCCGTCCCCAGCCAACGGACGTCCAGGGTCCGGTCCACGCGGCCGACCAGGACCTGGAAGCCGGAGGCCAGGACCTGGCCCGGCCGGCCGCTGTAGATCCCCAGGCGCTCGACCCAGGGGAGGCCCTTCAAGCCCGCGGCGAAGGCCTGCGGCGCGTTGAGCATGTTGAAGGAAGCCCCGCCCAGATCCGCTCCGGCCCCGGCCAGGAAGGCCTCCATGCGAGCCACCGCTCCGGGGGCCAGGACCGCGTCGTCATCCAGGAAGCCGATCCAGATCGCGGCGGGATCGACCAGGCTCAAGCCCCGGTTCCTCTGCCGCGTGGCCGAGGGGGGAAGACAGCGCTCGTAGCGGATGCGGAGTCCGGCCCAGGCGGGCCGCTCGACGATCCCGCGGACCGACGGCTCGCCGCCGTCGACGATGACGACCTGTTCCGGGAGGAGGGACTGTCCGGCCAGGCTCCAGAGCAGCCGCTCCAGCTCGGCCGGCCGGTCCTTGGTGGCCACGACGAAAGCGAAGCGAGCCCGCTCAGCCGCCATGGCACGCCTCCCGGAATTCTTCGCCGGCCCACCGGATGCCCTCGACGAATCCGCTCAACGCGAACTTGGCCGCCTGGCGGCGGAGATGCTCGCGCAAGGCCCGCTGAAGCCCGGCGTCGGCGAGAACGCGGACGATCTTGGCGGCCGCGTCGGCCGGCGAGTCGAAGACCAGATCGGGATGGTCGACGATCTCGACCTGGCCGCCGCTTCGCGGCACCCAGACGATCAGACCGGCCTTGACCATTTCAGCGGCCGACATCCCGAACGGCTCGTGCCTGCGGCCGGACAGACCGTAGCGGTGGCCGAGAAGGTATTCCCTTTTGGCCTCCCCGTAGACGGGGCCTTCCAGGCTCAGCCAGCCCCGCGCCTCCCGGGCCCTGGCCTCGAGGCGGCGGCCATAGCCGTCGTCGGGAACGCGGCCCAGGACGTGGAGATGGACGTCGCATCCGGCTCGCCGCACGTCCGCCGTGATGTCGGCCAGATCCTCGATTCTCTTCTCGGGCACGATCCGGCCGACGGTCACGAATCCGTCGGTCCTGTTCTCCCAAGCCACGTCCGGATCGGGCCCGACGACGGGCGGGTAGACGACCTCGGACTCGATCCCGAACGCCTCGGCCATCAGGTCCCGGCTCCAGCGCGAATTGGCCAGCGTCAGGTTCCGCCTCCATCCGCCGCGGGACTGCCGGGCCAGCTTCCGGGCCGCGCCCAGGTAGAGGCGCTTGCCGAGCGGTGAGCGCCGCCGAGCGGCTCGCCAATTCTCGGGATCGTCGAGCATGGCCCGGCGCAGGGAGTCGTCGAACGAGAAGTCGGAGATGTACTGCAGGCCGCGGCGGCCGAAGTCCATAACGTTGTAGGAGGAGAAGAGCAGGTCATAGACGGGCCACCGCGGGCGGACGGCCCGGGCCGCCAGGGCGGCTCGCAAGGCGTCGCCCCGCCGCCGCAACAGCCTCGGGAGGGGGACCTGGATCAGCCCGACTCCGGCGCGGCTCAAGCTCGTGCCGTAGGCCGCATCCAGGCGCTCGAGAGGCGTCGAGCCCATGGTCAGAATGTCGACGTCGAAGTCATGGGCCAGGGCCTGGGCGGCCCACAGGGTTACGGATTCCGAACCGCCGCCTTCGATGAGCCAGGGGTGATAAACAGCGGCTCGGGGACGCCCCGAACGGTCTCTCATGGCCGCCTCGCCTCGGCGTAGAATCGCTCATAGGCCGGGAAGACGACATCCCAAGAAAAGGCCGCCGCGGTCGCTGCGGCCAGGCCGGCCCGGTTCGGGGGTTCGGCCAGGGCCCGCTTGATCTTCTCGGCCAGCCCGGCGGCCGTTCCCGCCGCGGCGTCGAAGGGAAGTCCCGCATCCGGCCCTAAGATCTCCCGAAGCTCCTCGACGGCCGGGCCGAATCCCACGACCGGCGTCCCCGCGGCCAGGGATTCGAGGAAGACGAGAGGGAACGCCTCGGAGCGGCTCGGCAGAACGAAGACATCCGCCTCCCGGTAAGCCTCGATCATCCCGCGGCATGGGAGCAGCGGGCGAACCTCTCCCCGGATGCCGGCCGCGCTCATGGCGCGCCGGGCCCAGCCGCCGGCCTTTGGCTCCGTGATCACGAACAGCTCGGCGCCGGCCCGGAGTTCCCGATCGCCGGCAAAGGCCTGGACGAGGATCTCCAGGCCCTTGCGGGTCAAGGCGTCAACGCCGGCTACAAACAGGACGCGTTTCCGGCCGCTCCCAGGCCGGGGGGCGTCCCCTACCCGAGGCCAGGGCCTGACCGGGTTTCGGATGATCCGCTTCAGGCCGCTAAAAACGAGGCCGAGCTCATCTTGGCGATCGGCGCAATGTCGCGAGACGGCGATGACGCCGGCGGCCAAGCGGGCCGTCTCGCGAACCTTCTCCAGATCTCCATCGCCGCGCAGGTCCTGCCAGAAGCCGTGATCGGTCAGGACGACGGGGAGCTCATGGGGCAGCTCGCCCAACCCCGGCCCGGCCGGATGGGACAGAGGGTGGATATGGACGATATCCGGACGAATGGCCTCGATCGCTTCATTGATCCTCTCGGTCCAGGACAGGATGGAGAGGCGGTCCCGCCAGCCGCGGCTGGCCAGGAAGTCCGACGGCGGGCGTTTCGGCCCCCAGGCCGCCCAGCTTCCGGAGAGGATTCGCCGCAAGCGCGAGCGGGTGGCATCGATTAAGCGAACGCCCCGGGCCGCTGCCGGCGCGCCGGGCCGCAGGGGGGCCAGAACGGCGGTCTCGAAGCCGCGGGCCGCGGCTTGCTCGGCCAGATCCAAAACGTGACAAGCCACGCCGCAAGCGATCGAGCCTCCGGCTTCAGGCGGGACGAGACCGACCAGGAGCAGGCGCGGCCGGACAGGGCTCATGATCCGCCCCCCCGGCTCCGGCGGAGCCGGCCCGGCACGCCCCGCAGCCATTCCCTCTCCTCTTTGTCCAGAACCCAGAGCCACAGAAGATGGCCGAAGCACGATCCCGCGATCAGGACGGCCGCCGGCACGGGCAGGACAGCGGATAAGGCTCCGCCCGCAGCGGCAAAGGCCGCCAGAGCCGCGACGACCCGCCCCGCCCCGGCCCGCAACAGCGAGCCGGCGCTGGTCAAACCGAGCCTGCGGACGGCCAGGAAGAGAAGGACCGCCTGCAGGCCGAGGTGGATCAGCCAGGCCGCCGCCGCGCCCTCGATCCCGGCCAGCTTGATTCCCCCCCAAAGGAGGGGCAGGTAGATGACGAGCAGCAGGATGTGGATGCGAGCCGGCAGGTCCGTCCGCCCGATGCCCTGAAGCAGGGTGAAGGCGACATAAGTAAAGGACAGGAAGAGGAAGCTGGCCGCGATCAGCTGTAGAACGAGGCTACTGCGGGCCGGAAACTCCCCGCCCAGCCACAGACGCAGGATCGGCCGGGCCAGGAGGATGACCAGGACGGACACCGAGCCCGTGACCGCGGTCACGACCTTGACCGAGCGGGCAAACAGGGCCCGGATCTTGTCCCAGGCCTGGCCTCCCTCCAGGAGGCTGAAGACCGGGAAGAGGGTCGTGACCAGGCTGCTGGGCAGGATGCCCATCCGGGCCACCGCTTCGTAGGGCGCCGTGTAGAAGGCTACGTCGTGCATGGACAGGAGGGCGCCGATGGCGAAGCGATCGAGGTTCTCTAGGATCGCGCCGACGAAGCTGGAGACCGTGGCCCAGCCGCCGAAGGACAGCAGCGGGCGCAGCCTCCGGGCGACGAAGGCGGGCCGGCCGCGAAGGACCGGGAAGACGCGGAAGGACAGAAGAATCCAGACGACGAGCGTGGCCGTGCGGAAGACGAGAAGGAGAACGACGATCCCGACCAGGGATTTCCAGAACAGAAGCGCCGCCAGCGGCACCAGGTAGTTGGCCGAGCTGGAGGGGATCTTGACGGCGTTGACGAGGTCGAAGCGCTGGGCCGCTTCCAGGACGCCGCGGAAGGAGGCCGCGACCATGACGACCGGCAGGGACAGGGCCATCAGGTAGAACGCGGTTCGGGCTTCGGCCTGGAGGGCCGGCGGAATGGACAGGATCCGGTCGACCAGGAGAGGCGTCAGGAAGGCCAGCAGGGCCGTTCCGACGAGCGACAGCCCGAGCTGCATCAGGACCGTCGTCCAGAGATACTCGGGAATGTCCCGCTGCTCTCCGCGGCCGATGGCGTCGGCGATGAATCGGATCGTGGCCCGCCCCAGGCCGAGGTCGAGGAAGCTGAAGTAGCCCATGACCACCCAGACGAGGGAGAGCACGCCGAACCGCTCCGTCCCCAGGCCGCGGATGATAAACGGCAGGGAGACCAGGCCAAAGACGAGAGGCAGGCCATAGCCGAGGAGGTTGAGGATGGTATGGCGGGCCAGACGGCTGGCGCCCAAGCCGGGCATCTCCGTCCGCGCCCCCGGCGGCGCCGGGGGCATGCTGCCGCCCGCGGCTCCCTGGCTCTCTTTCAATCGCAGCTCCATATCCGCTCGTCCGCCTCCGTGGGAGGATGGACGCGGTCATCCCGGATGGCGGTCCGGGACGGCCGCATCCATTTTGGGGGAAGCCCGGGGCGGCCACAATCGTCCGGCCGGATGAAAGGGGGGGTGATAAAAGCCCCCCTCCCTTCACCCGCAAAGGTGACCACGGCCGGCGGAGTCTTTGACAAACTTTCCCGGGGCGATTATAAATAACTCGGCATGCCATGAGAAGACGAAGCTCCGCTCTCCTCTTGACCGCGGCCGCGCTCGCCTGGCTGGCCGGCGCCTTGGCCGCCGCGCAGGATGCTTCCCGCGTCGATCCCTTCTACACCCGTTCCCTGGCCACCGGGGAGGCCCAGTTCCGAAGCAAGGCCTTCGGCCCGGCGGCATCAAGCCTGGAGATCGCCGCCTTCGGCCTGCATGCGCGTCCGGCCGACCTCGGCCGGGCCAGGCTCTTGCTGGGCCTGTGCCGCAGCTTCCTGGGGACCAAGGAGAAGATCGAACCCGAGCTGAGGGCCGCCGCGGCGCTGCTGGGCCAGGCCGGCCTGGCCCAAGCCGAGCTGCCCGATTGGGCCCGGACCGAATTGGCCAAGCTCCTGAAAGCCTACAAGATCGAGGCCTCGGCTCCCCTCGCGGCCTACCCCTCCACCGCCGCGGCGTCCCAGCCGCGCTCCGGACCGCCGGCCGTCATCGAAGCGCCCCGGCCCNNGGCCAAGGCGACCCGAGCCGAGCTGGAACGGACCATCCGAACCCAGCCGCGCCAGGCGGAGGCCTACCACGCCCTGGCCGGGCTGCACGAGGCCGCGGGCGACATCCGCGCGGCCCGCCGCGTCTACCAGGACCTGCTGACCAAGGTCCCCAATGAGATCCGGGCCTACTTGGAGACGGGCCGGCTCCTGTACCTGGAGCGGTCTTACAAGGACGCCGAGCGATGGCTCGAGCGGTACCTCGGCTTCGCCGCGGACATGCCCGTGGACGCGCGCAGCGCCGCGTTGGGCAAGGCCTACCTCGTCCTTTGCGCCCTGCAGCGTGACGACGCGGCCAAGGCCCGGACGCTGCTGGGGATGAAGCCCGAATTCGATGAAGCCCTGGTCCGGTCCCTGGGCCTGAAGCCCGCGGACCGGGACCGCCTGCTGCGCCTCCTGGGGCGCTGAGCGGGCGCCGGAAGGACGAACCTATGACTCAACTGGAAATGGCCCGACAGGGCCGCCTCACCCCCGTCCTGGAGCGGGTCGCCGCCGACGAAGGGATGACGACGGAGGATCTGCAGCCGCTGGTGGCCGGGGGCCGGGTCGTCCTGCCGGCCAATCCCGCCCACAGAGGCCTTCACCCGCTGGGCATCGGGGAGAGGCTGCGGACCAAGGTCAACGTCAACCTCGGCACCTCCAAGGATTTCCCGGACCTGGCCGACGAGCTGGCCAAGGTCCAAGTCAGCCTGGCCTACGGGGCCGATACGCTCATGGACCTCAGCACGGGCGGCAACCTGCCGCGCATCCGTCGGGCCATCCTGGACCAAGCCCCCATCCCCCTGGGGACCGTGCCCATCTACCAGGCGGCGGTCGAGGCCATCGAGCGCCGCGGCTCGATCCTGGCCATGACGGCCGAAGACCTCTTCGGCGTCATCGAGGCCCAGGCCGGCGAAGGCGTGGACTTCATGACCGTCCACTGCGGCCTGACCCGGCGGGCCATCGAGCGCTTGCGCGGCCAGGGCCGGGTGGCCGATGTGGTCTCGCGCGGCGGAGCCATGCACCTGGCTTGGAGCCTCCATCACCAGAAAGAGAATCCCTTCTATGAGGACTACGACCGGCTGCTCGAGATCGCCCGCCGGCACGACGTGACCTTGAGCCTGGGCGACGGATTGCGGCCCGGCTGCCAGGCCGACGCCACCGACCGGGCCCAGCTGGAGGAGCTGCTGACCCTGGGCGAGCTGGTCGAGCGGGCCTGGGCGGCCGGAGTCCAGGTCATGGTCGAAGGGCCCGGGCATGTGCCCCTGGACCAGGTCGAGATGAACATGAAGCTCCAGAAGCGGGTCTGCGGCGGGGCTCCCTTCTACGTTCTGGGTCCCCTGGTGACCGACATCGGGGCCGGATACGACCACATCGTCGCCGCCATCGGCGGCGCCCTGGCCGCCTCCGCGGGGGCCGATTTCCTGTGCTATGTCACGCCGGCCGAACATCTCGGCCTGCCGACGGCCGAGGATGTCCGGGAAGGCCTGATCGCCTCGCGCCTGGCGGCCCACGCGGCCGACCTGGTCAAGAACGTTCCCGGGGCCCGGGCCCGCGACCTGGCCATGTCCCAGGCCCGCAAGCGGCTCGACTGGGAGGCCCAGAAGCGCCTGTCCATCGATCCCCTCCGCTTCGAAAAGGTCCGCCGCGAGCGCGGAACTTCGGGCGCGGCCTGCTCCATGTGCGGCGAGTTCTGCGCCATGAGGCTGGTCGACCAGTTCCTAAAGCCCAACGGAAGGCCTGATGCCTCGGGCTGCGTCTAATATCCTGTTCGGCGCGGCCGGCGTCCCCGACTCGACGCCCGCGGCGTCCTCCCTGGCCGCCCTGGAGGAAGTCCGCCGGCTGGGGCTGGACGCCCTGGAGGTCGAGTTCGTGCGCGGCGTGAAAATAGGCCCCGACGCCGCCCGCGAGCTGGGGGCCAAGGCCCGGTCGCTGGGGTTAGCCCTGAGCGTCCATGCGCCTTACTACGTCAACCTCAACTCGGCCGAGCCGGGCAAGCGCCTGCAGAGTCAGGACCATCTTCTGCGCTCGGCCCGCATGGCCCGCGAGATGGGCGCCCGCAGCGTCGTCTTCCACGCCGGTTACTACCATGCCTCGACTCCGGCCGAGACCCTGGCCGCGATCAAGCGGGAGCTGGGCCAGGTGCTCTCGATCCTCAAGGCCGAGCGCAATCCGGTCCGGATGCGCGTCGAGACCATGGGCAAGCCGTCCCAGTTCGGCTCGCTGGACGAAGTCCTAACCCTTTGCCAGGAGCTGGAGGGGCTGGCTCCCTGCCTGGATTTCTCCCATCTCTTCGCCCGCGACGGCGGCCGGGCCAACTCCTACCTGGACTTCCATCGCGTCCTGCGCAAGGTCGAGAAGCGGCTGGGAGCGGAGGCGCTTCGGAGCGCCCACATCCATCTCTCGGGCATCGAGTACAACCATCAAGGCGAGATCCGCCATCTCAACTTGACGGACACGGCCTACCGCTATGACGAGTGGGTCGAGGCGGTCCGCGACGCACGGGTGGAAGGCACCGTCATCTGCGAGAGCCCGGCTCGGGAGAACGACGCCCGGATGCTGAAGGGTCTCTATGCGAGCTATGTCCGCAAGTCCTGAGCCGAATCGCTAAGGACGCGGCAGGAGACCTGTGGCCTCGGCCCAATCGCGGAAGACGCGCTTCCGTCCGCCGAGCGACGGGGCCAGCAGGCCGTCCAGCCGGGCCAGGAAGTCGCTCCATCCCGCCAGCGCTGTTCTTTCGGTCCGGATCCTGAGATAATCCCGGCCGCAGGCCAGGATTTCGAAGGCCCGTCCGGAGACGACCCCGCCAGCGGCGTCGGTCTCGAGGCCGAACATCCAGGCCAGCCAATTCCGCCATCCCTCGGGGCGCTCGAATCCAGTGACCATGGACAGCTCGGATCCCGGGTCCAAGTAGGCGGGTGACAAGACCAGGGGCCGATCTCTCAGCAACCGGTAGTCCTCGGCCAAGGGTAATCCCTGGGCGAAGCGCATGGGCAGGATCTCCACTTGGAGGAGGTTGCGGCGCCCGAAATAGTAGGCCAGATGGGCCTGGACGTCCTGCGCGGATAGGATCCAATCGCCGGCCGGGACGCAAGCGTCCAAGACGGCCGCCTCTTCGTAATTGGGGCCGCGCGTCAGATGGAGCGGCCGGATGGAGAAAGCCCAGTTGACGGTACCCAGGGCCAGGATCAGGAGGATCCCGGCCGCGGCTCCGGCCCGGCGCCGACCGGCCGGCCATCCGGCGGACGCGTCATGGCCGGCCGCGGCTACAAGCAGGACGAGCGGCAGCAACGCCACCGTGAAGTTGTTCTTATCTTGCGGAGCCCACCACAAGTAGAAGAAGCCATGCACGCCCAGCCAAGCTAGGAGGAAGATCCGGAGGCGCCTGGCCCCATCCCCCGCCTTCGAAGCCAAGCGCCGGATGTGCCAGGCGCCCAGCCCGGCCAGGAGGAGCCCGAAGGCCGCTACGGCGATCTTCTGCCACCAGCCGACGACCGGAAGGATATTGCGCAGCAGGCTGAACAGCGCGTAGGCGATGCCGGCCGGGCCGATGTTGCTCCAAGTCCCCCAGTCGGGAGCGGGGTGGTAGGTGTAGTGGAGGGCGTAACGAAGGAGCCCGGAAAAGGTGAACGGCTCTCCGCGGGCCAGGAAGGCGGCCGCGTAGAGGCCGACAATGACGAGGCCGGCCGCCAGCGCCCCGGCGGCCAGCCGCAGGCGCGAAGCCCTGTCCGCGGCGGGGAGAGTCAGGACGGCCAAGGGCAGGATGAAGAGGACGGCCGTCTGGTGGAAGAGGACAGAGAGGATGAAGAGCCCGGCCAACCCGGCGACCGAGGGCCAGCTCCAGCGGCGGCTGTCACGCTTCACGGCAAAGCAGGCGACTAGCCCCAGGGCGCCCATAGCGGGGACATAGACCTGGGTTTGGGTCGCGTACTCCCAGAAGCCCTGGCAGGCGAGCAGTCCAAAAGCCGCCCCAAGCCCCCAGGCCCGCGATCCAGTCATTCGCCTAGCCAGGACGTAAGCGCCGAAAAGGGCCGCCACGGCCCACAGGATGTTGAAGATCTGGGCGGCCGTGATCAAGTCGATAGGGATGCCGACGGCCTTGAGGCCGGCGTTGACGGCTTGCACGGCCGGGCTATAGCCGAGGTGGTGGGGATGGAAGACGTCGATGCCGGTCTCGACCGGCTTGAGGTAGGTTAGACCGTCGCCGTACTGTTGTCGGGACCTGGTCAGAAAGAGGAAGACGAAGGCCGCCGCGGACAGGCCGAGCGCCAAGCCGACTCGCCGCCCACGCTGGTTGGATACAATCATCCCTGAAGGGCCGTCCTCCCCGGCCTCGGCTTCTCCGTCGAGCCGTCCCCTCGGCGCCCAAACTAGCACGCCCCCCAAAGCAAGTCAATGCGGCCCTTGCTAAATAGAGCCCCTTGGGCCATATTGGACCGGGAGACAAGCATGATCGGACGTCGCCTCGCCGTCTTCGTCATTCTGGCGGCCGTGGTCCTGGCCGGCCCAGCCGCGCCCCAATCCCGGCGCATTTACCTGGCCAACGACGACCATACCGATTTCATGTGGTCGGTCGACGCCGGGCAGACCCGGGACGCCATCCTGCGGATGCTCGACTACTATCTCGACCAGGCCGACGCGACTGACGACGAGCCCTCCGACTTTCGCGGCCGTTTCAACGCCGACGGGGCTTACTGGCTGTGGACCTACGAGTCCAACCGCACCGCCTCGCAGTTCCAGCGCTTGATCGGGCGAATCAAGAGCGGCGGCCTCACGGCCCCCATGACCCTCCTCCACCTCGGCTATGGGGCCATGCCGGCCGAGGCCGTCCTGCGCAGCCTCTACTACGCCGGCGGCCTGGAGCGCCGGCACGGCCTAAAGTTCCAGCTGGCCGTGGCCATGGAGAACCAATCTCTGCCCTACGGGCTGGGCGCGCTCTGGGCAGGGGCCGGAGCGCTCTACTCCTGGCGCGGCATCTGCGGCTGCGCCTCGCGCATTCCCGACGCCTGGGACCGGATGCACGACATGTACTGGTGGACCGGACCGGACGGCAGCCGGATCCTGATGAAATGGTACTCCCAGATCCGCCATGACGCCTACGGCATCGGCGGCTACGCCGAAGCGAGAAACGCCGCCTCGGTCATCGAGCAGACGTCGGACCCCGATTTTATCGGCCGGGTCCCCTATTCCATCATCGGCCTGTTCGGATACGGAGGCGATGACGTGGACAGCCGGACGGAGGCCGTGATTCAGGCGGCCCGGGCGGCCTCGACCACCGATCGCCGGGTCATCGTCTCCAACGAGATCGACTTCTTCCAGGATTTCGAGTCGGTCCATGGAAGCCAGATCCCGACCCTGGGCCTGAGCTTCGGCAACGAGTGGGAGCTGCTGACCGCTTCCATGGCGGAGCTTTCGGGAAGCGTCAAACGAGGCGTCGAACGGTTGCGCTCGGCCGAGGCCATGGCTGCTTTGGTCACGGCCAGGGACGCCAGCTTCATGACCGGCCGCAGCAAGGCCCGCGAAGAGGCCTGGATCAAGCTCGGCCTGTACTTCGAGCACGATTGGACCGCTGACGGCCCGATCGACCGGGCGACCCGGGCCGCCTGGCAGAGAGAGCAGGCGGCCGGCTTCCTGGACTACGTCAATACCCTGAGCGCCGACGCCTCCTCGGCCCTCGGCCGAATGATCCTCAAGGAAAGCTCGCAGCGGAGGTTCTTCGTCTTCAACGCCCTGAGCTGGAGCCGGACCGGGCCGGCCGACCTCGACCTCGGCAGCGAGTCGGTCGTTCACGCCGTCGACTTGGCCACGGGACGGGAAGCGCC
This sequence comes from Candidatus Aminicenantes bacterium UBA4085, assembly GCA_002383325.1. Classification (GTDB taxonomy): domain Bacteria; phylum Acidobacteriota; class Aminicenantia; order Aminicenantales; family UBA4085; genus UBA4085. Next base: position 26,936 of record DFYJ01000001.1, read on the forward strand.
CTCCCAATGGGTCGGCCGGGAAGACGCCCGCCGATTGCGGATCTGGGCCGAGGACGTCCCTTCTCTGGGCTACAAAGTCTTCGAGATCGTTCCGGGCGCCGGCCAGGCCTTCGGCGGCGGCCCGGTCCTCACAGGCTCCGTCCTGGAGAACGATCGCTACCGGGTGACCGTGGCCCCCAACGGCGCCCTCTCCAGCCTGATCGACAAGTCTCTCGGCGGACGGGATCTCGTACGGGCCGTGGACGGCCTGCGGCTGAACGAGCTGGGACCCGGCTCGGGCTCGCTCACCGCCGCCGAGGCGGGGCCCGTCTCGGCCACCTTGAGGGCGGAATCGGCTTCGCCCCTGCCCCACGTCACCGAAGTGACGCTCTACCGGGGCGGCGACAGGATCGACATCCGCAACGAGATCACGTCCGGCTTCTCCGACCTCCAAAGCTGGTCCTTCGGCCTGGCCGTGGACGGTCCGGAAACCCGGCACGAGGAGGTCGGCGCGATCGTCGTCGCCAAAACCGACGCCGAGGGCGGTCACTACGCTTCACGGGCCCTGCGCCGTGACTGGCTGACCCTGGGCCACTTCGTGGACATGAGCGGCGGCGGAGCGGGCCTGACGCTGTCCGCTCCGGACAATCAGTTCTTCAAGCTCGGCCGCAGCACCGTGGAGCGGCTCGATGCATCGACGCCCCTGCTCGCCGTGCTGGCCGGCGGGCAGGTGGACGGCCCGGCCCTGGGCATCCCCAACCAGGGCGGCGACACGAGCTTCCTGCAGCGGTTCGGCCTCCGGGCCCACGCCGGCTACGACGCGGCCGAAGCCATGCGCTTCGCCCTGGATCACCAGAATCCCCTCATCGCGGCCGAGGTGACCGGCGGCACTCATTACCCCTCCGACGCCTACGCCTTCCTCAGCCTGGACGATCCCGATGTCCTGGCCTGGGCGGTCAAGCCGGCCGAGGAAGGCGCCGAGAACCGCACGGTCGTCCGTCTCTGGAACGTCCGGGCCGCGGCGGCCGAGCCGACCATGACGCTGGGAGGTTTCGCCATCCTGGCGGCCCAGGCCGTCAGCCACATCGAAACCCCGATCGGGACGGTTCCGGCGGCAGGCTCGGCCATGACCGTCGGACTGGCCGGATGGAAGTGGCGGACGTTCTCCTTGAAGCTGGACGGCGATACAGCCTCGGGCAAGGGGATCGGGCGCGGCAGGATCCGCTGAGCCGCCTCAGAAGGACAACATCAGTCCTCCCCCGGCCTGAACGCCCCGCATCGGCTCGGATTTCTCGAGGACCCAGACGTAGCGGGCATCCAGGCGCGCCCCCAGCCAGCGGGTGATCCTGACGAGGACGCCCCCCCCCGCCGTCAGGAGCGGATCGAAACGATCTTGGAAGGAGGGGGCCGGCAGCACGATCGTATAGCCGTAGCGGGACGTCGCCTGGACCTCGCCGGCCAGGATGGCGTCCAGGCCGGCGGCCGCGCCCAGATAGGGCTGGAGCCGGCCCATCGACAACCGGTAGAAAATCCCCAGCGTCACGCCCAAGCGGGCTGATGTGTCGAGAGCCAGGGTATCGCCGTCGAAAGGATCCTCCAGGACGACGGCGGAAGGGGCGATCCAGCGGGCTTCCAGCTCGAAGAGCCAGCGGCCCGGGCTCCATCCCAGGCTCAATCCGGCCCAGGCGGGGCTGTGAGAAGGCGTCACCGGAAAGTCGTTGATGCCGGCCTGATAGTTCCCGGCCTCTCCGACGGTGAAGACGGGATGGAGGCCGCCTCCCAGCGAGAGGGTGAAGGGGCGATCGGCGGCGGATAAAGAGACGCAGGCCGCCAGGAGAGCCAAGATCGCGGAGCCGGCGGCCGGGATCTTCATGACCCGTTCATTATACCATCTCCACGGCCGGCCGCATCACCTCTTGGGGGGAAGGCTGAGGAGCGCGAATCACCCCCCGCTTCACCGGAGAGGACGATTGCGCCGAACCGGCGGTTCGATGAGAATGTACGCGACCGTGAGGTTCCCAGGCTCCGTCCGCGCCCCCTGGCCGGCGGAGACGGAAGCCCCGGGCCTGAGCAAGGGAGGAACGGATCATGTGCGGTTGGGTCGCCCTTTTCAACAGGGACCGCAAGCCTGTCGATCCAACTGTTCTTTCGGCCATGGCCGAGTCCCTGGCTCACCGCGGCCCCGACGGCTCGGGCCAGCTGGTTGAGGGCCCGGTCGGGCTGGCCCACCGGCGCTTGGCGGTGATCGATCCGGCCGGAGGCGCCCAGCCCATGACCGTCGGCCCCGTCACGGTCGTCCATAACGGCGAGATCTACAACTACCGTGAGCTGCGGGCCGAGTTGGAAGCCCTCGGACACGCCTTCCGCACGGAGTCCGATACCGAGGTCCTGGGCCGGGCTTACCTGGCCTGGGGCGAAGACTGCGTCCGCCGCTTCAACGGCATGTTCGCCTTCGCCGTCCATGATCCCCGCAGCCGCCGCGTCTTGGCAGCCCGGGATCCCTTCGGCATCAAGCCTCTCTACATCTGGGCCGACGGCCGCCGGACGGCCCTGGCCTCCGAAATCAAGGCCTTCCAGCGCCATCCCGACTTCCGGGCCGAGCCCGAGATGGCGGCTCTGCGCGACTACGTCTTCTTTCAGTACGTGCTGAACGGTGAAACCTTTTTCCGCGGCGTGCGCAAGATCCGCCCGGGGCATTTCCTGTCGCTCGACACCGAGACGGGGGCCGAGAGGCACGTCAAATACTGGGAGCCGGACTTCACCGTCCGCGCCTCCTGCACCGAGGAGCGCTGCGTCGAGGAGCTGCGGATGCTCCTGCACGACGCCGTCCGCCTCCAGCTCCGCAGCGACGTGCCGCTCGGGGCGACCCTTTCGGGCGGGCTCGACTCCAGCTTGGTCACGATCCTGGCCTCGCGCCTCGGCGGCCGGCCGGTGCAGACATTTACCGGCGCCTTCGACGAGGGCCCGGCCTTCGACGAATCCGGCTACGCCCGCCTGGCCGCGGCCGCGGCCGGCTCCGAAGTCCGGGTCATCCGCCCGACGGCGGCCGAGTTCATCGAAACGATGCCGAAGATCATCTACCACATGGACGAGCCGGTGGCCGGGCCGGGGGTCTTTGCCCAATACATCGTGGCCCGCGAAGCGGCCCGCTCGGTCAAGGTGCTGCTGGGGGGCCAGGGCGGCGACGAGATCTTCGGCGGTTATGCCCGGTACGCCATCGCCTACCTGGAGCAGGCCCTCAAGGGCGCCGTCCACCAGAGCAACGACGAGGGCGAGCACATCGTCTCGCTCCATTCCATACTGCCCAACCTGCCGTTCCTGCGGGCCTACGGCCCGATGCTCCGCTATTTCTGGAGCGACGGCGTCTTCGACGACATGGACCGGCGCTATTTCCGGCTGGTGGACCGCAGCCAGGGCGATCTCGGGCTCTATGCCCCCGGCTTCCGCGCGCTTCTCGACCCGGAGCCCGTCTTCGAGCGCTTCCGCGGCCTGTTCCACAATCCGCGGACCCAGTCCTATTACAACAAGATGGTCTATTTCGACATGGCGGCCAGCCTGCCCGCCCTGCTCCACGTCGAGGACCGCGTCAGCGCGGCCCACGGCGTCGAGTCTCGGGTGCCGATCCTGGACTACCGCCTGGTGGAATTCATCGCCTCCCTGCCGCCCAGAATGAAATTCCGGGGGGCCGAGATGAAGTACATCCTCAAGCGGGCCGCGACCGGCATCGTGCCGCCGGAGATTCTGGCCCGCAAGGACAAGATGGGCTTCCCCATCCCGCTGCATCTTTGGGCCCGGGATGGCCTACGCGGCTTCTTCCGGGATGTTCTGACCTCGCCCGCCTGCCGGCAGCGCGGCCTCTTCGACCAGGCCCGGGTGGAGGAGCTCATCGAGCGCGAGGACGCCTTCGGGCGCCGCCTCTGGGGCCTGCTGAACATCGAGCTGTGGTTCCGGACGTTCATCGACGGCGGAGGCCGGCCGTGAACGCCCCGATCCGGAGGGCTGCGGTCGTCGGCGCCGGCGTCGTGGGCGTGCCCATGGCCGCCCTCCTGGCCGACGCGGCGGAAGGTCCCAACGTCGTCCTGATCCAGCGGGCCTCGCCGTCCTCGGCCTGGAAGGTCGCCGCCCTCAATCAAGGCCGCAATCCCCTGGGCGGCATCGAACCGGATCTGCCGGAGATCATCGCCCGAGCCGTCTCGGCCGGGCGGCTGCGGGCCGCCTCCGATCCGGCCGAAGCCGGGCCGGCCGAAGCCATCCTTGTCTGCGTCCAGACGGACAAGGCCGGCCTCGAGCCGGACTACGGGCCGCTCTTCGGGGCCCTGGACGGTTTGGCCCCCGTCCTGGCCGGACGCCGTCCGGCCCGCCCGACCTTGCTGGTCATCGAATCCACCCTGGCCCCCTCGACCATGGCCTCGGTCATCAGGCCGCGGCTGGCCGCCCAAGGCCTGGCCGACGGGCGGGACATCGACCTCGGCCACTCGCCCAACCGGGTCATGCCCGGCCGCCTGGTCGAGCGCATCCGCAGCGGCGACAAGATCGTGGCCGGCCTGAGGCCCGAGACGACCGGGCGGATCCTGGACCTCTACCGGACGTTCATCCCGGCCGCCCAGCTTCAGCCCGCCGATGCCCTGACCGCCGAGACGGTCAAGACCCTGGAAAACGCCGAGCGGGACGTCCGCATCGCCTACTCGGCCGAAGCGGCCCGCTTTTGCGACGCCGCAGACGTCGACTTCCACGACCTGCGGGCCGAGGTCAACCGGCGCTTGGAAGGAGCCGGAGGCCTGCTCATCCCGACCGTCGGCGTCGGCGGCCACTGCCTGCCCAAAGACGGCATCCTGCTGCTCTGGCGGATGATCGGGGCCGGCCGCGACACGACGGACAGTTTGATCCTGGAGTCCCGCCGGATCAACGACGAGGCGCCGGCCCTGACCGCGGCCCGCATCGAGAGCGCCTTCGGGCCCCTCCATCGCCTCGCCCTGGCCATCCTCGGCGCGGCCTACCGCCCCGATGCGGCCGATACCCGCAACTCCCCGTCCATGGCCCTGGCCAGAATCCTGCGTCCCCGAACCGGCCATCTGACGCTTCACGATCCCTATGTCCGGGCCGAGGACCCGCGGCTGGCGGAATCCGGCCTGGCCGACATCTTCACGAATGATCTCGAGCCGGCCCTGGCCCAGGCCGAGATCGTCGTCATCGGGACCGCCCACGCCGTCTACCGGGAAGCGATCTTCGGCGAGGCGGTGGCTCCATCGGCCAGGGCTCTTTTTGACGGCGCCCACCTCCTGCTGCGAGACGAGTTCGCCGTCCGCCCGCTCGTCTTCGAGGGCATCGGCAAAGGCCGGGGCAAGCCCCCAGCCGAGCTTATTGCGGCCGTCGAAGCCGGCCTTCAGGCGGTCCGGCGGGGTTTGGCGAATGAGATCGCCGGACTGGCCGCCTTCCTGCGGGAGAAGCCGGAATACGGGGCCGGCCCCGATTTCGGCCTCGAGACGATCCGCAGCCTGGCCGGAACTTGCGCCACCGGCTGCCATATGGCCGAGACGGGCCCGGTGGATGCGATGCCGGAGTATCCCGGCTTCCACCCGCGCCTGCCCGCGTTGGCCCGCCGGGCTTGGGAGAAGAAGCGGTGATCAAGCCCCCGGCCGCCCTGTCGTTCGACCTCGACAACCTCTGGTCCTATCTCAAGACGCACGGCGACCGCGGTTGGGAGGCTTATCCGACCTATCTGCCGCGGCTCATCCCGGATGTGCTCGGCGTCATGGCCCGTCGGCGCCTTCGCCTGACCTTCTTCGTGGTCGGCCGCGACGCGGAGCGGACTGAGAATGCGGCGCCCCTGGCGTCGATCGCCCGGGCCGGGCACGAGATCGGCAATCACTCCTTCGATCATGAGCCCTGGATGTCGATCGGCCCGGCCGATAAGATCGCCCGGGATATCGAGACGGCCGAAAAGGCCATCGTCGCGGCTTCCGGGGTCCGGCCCGACGGCTTCCGCGGGCCGGGCTTCTGCTGGAGCCCCGACCTGCTGGAAATCCTGGCCGACCGGGGCTACCGCTACGACGCCTCGACCCTGCCGACCTTTCTCGGCCCTCTCGGGCGGGCCTATTATTTTGCCCGCTCCGGCTTCGCCGCGGAGGAGAAGGCCCTTCGCTCCGACCTCTTCGGCGGCTGGCGCGACGGGTTGAGGCCGTCCGGTCCCTATCTCTGGGCCCTGCCCTCGGGGCGCCGCCTGGCCGAAATCCCCGTGACCACGATCCCCCTGCTCAAGACGCCCTTCCATCTGAGCTACCTCCTCTACCTGGCCCGCTTTTCCGAAAGCCTGATGACGGGCTACCTGCGGCTGGCCATGGCCGCCTGCCGGGCGGCCGGTATCGGCCCCAGCTTCCTCCTTCACCCGCTGGACTTCCTCGGGCCCGAGGACGCGCCCGGCCTTGCCTTCTTCCCCGGGATGGATATTAATAGAAGCCGCAAGCTGCGCCTGGCGGGCCGCGTCCTGGACCTTCTGGCCGAGCGCTTTGATCTCGTCCCGCTGGGAGAATTCGCCCACAGCCTGGAAGCCGGGCCCCGCCCCCTGCGCCTCCGTCCGGCGTCAAGCGGCGGCAAAAAGCCGGCTGGAGTCGGATCATGAGCAAGCCCCTGGTCACAGTCGTCCTGCCGGCCTTCAACGAGGAAGCCGGCCTGCGGTCCAGCCTGGAGCGGGTTCGGGCGGCCTTGGAAGCCCTGCGGGACGAATATCGGACCGAGATCCTGGTCGTCGATGACGGCAGCACCGACCAAACGCTGGATGTGGCCAAGACCTTCGCCGCCGCGAACCCCGGCGTGAGGGTCCTTCACCACATGGACAACTTCCGCCTTGGCCAGGCCCTGCGGAGCGCCTTCCACGATTCGCGCGGCGATATCGTCGTGACCCTGGACGCCGATCTGAGCTATACACCCGAGATCGTGGGCGCCATGCTTCGCCGGATGCGCGAGACGCGGGCCAAGATCGTCATCGCCTCGCCCTACCGCAAGGGCGGAGCCGTACTCAACGTCCCGCCTATGCGCCGGCGGCTCAGCCGCTGGGCCAACCGATTCCTCTGCCGGATGGCCACCAAGGACCGCTTCTCCGACAAGCTGACCAACATCACCGGCATGGTCAGGGCTTACGACGGGGAATTCATTCGCGGCCTGAGCCTGTGGGCCATGGATGTGGATATCAACGCCGAGATCATCAACAAGGCCAAGATGCTGCGGGCCCGGATCGTCGAGATCCCGGCCGTTCTGGACTGGGGCCCGCCCAAGCCCGGCGTCCGGCGCCGCGGGCCGCGGGCCACCGATACCCGTCGGATCATCGTTCAAAGCCTGGTCTCGGGCTTTCTTTTCCGACCCTTCCTCTTCTTCGTCTGGCCGGGCCTGTTTCTGCTGATCCTGTCGTTCTATCCCCTAATCTGGACGGTCATCCACGCCGTCCGGGCCTACGCCACGGCGGCCGCCGGGCAGCCCTTCGATTTCCGTCTGTCGGAAGCCATTGCCTCCGCCTTCAAGCTGGCCCCCCACGCCTTCATCGTCGGGGGAATCGCCCTCCTAGTGGCCATCCAGCTCCTGAGCATCGGCCTCCTGGCTTTGCAGAAGAAGCGCTATTTCATCGAGCTGTACACCCTGGAGTCGCTGATCCTGCGCAATACCTCCAGGCACGACGCCCCGTCCACGCCCCTCGCCGAGCCCCTGCGGAAGGAGTGACTGTGTCGCCCGCTCCGGCCCCCGGCCTTGCGATCGCCGTGGTCGGAGGCGGTGTGACCGGGATGGCCGCGGCCGAGACGCTCCTGCGGGAGGGCGCAGCTCCGGTCACCCTCTATGAGCGCGAGTCTTCTCTCGGCGGGCTCTGCGCCGGGGCCGAGATCGGCGGCTTGGCCTGCGACCGTTTCTACCATGTCGTTCTCCCCTCCGACCGCGAGACCCTGGCCTGGATCGGGGGCCTCGGCCTCGCGGACAAGCTGGTCTGGTCCCGGGCCGGGAGCGGATTCTACGGCCGCGGGCGGCTGGTCCCGTTCGCCGGCGCCGCGGACTACCTGCGCTTCCCTTTCTTGACCTGGTCTCAAAAGATCCGGCTCGGTTGGGGCATTCTCCGGGCCGCCGCGATCCGCGATTCTTCCGGCCCCGCGGCCGCTTCGTCGGAGGCTTGGCTGCGCGGCTTGTTCGGGACCGCCGTGACGGGGAAGATCTGGATGCCGCTCCTGCGGAGCAAGCTGGGGCCGGCCGCGCCCCGTGCCTCTGCGGCCTTCATCTGGGCCAGCATCCGGCGGTTGCTTTCCGGCCGTCGGGGCCCGGCCGCCCGGGAAAGCTGGGGCGCCCTGCGGGGAGGCGTGCGCGGTCTGGCCGCAGCGGCGGAGGATCGCCTCCGCCGCGACGGGGCCGCGATCCGGACCGGGTGCCGCGTACGACGGCTCGAGCTTCTCGCCGACGGCCGGATCCGTCTGGAGACTGAAGCGGGCCCAGCCTTCCACGACGCGGTCCTCTTGACCCTTCCCGGGCCCGAGGCCGGCCGGCTCCTTCCGGCCGACGCTCCGGGGGCGAAACTCTGGAGCGGACTCGAATACCTCGGCCTGGAAGCCGCCTGCGTCCTGCTCCAACGCCCCTTGTCCCCCTACTACGTCATCAACCTCCTGGACGAGTCCCTTCCTTTCACCGGGATCATTGAGACGACCAACGTCCTGCCGCCGGAGGAAATGGCCGGGCGCCACCTGGTCTATCTGCCCAAGTACCGTCCGGGCGCGGAAGATTCGGCCGGAGGCGGGACAAACCCGCTCCTGCTTCTCGAAGGGTTGAAGACGGTCTTCCCCGACCTCCGGGACGAAGAGATCATCGACGTCCGCCTCCAGCGGGCCGCCTGCGTCCAAGCCGTGCTCCCGCCCGGTCCATCCGATCCCTTCCCGCCCGAAGCTCGACGCCCCCTGCCCGGCGTCTTCGTGGCCAATGCGGCTATGATCACGGAGAGCCCCAGCAACATGAACGCCGCCCTGGAGCTGGGACGGGAGGCGGCCCGCAGAATCCTGGCCGAGCGGGCTCAGCGGGAAAGCTTGAACAGGGAGGCCTCAGGACGCTCGGCCAGCAGCGGGTAAACCTGTTTCAGCTCATCCTTAAAACCCGGCCGGGCCTTCAGGACGTCGTCTTCCAGGACCAAATAGCGCGCCCCTCTTCCCACGAAAGCCGCCACGGCTTCGAGCGTCTGATCCTCGGCCGGCAGATTGAACCCCTTGCGGTCGAGCCAGTAGAAGAAATAAGAGGCGTTAAAAGCCACCCGTTTTCCGGTTTCGTCCAAGCGGGGCCCTCCCGAAGTCAGAATCAGGGAGCCTTCCGGGATGAGCGGCCGGAAGATCTCCGCGCACTCAAAGAGGGCCATGTACTTCGACGGGTGCAAATCGCGGGCCGTCTGGGCCCCTTCGAGAGGAAAAAGCGCCAGGAGTCCGGCGGCGCAAGCCGCAGACCCGAATTGCATCCATCCGCTCGGACGAGATGCCCCAAAGATCGGCCGGGAAGCCAGAAGCCATCCCGCGCCGGCCGCCGCGGCGATGACGAAGACGGTAACGGCGCCCGGCGAAAAAGGAATCGGACCGAAAAGGATCCGGATGGCGGTCATCGCGACGCCTAAGCCGAAAGCCGCGAAAGCCGCTGTCCGCAGAGCGGAGCGGCCGCCGAGACGTTCTTCGGCCGCGGTGAAAGCCAGCCCGAGGGAGAGGGCCAAGGGCGGGACGGAGACGACATGATAGTAGGAAGCCCAGAAGTCTCCCGTCGTCCGGATGGCCAGAAAGTAATAGGCGGCGATCGCGGCCAGCCAATAGAACGACACTCTCGCCGCGGCATCCCGGCGCCGGGTCCAGAGAACGAAGGGAGCCAGGAGCAGCCCCGGGATCATGGCCGTATAGAGGGCCTCCAGCCGGGCCAGGCGGGCCAAAGCCGCCAGGATCAGGCGGGGCTGGCGGATAAGATCCCAGCCGATCCAATGATACTCGTTGGATACGCCGAGCGAGATGCCGTAGGTCAGCCAAAAGCGGTGGGCGTGGAGGCCCCAGACCGCCGCCGGCAGAAGGGCCAGGACCCCGAAAGCCAGGACGGCCGGGCGGAATAAGCCGCGCAGGCCCCGTTTTTCGATGATGAGGAGCACGAACAACAGCCCGATGTGGGCAGCCGGCGCCTTGACCAGGACGGCCAAGGCCGTGGCCGCCAGCGCGCCCGTATACCAGCCCGGCCCTCCCGTCTTCAGCCAGCGGCTGAAGGCCCAGGCGGCCGCGACGTAGAAGAAGAGCATCGCCGATTCCGGCTGCAGCGCGTTGGAGACCCGGACGGAGAGCGGGGCCAGGGCGAAGAAGGCCAGGGCGAAAAGAGCCCCTGAGGGCGGCAGGAGGGAGCGGGCCAGGGCCGAGAAGGCCAGTAGAGTCAGGAAAGAGAAGAGATAGGAAACAACGCGGCCAAGAAATTCAGCCGGGCCCAAGATCCGGTACAGGCCGGCGGTCAACCAGGGGACGAGCGGGAATTCCATCTCGGCCAGCCCGGGGCCGTCGCCCCGCCAGTCGATGCGCGGAGAGAGGATATCCATCCCCTCCCTGTCGAAGTTGCGCGCCAGGGAGGCGTAATCGGCCTCCCTCCAACTCTCGCGAATCCGGCCGTCGGCAGGTCGGTCCAGATCCACCGCCCTTACGGCTGCCCCGATGATCAAAACGACTATCCAGAGCGTCGCGAAGGCCTTGGGCTTGCTCATCGATTTCGCGGCTATTCTATCTCATCCATAGCCCCCGGCCAAGCGCCGCGAGGGCGGCGCCTTCGCCTTGACAGCGCGCCCGCCTGGCCCTAGACTATGCCTTAAAACTCCCCGCCCGGATGACCGCGGGGAGACGCCTCATTCCGCATGAGGAAAGGAGCCGTCATGATCGAAATCCGATTCCACGGGCGAGGCGGCCAGGGGACCGTCGTCGCCTCCAAGATCCTGGCCGACGCCATCGCCAAGGAAGACAACTGGGTCCAGGCCTACCCCGAGTTCGGCGTCGAGCGCCGGGGCTCCCCCGTCGTCGCCTTCATCCGCATCGACGACAAGCAGATCTACGACAAGAGCCGGATCTACACGCCGGATCACGTCGTGGTCGTCGATCCCACCCTGGTCGAGGCCGTCGACATCACGGTCGGCCTCAAGCCCGGCGGCACGATCATCATCAACAGCGACCGCCAGCCCGAGCACTTCCCTTTCCACGACCGCTTCAAGGTCCGCACGGTGGACGCCACCGCCATCGCGGTCAAGCACAAGCTGGGCAGCCTGGCCGCCCCCATCGTCAATACGGCCATCGTCGGCGCCGTCGTCAAGATCCTCGGCCTGACCAAGCTCGAGTCCCTGACCCAGGCCATCCGGGACGGGATCTCGATCAAGCCGGACGACAACGTCAAAGCGGCCGAAGAAGCCTTCGCCCGCGCCTGAGGAGAAGCCATGAGGGAAAAGAAAGCTCCGAAAATCGCCTTCGCCTCGGCCGAAGAGATGCCGATCATGATCGCCTCCGTCGGCAGCCAGACCCACAACCTGACCGGGGCCTGGCGGAACATCCGGCCCGAGATCCGCCTGGAAGACTGCATCCAATGCGGCATCTGCTGGAAGTTCTGCCCCGAGCCCTCGATCGATGTGGTCGACGAGTGGCCGGTCATCGACTACGACTACTGCAAGGGCTGCGGCATCTGC
>DFYJ01000026.1 GCA_002383325.1 Candidatus Aminicenantes bacterium UBA4085
GGCCCAGCTCCAGGAGCCGCTGCTGGCCGAAGGCCAGGTCCCGCGCCGGGGCCTGGGCCAGGGCGGAGAGGCCGAGAAATTCGAGCACGGCCAGGGACTGCCCGGCGATCTCCCGCTCCAGGGCCAGGGACTTCGGCGTGCGCAGGAGGCTCTGCCAGGCGCCCAGGCGCAGGCGGCCGTGGCAGCCGGTCATGACGTTCTCCAGCACGCTCATGTTGGAGAAGATCTCCAGGTTCTGGAAGGTCCGCACCATGCCCGCGCGGGCCCGCACGTGGGCCGGGGCCCTGGAGAGGTCGCGGCCGCCCAGGACCACCCGCCCGGTCTGGGCCGGGACCATGCCCGAGATGACGTTGAGCAGGGTGGTCTTGCCCGCGCCGTTGGGCCCGATGATGGCCGTGATCCGGCCTTCGGCGGCCTCGAAGTCCACGTCGGCCAGGGCCTGGACCCCGCCGAAGCGCACGCGCACGTCCGCGCAGGAGAGCAGGGCCTCAGGCATCGGCCGCCCCCTTGCGCCGCGCCTTGGCGCGGGCAAAACGCCAGAGCCGTCCCAGGCCCCCGGCCAGGCCGTCGGGCAAAAACATCATGCAGGCCACCAGGATCACGCCGAAGAGCAGGATCTCCACGCTCTCGAAGGCGCGCAAAAACTCCGGCAGCACGGTGAGGAAGAAGGCCCCCAGGATGGAGCCGAGCACGCTGGTCATGCCGCCGAGCACGACCATGACGATGAGCTCCACCGAGAAGGAGAAGCCGAAGGAGGCCGGGGCGATGAAGGTCAGGAAGTGGGCGTAGAGCACCCCGGCCAGGCCCGCGAACCCGGCCGAGAGCACGAAGACGAAGAGCTTGAAGCGGGCCACGTCCACGCCCATGGCCTGGGCCGCCTTCTCCGAGGTGTGCAGGGCGCGCAGGGCCCGGCCCAGGCGGGAGTGCAGCAGGTTCAGGGCCAGCAGCGTGACCCCGCAGAGGACCGCGGCGGTGAGGTAGTAGTAGCTCAGGTCCGAGGCGAAGCGGAAGCCGAACAGTTCGAGCCGCGGAATGCCGGTGAAGCCCGAGGGGCCGCCGGTGACGGCCACGGTCTCGTTGAACAGGATGGACAGGATGATGCCGAAGCCCAGGGTGGCCATGGCCAGGTAGTGGCCGGTGAGCTTCAATGCGGGCACGCCCACCAGCAGGGCCACGGCCAGGGCCGCCAGGACCCCGGCCACCAGTCCCACGGGCATGGGCAGGCCCAGGGTGGCCGTGAGCACGGCCGTGGTGTACGCGCCCAGGCCGTAGAATCCGGCATGGCCCAGGGAGATCTGCCCGGCGTGGCCCACCAGGAGGTTCAGGCCCACGGCGATGATCGCGTGCAGGCAGCACATGGTCAGCACCGTGAGGTAGTAGTTGTTGGGCAGGACAAAGGGGGCGGCGGCGAGCAGCGCGGCCAGGGCCAGGAGGCGGAGGGCGTCGGTGCGGAAGCTGCCCATGTCAGACCCGCTTGGAATCGGCCCGGCCGAACAGGCCCTGGGGCCGGACGAAGAGCAGGGCCAGGAGGATGACGAAGGCCAGGGCGTCCTTGTAGGCCGAGGAGACCAGGCCCGCGCCCAGGGATTCCAGCACGCCCAGGATGAGTCCGCCCACGGCCGCGCCGAAGGGGTTGCCCAGCCCGCCCAGGATGCAGGCCGCGAAGCCTTTCAGGCCCAGGAGCACGCCCACGTCGTAGGAGGTCATGGTCAGGGGCGCCAGGATGGCCCCGCCCACGGCGCCCACAAAGGCCGAGATCATGAACGAGAGGAGCACCATGCGCCGCACGCCGATGCCCACCAGGGAGGCGGCCTTGGGGTCGAAGGAGCAGGCCAGCATGGCCTTGCCCGTGAGCGTCACCGAGAAGAAATACTTGAGCGCGGCCAGGAGGCAGAGGCTGATGCCCAGGACCCAGAGGCTCTGGGGCATGAGCGCCGCGCCGAACAGCGGGATGGGCGCGTTTCCGGAGAACGGCGGCAGGGCGAAGGTGTCCTTGCCCCAGACGAGCATGGCCAGGCCGCGGATGAGGATGGACACGCCGATGGTGATGATCACCAGGTCGATGGCCGGGCGGCCGGAGACCGGGCGGATGGCCAGGCGCTCCACCAGCGCGCCCACGGCCACGGCGGCGACCACGGCCAGGGCCACGGCCGCGGGCTCGGGCAGGCCCAGGGCGCGCATGGCGAACACGCTCATCATGCCGCCGAGCATGACGAACTCACCCTGGGCGAAGTTGATGACCCCGGTGGTGTTGAAGATGATGGTGAAGCCCAGGGCCGTGAGGCCGTAGGTGGCGCCCACGGTCAGGCCGCTGATGGCGAACTGCAGGAGACTCGGGAAATCCATGGGGGCGGTCCGTGGCGGCCGGGCCGGGGCGAACCCCGGCCCGGCTTTGGTGCGACGCTATTCGGCGACCTTCCAGTCGCCCTTGTCGATGACCACCATGACGAAGGCCGTTTCGTCCAGGCCGTTGTGGTTGCCGGCCGTGTACGTGTACAGGCCGGTGGTGGCCGGGAAGCCCGCAGTCTTCTCCAGGTTGTCGCGGATGTCCTTGGGCTTGGCCGACTTGCCGGCCTTGACCGCGTTCAGCACGAGCTGGAGGCCGTCCCAGGCGTAGCCGCCGAAGGTGGAGATGGGCGCGTTGTACTTCTTGGTGTACATGTCGCGGTAGGCCACGAGCACGGCCTTCTGCGGGTGGTTGTCCGGGACCATGTCGATGATGGCCAGCCGGCCCGCGGGCAGGACGATGCCCTCGGCGGCGTCCCCGGCCAGCTCGATGAACTTCTTGGAGGCCACGCCGTGGCTCATGTACAGCGGCGTGGTGATGCCCAGCTGGACGCGGTTGCGGGCCACCACGGCCGGGCCGGGGTTGGTGCCCCAGCAGACGATGGCGTCCGGGTTCACGGCCTTGATCTTGGTGAGCTGGGCGGTCATGTCCGTGTCCTTGGGTCCGTAGACCTCGTCGGCCACGAGCGTCATGCCCTGGGCCGGGACGAGCTCCTGGAGCACGCCGCGGCCGGACTGGCCGTAGCCGTCCGAGACCGTGACGATGGCGATCTTGGAGTAGCCCTTCTTCTTGAAGTCCTGGAGGATTTTGAGCACGGCGTGGCGGTCCAGCTGGGGCGTGTTGAAGACCCAGGGGTCCACGGGCGAGATGATCTTTTCCGAGGCCGCGCAGGAGACCAGCGGCACCCCGGCCGGGCCGAAGGACTTCATGATGGCCAGGGTGTTGCCGGAGATGCTCGGTCCGATGACCGCGGCCACCTTGTCCTGCTCCAGGAGCTTCTTGGCGGCCATGACGCACTTGTTCACGTCGGACTCGTCGTCATAGACGATGATCTCGAGCTTGCGGCCGTCCACCCCGCCCTTGGCGTTGATGTCGTCCTGGAGCATCATCAGGGTGTTCTTCTCGGGTTCGCCCAGGAACGAGGCGGGCCCGGTGACCGAGAGCACGGCCCCGATCTTGAGGGTCTCGGACTCCTTGGAGCAGCCGGCCGCCAGCACGAGGGCGAGCAGGGCCAGCGCAATCAAGCGCGCGAATTTCATGGAAAACCTCCTGTCCTGAAGAGCACCCGGATGAGCGGCCGCCTGCGCCCCCGCAGAGGCCGAAGTGGGTGCTTATTTCTGCCGGAAATGCCCTGGCCTGTCAACGAGAAGGGGGCAAAACCAGGAGAGCGGGACCGGGGAGTTGCGGGAGGCGAAAAAAAAGCGGCCGGGACACTGTCCCGGCCGCCTGTGTTTCGGATCAGGGGGGCTATTTCTTCTTGGCCTTGGCCGGGGCGGGCTTTTTGGCCGGAGCCTTCTTTGCCAGGGCCTTTTTGGGCGCCGCCTTGCTCACCCGGGCCTTGTTCACCGGGGCCTTTTGGGCCGGAGCGGCCTTGGCCGCGGGTTTGCCCGCCGCCTTTTTGGCCTTGCCGGTCTTGGGCGCGCAGGCGATGGGCCAGATCTCCTCGATGCGCTCCACGGTCGTGACCTCGATGCGCTTGAGCAGGTCCGCGGGCACCTCTTCCAGGTCCTTCTTGTTCTGGCTCGGGATGATCACCTTGCGCATGCCGTGGGACACGGCCGCCAGGATCTTCTCCTTGATGCCGCCCACGGGCAGGACGCGGCCGCGTAAGGAGATCTCGCCGGTCATGGCCAGGTCCGCGCAGATGGGCGTGTCCGTGAGGGCCGAGAGCAGGGCCGTGACCAGGGTCACGCCCGCCGAGGGGCCGTCCTTGGGCGTGGCTCCGGCGGGCACGTGGATGTGGATGTCCTTCTTCTCGTGGAAGTCCCCGGCGATGCCGTACTCCTTGGCCCGGGCCCGGGCCAGGGACAGGGCCGCCTGGGCCGACTCCTTCATGACGTCCCCCAGCGACCCGGTCAGGGCCAGGCCGCCCTTGCCCTTCATCCGGGTGGCCTCGACGAACAGGATCTCGCCGCCGGTCGAAGTCCAGGCCACTCCGGTCGTAACCCCGACCTGGTCCTTCTTCTGAACCTGGTCTTTGAAGATCTTGGGCGGACCGAGGAATGTCTCGATGTTCTGGGAAGTGATCTTGGACAAGCCCTTCTTCCCCTCGGCCACCTTGCGGGCGGTCTTGCGGCAGACGGCCCCGATCTCCCGCTCCAGATTCCGGACTCCGGCCTCACGGGTGTAGAGGGAGATGATCCTCTTGATCGAGCCGGACGAGAATTCGATCCGCTTGGCCGTCAGGGCGTTCTCCCTGACCTGCTTCGGGA
Source organism: Candidatus Aminicenantes bacterium UBA4085 (assembly GCA_002383325.1). GTDB lineage: Bacteria > Acidobacteriota > Aminicenantia > Aminicenantales > UBA4085 > UBA4085. Next base: position 4,720 of record DFYJ01000026.1, read on the forward strand.
CGAGGTGCCGGAGCGCGATCTCCAGCTTCTCCTCCTCGGTGTAGCCCGGCAGGTGAATGACCTCCATGCGATCGCGGAAGGCCGGCTGGATCGGGTCGAGCAGGTTGGCCGTGGTGATGAACAGAACCTTGGACAGGTTGAACGGCACCCCCACATAGTGGTCCCGGAAGCTGTTGTTCTGCTCCGGATCGAGCACTTCGAGCAGGGCCGAGGACGGATCGCCCCGGAAGTCCGCCCCGATCTTGTCGACCTCGTCCATCATGAAGACGGGGTTGTTGGATCCGGCCCGGCGCAAGCCCTGGATGATCCGGCCGGGGAGGGCCCCGACGTAGGTCCGCCGGTGGCCGCGGATCTCGGCCTCGTCGTGGACGCCGCCCAGGGAGATGCGCAGGAACTCCCGGCCCAGGGCCCGGGCGATGGATCGGCCGAGCGAGGTCTTGCCCACGCCGGGCGGGCCGACGAAGCAGAGGATGGGGCCCTTGATGCTCTTGGACAGGCTGCGGACGGCCAGGTACTCGAGAATGCGCTCCTTGATCTTCTCCAGCCCATAGTGGTCCTCGTCCAGGATGGTTTTCGCCTTCTTCAGGTTCAGGTTGTCCACCGTGCTGCGGTTCCAGGGCAGGGCGAACATCCAGTCCAGGTAATTGCGCACGACGGTGGTTTCGGCCGACTCGGGGTGCATCTGGCCGAGGCGGACGATCTGCTTGTCCAGCTCCTCCCGGACCTCGTCGGCCACCTTGAGCTTCTTCAGCTTGTCCTGGTAGGCCTTGATCTCCTCCTGCAGCTCGTTGCCCTCGCCCAGCTCCTTTTGGATGGCCTTCATCTGCTGGCGGAGGAAGTACTGCCGCTGCATCTTGTCCATCTCGCCCTTGGCCTCGGTCGAGATGCGCGATTGGACGTCCAGCAGCTCCAGCTCCTTGGCCAGCAGGTCGTGGACCTTCTTCAACCGGGCCGCCGGCTCGGCGATCTCCAGGATGGCCTGGGCCTCGGGGACCTTCAGCTCCAGGTTGGCCGCGGTCAGGTCGGCCAGGCGGCCGGGCTCCTCGACGTTGGCGGCGATGATGAGGACTTCCGGGGGGATGGACTTGCCCAGCGAGGTGGCCTTCTCCAGCCCGGTCCGGACGTTGCGGACCAGGGCCTCGCTCTCCAGCGTCCCGGCCGAGATTTCCGGCTCGCCCAGAACGGAGATCTGAGCCTCGATGTGGCCGTTCTCCTCCTCGAAGCTCTCGATGCGGGCCCGGCTGAGCCCCTGGGCCAGGATGCGGATGCGGCCGTCCGGAAGCTTGAGCATGCGCATGATCAAGGCCACCGTGCCCATGTCGTAGACTTCCTCGCGCTTGGGGTCCTCGGTCTCCATCTTGCGCTGGGTCAGCAGCAGGATCATCCGGTGCGAGGACAGGGAGGCGTCGATGGCCGACTTGGACTTCTCACGGCCGACGAAAAGCGGCACGATCATGAACGGGAAGACCACGATATCCCGCAGCAGGAGCACGGGCAGCCGGGTCGGGATGGGTAGCTTCTGGTCCTTGTCCTCGGCCACTTCCTCGAGCGGGGCTTCCGGCTTGGTGTCTTTTTCAGCCATTCGATTCTCCATGGGGGTCGCCGGGACGGTCGATGGGAACGACCTTGTCCCGGCCCGATCCGGACGCGGCCTTGGGCATGACGATGGTCAGAACGCCGTTCTCCAGGACCGCCGAAGCCTGGCCGGTCTCGACGGCGCAGGGCAGGGGCAAGGCCCGGCGGAAAAGCCCCGATTCGCGCTCCAGGCGCAGGTACGAGGCCCGGGTCCCGGACAAATCCTCCCGCTTCAGGCCCCGGATCTCGACCTGGCTGGCGTCGAGCGAGATGCGCAGGTCGGCCGCCTCGATCCCGGGCACCTCGGCCTCGATGACGATGGTCCGCTCCGTCTCGTAGACGTCCAGGGGCAGTGCCCAGGTCCCGTCCAGGCCCAGATACTCCGAGCGCTCCGAGAGCGCCTGGCTGACCAGGCGCTGAATCTCCCCCTCGATCCGCTGGGTGCGGGTGACGGGCTTGATGCGTTTGATCATGGGCGGTACCCCTCGCGCTCCCCCCGCGGCCGGCCGCGGCGGGAGGACAAGATGTATTAGATAATTCGCGGGAGCCGGTTTGTCAAACCCGGCCGGTCACTTCTCGTCGAGCAGGGTGTCCAGCTCGTTCTTGAACTCCTGGACGTCCCGGAAATCCCGGTAGACCGAGGCGAAGCGGACATAGGCCACCTTGTCCAGATCCCGCAGCCGGTCCATGATGAGCTGGCCGACTTCGGAGGCCTTCATCTCCTTGTCCGGCCGCTCCTGCAGCCGCGACTCGACCTCCTCGACGATCTCCTCCAGCCGGGACAAGGCGATGGGCCGCTTCTCACAGGCCTTCATCATGCCCTTGAGCAGCTTCTGGCGGTCGAACATCTGCCGGGTGCCGTCCTTCTTGACCACCATGTAGGGGATCTCTTCGACCTTCTCGTAGGTCGTGAACCGCCGCCGGCAGGATTCGCACTCGCGGCGGCGGCGGATGCTGATGCCTTTCTTGCTCTCCCGGGAGTCGATGACCTTGCTGTCGGGATGGGCGCAGTAGGGGCATCTCATGGCTCGACGGTCTCCCCCAACGACTTGAGCTGCTTCAGGCTCAGGCCTTCCTTCCAGAGAATACTATAGCCCAACAGGCAGGTCAGGACAAGCTGGATGAGGTGGACGACGATGGTGTAGCCGCCGGCCAGATTGGGATTCATGCCCAGCAGCATGGTCAGGCCGAACTGAGAGAAGGCATGGAAGCCTCCGGCCATCCCGGGCGTCGGAATGGATGCCCCCACGGCGGTCAGGAAGAGATAGGGGAACATCCAGATGAACGGAACGGGGAAGCGGAAAGCGAACAGGTACAGCCAATAGTAGAGGATGATGCTCAGCCAGACCAGGAAGCCGAGGGCCACATAGATGATGAAGTCGCCCAGGTTATGGAAGAAGCGCAGGCCGTCGATGAACTCGTGCAGCAGGCTGAGGGCCTTCTCTCTCAGGCCGTGGGGCAGGATACGGAGGACCTTGGCGGCCACCGCCAGGGCCTTGTCCTTGAAAAAGTAGAAGAGCATGATCAGGACCAGGAGAACTCCGGCGACGCCGACGGCAATGCCCCCCCAGGACTGAAGGCGGGTCACCCCTTCGGCGGTGATGGGCATGCGGGCCCCGAACAGGGGGCGGCCGAGCATGAACAGGCCCAGCAGGGTGGTCATGGTCAGGATGTCGAAGATCCGCTCGACGACGCAAGTGCCGATCACGAAGCCGGGGCGCATCTTCTCCCGGCGGGCCACGTAGAGGGGCTTGGCGATCTCGCCCAGCCGGCCGGGGAAGATGAAGGTCACGGTGAAGCCGACGACATTGCCCTTCCACAGGCTGGCGAAGCGGATATCGCGCTTCTCGTGGTGAAGGAGGTACTTCCAGCGCAGTCCCCGGGTGAAGAAATGGATCGGGGTGGCCAGCAGGGCCGGGATGGCCCATCGCCAATCGACGTGGGAGATGTACTGGAGGACTTCGCGCCAATTTTTAATGCTGCGCAGGAAGAAAAACAGGAAAAAAGCGGTCAGGAGGCCGACCAGAGCCAGGCGAAAAACGTTCTTTTTGACCATAATGGGCTGTTGATCTTATCATGCGGGACAGGGAGGCGCAAGCGACCGAGAAAAGGCAGCCCGGGCTTGAAATCCGCGGGAATTTCCATATAATACCCTTCCGCCGGTTTGGGAAGTCGTCCAACGGCAGGACTCATGACTCTGGATCATGAAATCTAGGTTCGAATCCTAGCTTCCCAGCCACATCCTTCCCACGTCCGCCTCCCCCGCAGATCCCTCCTTGACACCCGCCCGAAGATGGGTAATGTAGAAGGTAATTCGGCAAAGGCTCCGTGACAAGAAAGGCGCTCGGGATGTCAAAAAGAGGATGTCTCATCTTCCTGATCGCGGCGTCGCTGACCGGCGCGGTATCCGGTCCGGGGAGGTCGGCCTTCGGCGGCGTTCTTCCTTCCGGCCCCCAGGATCCCGCCATCGAGCATGCCATCCTCACCCGGTACGCGCCCGGCGGGAAGCTGGCCGTCAAAGCCGCCGTCCAGGACGGCGCCGACTGGGTCACGCTCTACTTCCGTGCCCCGGGCCTGCAAGCCTTCCAGGCTCGGCCGATGGCCAAGGCCGGGGACGGCCCCGAATACTCCGTCGACATCGACACCTCCACCCTGACCGCCGACGGTTTCGAATACTACATCGAGGCGGAGAAAAACGGCCGTAAGGCTACCGCTCCCGGGGGCGGCGCGGCTGAGCCTGCCGCTGTGAAGCCCGAGGGCGGGGACCAGGCACCCCGCATTCCCGAAAACCTTCCCCCGCCCCAAGCCGAGGAGGCCAAGCTCAGGCTTCCCATCCATGCCAACGGCAGCGCCCAGGGCACCCTCCATGAACAGGTATCCGGTACGGCCTCCGCCAGCCCGGCCGGGAGCGGCAACATCCAGATCGGATTTGAGTCCGCCATTCCCGGCAAGTCCGGCCTGCGCATCGATTCCAACTTCAGTCTGACCAACGCTCCGCCCGCGAACGGCGAGTCGGTGAACCTGTCCAACATGATGATCGCCCTGACCTCGGGGAGCCACGCCCTGCGCATGGGCGACATCGCCATCAACGAGTCCGAGTACACTTCTTTCGGTCTGGGCCGCCGCGGCATCGAGTACGCCTTTGACAACCGCAAGCTCTATCTGCACGCCTTCGACGTCAGCTCCCAGCAGGTCCAGGGATTCAAAGGCATCGGCATTCCGGCCCGGGCCGTCAGCATCATGGGCGGAGCCGCGGGCTTCCGCCTCTTCGGCGAAGCCCTGTCGCTGCGGGCCGTCTATGTGACGGGCAAGGACGATCCCTCCCTGGCCGCCAACGCCGCTGTCTCGTCCTTCCTCCAGAGCCGCCGGGGCGACGCCTGGGCCGTCCTGCAGGAGACGTCGCTGTTCAAGAGCGCCTTGAAGCTGAAAGCCGAGTTCGCCCGCAGCAACTACGACGGGGATACCGGCGATTCCGCCGCGGCCGTCCCCGACAGCGCCTGGAGCGCCGGCGCCAGCCTGAGCCTGGGCCGCCTGAGCCTGAACGGCACCTACCGCTTCATCGGACGCACCTTCAACTCCATCGGGCTTCAGTACCTGGCCAACGACCGGCAGGGCCTGGACGCCAATGTCCTGCTGGCCCTGGGGCCGTTCAGCCTGCAAGGTCAAGTCACCTCCCAGAAGGACAACGTCGAGGGCGACGACGGCCGGCCCACGACGGAAGGCCTGAACGGGGGCGCATCGCTCAACCTGGCCCTGGGATCCAAGCTGTCCCTGACCGCCGGGGTGCGAGCCTCGGACCAAGAGTCCCGCCAGGGGGCCGCCGTCGACATCCTTCAGGACACGGCCACTCTGGAGTACTCAGGCGGCTTCAACTGGACGGCCTCCTCGGCCATCAGCCTCAACCTGACCCTGACCAGATCCAGCCTGAGCAGCGAAACCAATCCGTCCGGAGACATCCAGGGCACAACCCTGAACGTCGGCGGTTCGTTGCGCGCGGGAGAGGCCTTGATGATCTCGCCGACTTTCGGCCTGACCCAATCCAAGAACCCGGCCACGGGAGCGGTCGACACGACTCTCAACGCCTTCCTCAACGGCGAGGTCTTCTTCATCCCCCGGGTCCTGTCGATTCTTCTCTCCGGCTCCTTCAACCGGATGGCCCAAGCGGTCGTCTCGGTCAACCGGGCCGTGGACGCCACCGGCGGGATCAACTTCTACCTGGGCAAGCTGATTAAGGTCAACAGCCTGTTGCTGACTGTCAGGGGCAGCTACCGGCGCCAAGAGTACGGCGGCCAGCCGGTCACGGACACCCGCATCTACGGCCAGGCGGACCTCGCCTTTTAGGAGCATCCCATGCCGCGCCATCCCAGGCCTTCCGCGCCCGTCCTCACCGCGCTCGCCGTCCTGGTCTTGGCCGCCCCCGCTCTGGCCACCGTAACCTTCTCGCCGAGCCAGCCCAACGTCGACCAGGCCGTCACCTTCGTTGTCACCACGTCCTTGACCTTCCTCGACCCGGCCACCGTCACCTGGCAGTTCGGCGACGGCGCCACGGCCTCCGGCCAAGCGACCGTCCAGCATATCTACGGCCGGATTGGGACCTTCAACGTTCACTGCCGCTACTGGGCCAGCGGCTTCTGGTTCGACGAGGACGTCCAAGTCCCGGTCATCGAGAATCGCCGGGTGACCGCGACGCCGTCCAATCCTCTCTTAAACCAGACCGTCGCCTTCCAGGCCTATGGCTTTTTTTCTTCCAGCATCCGCTGGAATTTCGGGGATGGGACGGAGGCTGTCATGGGGGGGGCTTCCATCAGTCACGCCTACGTCCAGCCGGGCGTCTTCCTCGCCGCGGCAAGGGACAAGGGCGGCGCCGGGTTGGTGGACATCACGGTCGCGGTCACCGTGGCCGTGGACACCAGCATCCGCAGCATCACCTACATGCCGGCCATGCCGGTCCCGCTGCAGCCGGTGACGTTCACCGCGGTCAGGTTCTACACGAGCAAGATCCGCTGGAGCTTCGGCGACGGCAGCTCCCCCGTCTCCGGCGGCGCCTCGATCTCCCATACTTACGCCAAGACGGGCGTCTACACCGTCCAGGCCTGGGACTGGGACGGCGCAGCCGGCGGCCCGACCTCGGTCTCCGTCCGGGTCGAGGAGCCCGTTGGGCCGCGGGCCCCCTTCGGCATCTTCTTCCTCCAGCTGCGCTTCGAAGACGGCCTGGCCTACAAGGTCGTGCCGCGCGGGTTCTCCGGCCTTCTGGCCTATGCCGACATCAAGTACGAGGGTACGGGCATCCTGCAGGCCCAGTGGCTGGTGGACGGCATGCCCTTCCGGGTCTTCTCCCAGACGCTGCCCTTCGCCGAGGCGGCGACCTTCGACTCCGGGCGCACGCCTTCTCTGCCGACCCAGATGACGGGCATGCACGAGGTCAGTCTGCGGCTCATCTCCCCCTCCACCAGCCTGACCATGCCGGTCATCCGCTATTTCGTCACGGCCGATACGGGAGTGCCGCCGTTGCGGGGTCTGGCCCTCCAGGTCGCCGCAGTCGAGGGGCTGAAGGGGATGGCCAGCGATCTGCGCCTCGACAGTTTGAAGATCCCTTCCGGGGCGTATTTCATCCTCCAGGGCTCGATCACGTACACTCAGGCGGCGCCCTTGCGGTTCGGCTTGCTGCGCGTCCACCTGGGTGATGAGCTGGTCGACCTGCAGATCCTGCGCGACCTGCGGCCGGGCGAGATCAGGGCTTTCACAACCTCGATCCTCAATCCTTCGCCGGAGGTCCGGACCGTCTACCTGACGCTCTACGACATCGCCGACCCGAACGCTCCCAAGCTCCTCTATTTGAAAAAGATCGCCATTTTGCCCCAATGACGGATCGGGAGCCCGCCGCCCCTTGACTTCGCCTCCCGACGGAGCGATGATCAAGGCGAGCGAAGGAGGGGATCATGGGTCTTCGGGGTCGCACAAAATCTTCTTCATGGACGGAGCGAACAAGATCTCCCTGGACTTGAACTACACTGTCCTTTGAGAAAGGAGAGAATCTCATGAGCGTTAGAAGAGCCGTCATCGCGCTGTCAATCCTCGCTGTCGCCGTTTCGCTCGCCTGGGGAGCCGGGCGGCTCCAGCAGGCCGCCAATCCCCTGGCCCAGAGGGCGCAGCAGCTCAAGGCCCCCCTCATCGTCAATATCAGCAAGGTCGTATGCCAGCATGACGGGCAGCCGAATCCCGAGATCAACATTTCGGGAATCGGCCTCGGCGCGGCCCAGGGCAGCCGCCGGGTCCTGGTCGACGGCGTCCCGGCCCCGCAATACCTCCACTGGAGCAGCACCGGAATCACCATCCACGCCCCCGGCGGCGCGCCCACCAAGTGGTACCACCAGTACACCCTCGCCATCGACGACGGGGCCGGTAAGGTCCTTTCGAACAACTTCAAAGTCCGCTTCCCCATCGATTGGGACGGCGCCAATCCCAGTCAGGCTGCCCCGGGGACGACCGTCACCCTGAACTGCTGGGGGCCCGGGTCCAGCCAGGGGACCAAGATCCTGCGCATCGACCACATGGAGATGCAGGTGACCGGCTGGAACGGCACCGCCGCGGCCGGCCAGATCCGGGTGGTCATCCCGGCCATTCCGGCCGGCCTCCACAGGATCTTCGTCATCGACCACGAGGACAAAATCTCCACGGATCTGAGGTTCACGGTCCTTTAAGGCTCCGCTTCCGTTGACCCGGCCCGCGATTTCCGCTATGGTAGCAGTCTATCAATGTCCAACTTTTTGACGTCTTTCCGGCGGACGAGGCATGGCTGACACGACGCGCGTCGCTAAAGAGGGCGAGATCTGGGTCGTCGGCGGCGGCAAGGGCGGCACCGGCAAGACCTTCATCACCTCCAGCACAGGCACGACCTTGGCCAAGAGGGGCCGCCGGGTGGTCATGGTCGACATGGACATCGGCGGCGCCAACCTGCATTCCTTTTTCGGCATCAGCCGGCCGCAGAAGTCCCTGACCAGCTTCTTCGAGTCGGGAACCCGCCTGGCCGACTTGGCCGTCGACACCGATCTGCCCAACATGTCCCTGATCACCGGCGACATCCACTCCATCGCCTCCGATACCATCCGCTTCAGCCAAAAGCTGAAGCTGTTCCGGCAGATCATGAAGCTCAATGTCCAGAACGTCCTGATCGACCTGGGCGCCGGCAGCCACGCCAACACCCTGGACACCTTCCTGATCGCGGACAGGATGATCATCGTTCTGACGCCCGAGGTCATCGCCATCGAGAACATGTACCATTTCGTCAAGAACTCGCTCTTCCGCAAGGTCAAGCTGACCCTCAAGGAGTACGGGTTCAAGGAGATCGTCCAGCATATCTGGGACCGCCGCCAGAGCTACGGCATCAAGAATCTCAAGGACCTCATCGACTATCTCAAGGACAGCTTCTCCTACATCCGGACCATCCTGGACAACGAGCTGGCCGGCTTCCGCATCCACCTGGTGGTCAATATGGTCCGCAACAACCAGGACATCCTGCTGGGGACCTCGATCAAGAGCGTCCTGACCAAGTACCTGGGCGTGCCCATCCTCTACTCCGGCTACGTGGAGTACAACGACGTGGTCTGGAAGTCGGTCCGGGAACGCAAGCAGTTCATGCTCAATTACACGGCCACGGGCTGCGCCAGGCAGGTCGAGACGGTCGTCGAGAACATCCTCAACGGCCGCGAAGTCAATGTTCCGGGAGGCTACGCATGACCGCCGAGGAGCTGAAAAAGCACCTGGACGTCCTGGAGCTGGGGCCCCGAGCCACTTCATCCGAGATCAAGAACGCCTACCTCCGCCTGCGCAAGCTCTACGGCGGAGACTCGATTGTCCTCGACCCCATCGCCGAGGAGTTCTCCGACAAAAAACGGGCCAAGATCCTGCAGGAGATCGAGGAAGCCTATGCCGCCCTTCTCAAGGCGGGGCGGGAGCGGGACCAAATCGCCGCGCCGCGGATCGAATCACCCGCCCCGACCTTCCCGGAAAACCGGCCCGCGGGAGCCGCATCCGCCAAGCCCTCCGGACCGGCCGAGACCGCGCCGGGACCCGTCGAGTCCCCACCCGACCTGGTCTTCTCCGGCCCCGTCCTGCGGGCCGTCCGGGAGAAGCTGGGCATCGAGCTCCTGGAGATCTCCAAGAACCTCAAGCTGCGCGGCGAGCTTCTCAAGAGCATGGAGGAGGAGCGCTATGAGGCCCTGCCCGAGGAGATCTACCTCAAGGTGCACCTGAAGAACCTGGCCGGATGCCTGCATCTCAGGCCGGCCAAAGTCGTGGACGACTACGTGGCCCGCTACCGGGAGTGGAAGTCCAAGCGCTGACGCCCTCCCGGCTCAATACCTGAACAGCAGCTCGAAGCGGACCCAGGCGTATTCCTGCGCCCCGGACCGATAGAAATCGCCGGGCCGGAAGTGATCCCAAACCAAATGACCCGACAGGTGCCGGCTGATGTCGTATTGGAGCTTGACGGCCAGCAGGAGCCCGCGCGACCGGCCGGAGCCGCTCCAAAGGGCGGAAGCGGCCGTCTCTTGGGGGGCCGAAAGCCTGTGCAGGGTCAGAGCCAGGCGGACGTTGTCGGCCAAGCCGAATTGGAGCCCGGCGAAGAGAGACGCGTAGTTGCTCCAGAAGGCGGCTTTGCCCGTCTCCTTGCCCAGCAGGTAGATGAAGGACTCGCTCCACTTGGGCCAGCGTCCGAAGACCGGGTCCCAGCCTTCGTAGACGTCGTCCGTGGCCGGATCGTCACCGCTGAGGTAGAGGCCGCCCAGGGTCAGTCCGGCCGGAAGCGGGAAGGCGGCCCCCGTCTTGCAATCGAGATGGAAATGCCCCCCGAAGCCGCGCCGCGGCGTCGATCCCAGCTTGCCGGACTGGCCGGCGGCCTCCGCCGTCAGGGACAGGCGGGACGAGATCGGGAGCGCGGCGGCCCGGCCGCCGGCCAGAATGAAGCTCGTCTCCGGGGTCGAGGATGTCGCCTGAGCTCGCTTGTAGAGAAGGTAGACGTCGACGGGGGCTTTCCGCAGCGAGCCCGAAAAATACCCTCCCACGGCCTGCTCGTCCTGCTCGACCAGGCTCTGGGCCCGGTCGTGGATCCGCGGTAAAAACTCGTCGGCCCGCGGCAGAATGACGTAGAAGAGCGAGAGGGAATTCTTACCGCCCAAAGCCCAATCCGTCCGGACGGCGTTGAAGTAGGCCGACCTCGATCCATCCAAGGGACCGCCGTCCCAGATGATGAAGCCCTCCCCCAACGTGATGTCCTGTCGTCCGGCCGTCACGGTCAGGGGCAGGCCGAGGGCTTGGGTCCAGCGCAGGTTGAGGGCATCGAAGAAGATCTCATGCGGCTCAAAATTGCGGCCGGCCCGCAGATCGCTCTTGGGATTCAGGTAGTAGCGGTTCTCGTTCGTCAGGCGGGCGGTGAGCTCGAAGCTTTCGGAGGGCTTCCACCGGAGGCCGAGGCTGGTCCTGAAGCGGACATAGGCGCTTCCGTCCGCCGCCTGATCGTTCAGGCTGGTGATGTTGTCGGATGACTCCTGGCGGATCCGCTCGATGAAGCTCAGCTTGAGCTTGGGATCGGCCTGATCTTTGGCCGGCACCGGGGCGGCCGCCTTGGCCGGCGGCACGGCCTGAGCCTGGGGCGAGGCGGACGATAGGGCCCCTGCGGCCAGGAACAGAAGAGCCGCCAGGCCGGCCTTTTTCCGTCGGAAATCAATGTTTTTAGACATCACGGCATCGCTTTATTTATCACATCCCCCGCCGGCCCGCAATCCGGACCGCCGGGCTGGGGGGAACCTTACCGACCGGAATTGCGTCTTATCAAAAGGAAGCCGGTCGCCCGGCCAGGATCGCCCGACCAGGAGAGTCCGACATGACCGTCAAGATCAGCCCGAGGCCGCAGCCCATCCTGCCGGTCGCCGCTTTCTCCCTGCTTTTCCTTATGCTCCTCGCGACCGGCCTGTCCGCCTTGACCCCCCTGGCCCTCGGGCCGGCCCGCAAAGCCCCCGTTCTCGACGGGAAGCTGGCCGAAGGCGAGTGGGACGAAGCCTTCAAGCTGACCAACTTCAAGACTTTCCAGCCGGACTTCGATAAAGACCCCAGCCAGAAGACCGAGGGCTACTTCCTCTACGACGCGGACAACCTCTACTTCGCCTTCCGCTGCTACGACTCCGATCCTTCCAAGATCAAGGCCTCCCTATCCAAGCGCGACGCCATGTTCACGGACGATTTCGTCGGCATCGTCTTCGACACCTACAACACCATGCAGGGCGGCTATGCCTTCCTGGTCAATCCGCTGGGCATTCAGGGCGATGGGATGATGGACATCCAGGGCAACGTCTCGGATGCCCAGGACTTCGTCTGGTACTGCAAAGGGGCCATCGACGAACAGGGCTACGTCATCGAAGCCCGCGTCCCCCTCCAGAGCATCCGCTTCCCGGCCGGAAAGTCGATCACCATGCGGGTGGCCTTCTTCCGCCAGCTCGTCCGGACCTCGGAGGTGGCCAGCGCGCCGCCGATCTATCCCGACAAGGGCGCCATCCTGGCCCAGACCCAGGTGGTCACCGTCACCGGGCTCCGCTTCCAGAGGGTCATCGAGCTCCTGCCGGCCGTGACCTACAGCAGCCGGCAGTCGGCCTCCGACGGTCGGATGAAACGGGACGAGAGCCTGACCGAGCTGGGGCTGACCGGAAAAATCGGATTGAGCAACGACCTGACCCTGGATGCCGCCGTCAATCCGGATTTCAGCCAGGTCGAGTCGGACGCCGGGCAGGTCGACATCAACCTTCGTTACGCCCTCTATTTCCCGGAGAAGCGGCCCTTCTTCCTGGAGGGCAACGAGATCTTCCAGTTCGCCGGGAACACCGAGGAGGCGCCCCTCATCTCCCTGGTCCACACCCGGCGCATCGTCGACCCGATCGCCGGATTCAAGCTGAGCGGCAAGCTGGGCGTCAAGAACACCTTCGCCACCCTCTACGCCCTCGATAACGAGCCTTACGGCGAAACCGGCCTCAATCCGAGCTTTTCCATCTTCCGACTTAAACACGCCCTCAAGGACGATTCCTACTTGGGCGTCTATTATACCGGCCGCGACATCAAGGGCGGCTACAATCGCGTCGGCGGCGTGGACGGCCGGTTCCGGCTGGGCCCGACGGATCTATTCACCTTCCATCTTTTCGGCTCTCTGTCCAAGGACGATGCCGCCGGCGCCGATCCGGGGCACGCCCTGGGCCTCGAGTACGACCACGACGACAGGAAATCCACCATCATCCTGGGCTACCAGGACATCTCCAAGGACTTTCAGGTCGACACCGGCTTCCTGGAACGGACCGGCCTGCGCCGTCTGGCCGCCTTCGGGATGTACAAGATCTATCCGAAGTCAAAGCTCTTCCAGCGGATCGAGCCCTTCTACTGGAGCTACCACCTTCTGGACACGTTCTCCAATAAGGTCGAATCGTTCAATCTGGTCACCCTGCGCTTTCACCTCCCCCGCTCCACCCAGATCCGCTTCGACACCGTCCTGGCCTCCGAAGTCTACCAGGGACAATCTTTCGGCCGCAGCGGGTTGGGCCTGCAGGCCCGCACCCAGATTTCCAAGCACCTTTTCATGAACCTGTTCTACCGCTACTCCGGGGCCATCTACTACGATCCTGATGCGCCTTACCAGGGCGACGGCCACCGGGCCCAGGCCTATGTCGAATTTCAGCCCACCGATCAACTGGATTTCGTCCTCAGCCTCGCCTATCAGAACTTCACCCGGCGCTCGGATAAGGCCAAGATCTACGACTACACCCTGATCCGCAGCTTCAATACCTTCCAAATCAATAAGTACCTCTTCCTGCGGGGCATCGTCGAATACAACTTCTATTACAAGCGCATGACCGTGGATGCCCTGGCCTCCTTCACCTACATCCCCGGGACGGTCATCTACTTCGGCTACGGCTCGGCCCTCGAGCGGGTCCGCTGGGACGGCGAGGAGTACGTCGGGGCCGACCGCTTCCTGGAGACCAAGCGGGGCTTTTTCTTCAAGGTCAGCTACCTCTGGCGGATCTGACGAGCAAGGACCTGCCTCGAGGGAGATCGGAAGATAAGGTTGGTAGCGCTACGGGGATTCGAACCCCGGTCTGATGGCTGAGAACCATCCGTCCTGACCCCTAGACGATAGCGCCATACTGGGGAGCGGGCAAGATACCAGAACGGCCCCTTTAAGTCAAGAAAACGCCCCTTTTGGCCTGAGAAATGGCGGACCGCCCGAGATTGCGCTAGAATGCCCCCATGAGCGCTTCCCGCATCACGAAATCCCCCGGATTTCTCACCTCCTTTGTCCTCACGGCCGCAGCCGTTGCGGTGCCGCTGCACGCCGACGTAGCCATCGCCCGCGGCGGACGGGCGGAAGCCCGCATCCTTGTCGCCGCGGACGCCTCCGAGACGGAGCGATTCGCCGCCTCCGAGCTGGCCCTTTTCCTTCATCTTGTCACCGGGGGGGACTTCGCGGTCGCGACAGAAGCCGGCGGCCTGGCCGGCTCACGCCTCTTTGTCGGGGCAGGCGCCGTCCGGGCGGCCGATCCCTCCTTCCCCACCGACCTGGCCGCCGAGGAATTTGCCGTCACGGCCAAGGGCTCCGATCTCCTCCTGGCCGGCGGCAGCCCGCGCGGCACCCTTTACGCCGTTTATTCCTTCCTGGAGGACGTCGTCGGCTGCCGCTGGTGGACACGGACGGCCTCGACCATCCCGAGCAAGCCGAACCTGCGACTGGCCGGTTTCTCTTTCCGCTCCAAGCCGGCCTTCGAATACCGCGAGCCCTTCTGGTACGAAGCCTTTGACCCCGTCTGGGCCGCCCGCAATAAAGCCAACGGCATCCAAGCCGGAGGCGGCGACCGCGAGGGCGGCCGCCAGGTCTATGAGGGGTTCGTTCACACCTTCTATGTCCTCATCCCGCCCGAGAAGTACTTTGCCCAACACCCCGAGTGGTTCTCCGAGATCAAAGGCCAGCGGACCACCGAACATGCCCAGCTCTGCCTGACCAACGAGGAGATGAGGCGGGAATTGACCGAGAACCTCCGCCGGCTCCTGAGGAAGAATCCCAAAGCCACCATCGCCTCGGTATCGCAGAACGACTGCCAGGGATTCTGCACCTGCCCGGCCTGCCGGGCTGTGGACGCCGAGGAAGGCGGGCCGGCCGGCTCATTGCTGCGCTTCGTCAACACCGTGGCCGCCGACCTTGAGGCCGAGTTTCCGAACGTGGCCATCGACACCCTGGCCTACCAGTATTCGCGCAAGCCGCCCCGCTTGGTCCGGCCGCGACCGAACGTCATCGTCCGCCTCTGCAGCATCGAGTGCTCCTTCGCCCGCCCCCTGGACGATCCGCACAACAAGGCCTTTTTCGACGACCTGCGGGGCTGGGCCGCGATCGCGGGCCGACTCTATATCTGGGACTACACCACCAACTTCTCCCATTACGTCCAGCCTCACCCCAACTACCCCGTCCTGGCCCCCAACCTCCGCCTCTTCGCAGCGAACAGCGTCCGGGGCGTGTTCGAGCAGGGCGCCTACCAGTCCTGGGGCTCCGAGATGGCGGAGCTGCGGTCCTGGACGCTGGCCAAGCTGCTTTGGAACCCCGGCCTCGATCCCGCCCGCCTGCGCCGCGAGTTCCTGGAGGGCTATTACGGCCGCGCGGCCGGAAATGTCGAAGACTATCTTTCGCTGATGGAAAAAGCCGTGGCCCACGCCGGGGACGCGCTGGGATGCTACTCCCCGACCGAGGCCAAGTTCCTTTCCCTCGATGTCCTTCGCCGGGGTTGGGATATCCTTGAGGCGGCCGAGCACAAGGCCCGCCTTGATGAATACCGCCGCAGGGTCCGGATCGCCCGACTCCCTGTTGCTTACGTCATACTCTCCCGCTGGGACGATCTCCGTAAACAGGCCGGGTCCAGCGAAGCAGCCTGGCTCTGGGGCAGCGACCGAGCCGCCCTGCTCACGTGGTTTCTCGAGTCCGCCCGCAAAGAGGGCCTGACCAAGATTTCCGAGTGGCAGGATTTCGAAGACTGGGCAGCCAAGGGCGGCAAGCGCAAGTAAATCGGTTCTTCTCCCGTCTCCGGGGGGACGGTTCGGGGTATCGTCCCGGCGGCTTCGGGCTCTACTCGCCTTTTCCCACAACTCCCCTCGGCGCCTGCAGCGCTTCGCAGTCCTCGTCGGAACATCGCTTCGATGGTTCCCGCGAGGGCGGAACTCCGCATGTTTGAAGGCCCGGATCCGTACAGCCACCCACTCCATTCCGTCTGCATGAGTGAATCGCGTGCTCAAACATCCCTCGGCGCCCGCGGAGCTTGCGAAGCCCTAGCTGGGACATCGCTTCGACTGTCTCCGCCAGGGCGGGTTCCCTCGGAGAGTTGTGGAAAAAGGCGCCGCCCTAGCGATTTCGCCGTTGGCCGACACCCCGAACCGTCCCTGATTCCCGGAGATGGGAGTAGATCCAACAAATCCTGCCTCGCCCCTCGATAGCGCTCTAAGAGACGGCCAGACGGCCGTCGAGGCGGATCGTCTGCCCGGGCTTCAGATCCAGGTTGACGGCCCTGTCCTTGCAGCGGAAGGTGAAAGCGCCGCCTTGGTCGGCCTTGATCACGGCTCTGGTCAGCTCGCCCTTCTCCCAGGACAGCGCGACCTCCAGGCCGCCGCGAGCCCTCAAACCCTCCACTTGGCCTTGGACCCAGGCATCAGGCAGGGCCGGCAGCAGCTTGAGGACCGTACGGCTCCCCTCCCGGAGGTGGCTCTGCAGGAGCATCTCGATGATGCCGGCTGCGGCCCCGAAGTTCCCGTCGATCTGGAACGGCGGATGGGCGCAGAAGAGGTTCGGGTAGGTCCCGCCCGCGTTGGACATCTGGACGTCGTAGCGATCGACCGGCCGCAGCAGGCTCTGCAGCAGCCGATAAGCCCGGTTGCCGTCCTCCAGCCTGGCCCAGAAGCCGATCTTCCAGGCCAGCGACCAGCCGGTCCCGACATCGGTCCTGGCCTCCAGGCTCTTGCGCGCCGCGGCCGCCCACTCCGGCGTTGTCCGGGGATCGATCCGGTCGCCCGGGTAGAGCATGTACAAGTGCGAGACGTGACGGTGTGTCGGCTCGGTCTCCTGGAATTCCTCCCGCCACTCCATCAGCCGGCCGTCCGAGCCGATCCCCGGCTGGGCCAGATCCTTGAGGGCGGCGGTGACTCTGGGCAGCTGCGGATCGACCCGACCCAGGATTCCGGCCGCCTTCAGGGCCGCGTCGAAGACGTCCTGGATGACCTCCTGGTCATGCGAAGGCCCCATGCTCATTTGGGCGGTCGAGCCGTCCGGAGCGATGAAGGAATTTTCCGGAGATGTCGCCGGTCCGGAAACGAGCCGGCCCGTCAGCGGGTCCCTCACCAGCCAGTCGAGGTAGAAGCGGGCCGAGCTCAGCAGGATGGGGAAGATCCGCTCCAGGTAGGCCCGGTCCAGGGTGAAGAGGTAATGGTCCCAGAGCTGGCGACAGAGCCAGCCGCCGGCGCCCACATGCAGGCCCCAGCCGGGATGCTCGCCGGGCGCGGTGAAACCCCAAACGTTGGTGATGGGATGGACGCACCAGCCGGAGGCCTTGTACTGGATGGAGGCCGTCCGCTGCCCCGGCTTGACCAGCGATTCGACCAGGTCGGTCAGCGGTCCGAAGCATTCCGCAAGGTTGGCCGTATCGGCCGGCCAGTAGTTCATCTGGACATTGATGTCGGTGTGGTAGTCGCCGTTCCAAGGAGTTTGGATCTTGTTGGCCCAAAGGCCTTGCAGATTGGCCGGCAGCGAGCCCCGGCGCGAAGAGGAGAGAAGCAGGTAGCGGCCGTATTGAAAGTAAAGCTCCTGGAGGCGCAGGTCGCCGGGACCGCTCCCCTGGCTCTTCAGCCGGGCATCCGTAGGCACATCGTCGTTCGCTCCATCCCAAAGACGCAGGCGGACTTTTCCAAAAAGGCCGGCCTGGTCGTCGATATGCCTTTTCAGCAGATCCGCGTAAGGCCTGATCGCCGCGCGACGCAGCTGATCCAGGGAGACGGCTAGCGGATCGGAGCCTTGGTAGCGGGGGTGCTCGAGCTTGTAGTCCGTCGCGGCGGTCAGGATCAGGACGACGTCGTCCGCGCCCCGGACCTTCAACACACCGCCGGCGTAGTCCACGCTGCCGCCGATCGCCAGGGCTTTCAGCCGCACGGCGTAGCGAAGACCGTCGCCGCCCTTCCCGTCGGGAGTCGCCCCCGTCATCAGCAGATGGCCTTCCGCGGCCCGCGTCTCATATCGCTCCGGACGGGTCAGAGAGGCCGTGAAGCTCAAAGCCCCTTTCCGGTCGGCCGAGAGATGCGCCACCAAAGCCCTATCGGGGTAGCTGGAGAAGACTTCCCGCCGGAAGCCGACTCCGTCCCGGGTATAAGCGACGGCGGCCAGGCCGCGGTCCATATCCAGCTCGCGGCGGTAACCGTCGTATCCCGAGCTTTTTCCGAAGTCCAGCCGCAGATCGCCCAAGGTCTGGAAGCAGCCGAAGGGCACGTTGGCCCCGTTGCCGTGTCCGGAGCCGGCGCCCCGGCAGATCTGCGTCTTCAGGGTCAGCTCCGTCGCTTCCTTGTAATGGCCGGCGAAAAGGAGGCGCCTGATTTCGGCCAATTGGGCCGGGGCCTCGGGATTGTCGTTGTCGTCCGGACTGCCCGACCAGAGGCTTTTCTCGTTGAGCTGGAGCCGCTCTTGGTCGACGCCGCCGAAGACCATGGCTCCCAGGAAGCCGTTCCCCACGGGCAAAGCCTTGAGCCAGGCGGCGTCGTTCTGCCAGCCGTCTCCGTGATCGGCCGCGGAAGCGTCGGCCGGCTGGGCATACCAGATCTTCAGGGGCGGGTATCCGGACTCGCCGGGAGTCGCGGGGACGAGGCTCGATCCGGCGGCCGCGATTCCCAGGGCTAGGAGAAGAGTGACCAGCACGCCGCGAGTCTTCATGAAGCCTCCTCCATCCTCCCCAGGCCGGAATGCGGGTCTTTCGATCCTCCCCCGCCCGCCCTGAACGGGTCTTCAGGCTCCGCCCAAGGGATCGTCAGGTCATCGTCTTGCGCAGGTGGACAGGGTCCGTCTTGCGCTCCCGCAGCTTGTGGTTCAGGAACTCGACGAAGAGCGAGAAGGCCATGGCGAAGTAGACGTAGCCCTTGGGAATGTGGACGCCGAAGCTCTCGGCCACCAGAGACACTCCGATCAGCAGAAGGAAGCTGAGAGCCAGCATCTTGATCGTCGGGTGCTTCTCGATGAATCGGGCGATGCCGTTGACCGAGACCATCATGATGATGACCGCCACCACGATGGCGATGATCATGATTTCGACGCGCTGGGCCAGGCCGACCGCCGTGATGACCGAATCCAGCGAGAAGATGATGTCCAGGACCATGATCTGGAGGACCACGGACAGGAATCCGCGGCCGACGCCGACCTTCTTCTTGGCCTCGGGGCTCTCCAGGCTGACGTGGATCTCGTGGGTGCTCTTGGCCAAAAGGAAAAGCCCGCCCGTCAGCAGGATGATGTCGCGGCCCGAGAACGGACGGCTGAAGGCCTCGAACAGCGGCTTGGTCAGGCGCATGATCCAGGTCAGGGACAAGAGCAGTATGATGCGGCTGATCATGGCCAGAGCCAGGCCGACAACCCGGGCCTTTCCGCGCTGGCTCTCGGGCAGGCGGCCGGCCAGGATGGAGATGAAGACGATGTTGTCGACGCCCAGGACGATCTCCAGGGCGGTCAGGGTCAGCAGGGCAATCAGGTTATGAGCCGACAGGAGGCTTTCCACCGGCGTTACTTCTTGTAAAGGATCCTGCCGCCGACGATGGTCCAGAGAACCTCGGCCTGGCGGATGTCCTCTTCGGGACAGGTCATCAGGTCCTTGGAGAAGACCGTCACGTCGGCCAGCTTGCCGGGCGCCAGGGAGCCCTTGATACCCTCTTCGAAGGCGGCGTAGGCGCCGTTGAGGGTATAGGAGCGCAGGGCTTCCTCGCGGGTCATCCTTTGGCCCGGGTAGAAAGCCTGTCCGTTCTTCATCTTCCGGGTGACGCTGGCATAAAAGCCCGGGATCGGGTCGCAGTCTTCCACCGGAGCGTCCGTGCCGTTGGAAACCACGGCCCCCGTGTCCATCAGCTTGCGCCAGGCATAGGCGCCCTCCTCGGCCCTTCTCTCCCCCAGCCGCAGGGCGATCCAGGGTCCGTCGGAAGTGCAGTGGATGGCCTGCATGGCGGCGATGACTCCCAGGGCCCCGAAGCGCGCGATATCGACGGCGGCCAAATGCTGGGCGTGTTCGATGCGGAAGCGGACGTCCTTCTTGTCGGGGTGGGCCTTGAAGGCCGCCTCGTAGATGTCGAGCGTCTCCCGGTTGGCCCGGTCGCCGATGGCGTGGACGCCGAGCTGGTAGCCGTTCTCGATGGCGATGCGGGCCGTCTCCTTGAGATCCTCGACCGGCTCGGTGTTCAGCCCGGTCGAGGACGGCAGATCGGAGTAGGGCTCGAGCAGCCAGGCGCCGTGCGCGCCCAGGGCCCCGTCGATGAGGCGCTTGATCGACCGCACCGTCAGGCGGTTGCCGCCATAGCCCAGGATCCTCCACTCGGCGGCGTGCTCGGCCAGGCGCTTGTTGCCCTCGCTGAGCATGACGTTCAGCCGCACCCCGAGCCGGCCCTGGTCGATGGCGCTCTTGTAAAGCTCGACCTGGGACCAGCCGACGCCGGCATCGGTGATGCTGGTCAGGCCCTTGGACAGGCACTCCCGATCGGCCAGCTCGACGACCCGGCGCTGCTCCTCCAGCTTCTCCTCAGGGGTGCGGGAGGCCGCCCAGAGGGCCAGGCTCCGGCGCACCAGGCCCTGGGCCGTCTCCAGGAAGGCGCCGATCGGACGGCCCTTGGCGTCCTTGACGACCTGGCCGCCGGCCGGGTCGGGTGTGGCCGGAGTGACCTTGCCCAGCTCCATGGCCTTGGCGTTGGCCAGGCAGGAATGGCCGCTGGCGTGGGTCAGAACGACGGGATTGTCCGGAGAGACCTTGCTCAGGGCGTCGTGCAGCGGCAAGCCATCCACGTTCGGCTCGGGCCGCTTGTCCCACTTCTCCTGGTGCCAGCCCCGCCCGGTAATGGGCTGACCGGGCTTGGCCTCGCGGACCGCTTCCGCGACCATGGCCACGATCTCCTCCCAGCTGCGGGCCTTGGTCAGGTCGAGCGACAGCTTGGCCTGTCCGATGCCGGTGAAGTGGAGGTGCGAGTCGATAAACCCGGGCGTGGCCAGGCGGCCGTCGAGGTCGATGACCTGGGTAGCCGGGCCGATGTAGGCCTCCATCTCCTTGGACGTGCCCAAGGCGGCGATCACACCGCCGCGGGCGGCCAGCGCCTGGACCTCGGGCTTGGCTTGCTCCAGGGTCACGATCTTGCCGTTGGTCAGGACCAGGTCGGCCGGCTCGGGCTTTGGGCCGCATCCGGCCAGGGCCAGGGCCGCTGCGAAGGTGATCAGGACGGGCAGGCGGAGGGCATGGAGGATCATGAAGCACCTTCCTTCCGCCCCGTTTTACATCATTTCGCCGGCCCGGACAAGACGCGTTCCGCTCATCCGCTATGCTAAAATGGCGGCTGGCAAGGAGACGGACATGGCCTTTCGCGCCGCGATCTTCGATCTTGACGGGACGCTTCTGGACACCATCGAGGATCTGACGGATTCGATGAACGCGGCCCTGGCCGCCCTGGGCCATCCCCTTCGCACGACAGCCGAATGCCGGAACCTGGTCGGCGACGGACTGGCGACGTTCATCCGCCGGGCCCTGCCGGAATCCTTTCGCGGGGACGAGACCGCAGCCGCCCGCCTGGACAAGCTGATGCGGATGGAATACCAAGCCCGCCAGGCGGTCAAGACCAGGCCCTACCCGGGGATCGCGGACATGCTCTCCAGGCTGGCCGAGCGCGGCGTCCCCCACTGCGTCCTGTCCAACAAGCCGCACGCTTCCACGCTCTCGGTCGTGGCCCGCTATTTCCCCGGTCATCCCTTTCGGATCGTCTACGGCGCCCGGGACGGCTTCCCCGTCAAGCCCGATCCGGCAGGGGCCCTGGAGATCGCCGGCCTTCTGGACCTCCCCCCCGCCGCCATCCTCTACCTGGGCGACACCAACACCGACATGATGACGGCCCGGGCCGCGGGCATGTTCGCCGTCGGGGCGCTATGGGGATTCCGGACCCGCGAAGAGCTTCTGGCCAACGGGGCCCAGGCCCTGGCCGCCCGGCCGGCCGATGTCCTGCGCCTTCTTGGATAGCTCCTTGGCCGCCGGTGCCTCGGTCTCCCGCGGCCGGTTTTTAGGGTACAATGCGGCCATGCCGCCCCGCCGCGCCCGTCACCGCTGGCACGTCTCGGGGCGTCTCTACGATCTCTTTTTCGGAGGCCTCTTGAAGGCGTTCCGAAGAAGCGTCGCGGCCGAGGTGGAGAAGACCGGGGCCTTTCCCTGGCTCGATGTCTGCTGCGGCACGGGCCTCCAGCTGCGCGGCCTCGGCCCCGGACGGAAAGGTCCGGCCGCCGTCGGGCTGGACCTCAACCCGGGCATGATCCGATACGCCGCAGCCAGGGCGCCCGACAGGCCCTTCATCCGGGGCGACGCGGCCCTTTTGCCTTTCAGGTCCGGATCCTTCCGCGCGGTGACGGTCTCCTTCGGGCTTCACGACAAGAGCCCCGCGATCCGGGAGGCCATGCTGGTTGAGGCCGGGCGCGTCCTGGCCGAGGGGGGCAAGCTCGTCACGGTCGACTTCGAGATTCCGTGGGACGGGCCGTCGAGGGCCGGGGCTCTCTTCACCCGGGCGATCGAACGCATGGCCGGCGGAGATCACTGCCGGAACGGCCGCGTGTTTCTCCGAAGAGGAGGCCTCCGGGCCTTCCTTCGGGAACACGGCTGGATCGAGACGCGCCGCCGGAACGTCGCAGCGGGATCGATCGGCATCGTCGTCGGCCGCCCCGGACCGTGAGGCCTTGTTGCCGCCGACGCAGTCCAACGGGTTTGACGCTTCGGACGAGCGGGGATATAGTGGGGAGGTTACGAAAGGAGGGCCATCCAAGGCGCAATTTCTTGCGGGAGTCGGAGCGCGAGCTATCCGCTCCCCGGCCCTCCTTTCTCTTGCTTGACCCTTTAGTCGCCCGACCTTCCCCGAAATGGAATATCATGCGAATTTTTTTCGGCTCTTCTCCCCTCCTCGGGGGAGCCAAGGGGGCTCGGGGGAACCAGCCGAAGGCAAAATAAAAAAAAAACCCCCCGTCCCGTGAACCCTCAGGGCTCCCGGGACGGGGGGTGGAACGCGCCGAGTCGGCTGCGGTCTTCCGCCTACCTCCTGGTCACCTTCATGGCGCTGGCCTGGCTGCTGGCCCCGGACAGCTGGACGCTGTGCTTCAGGGTGAAGGAGCCCAGCGAGTTTTTCTGCCAGATCTCGTTGTAGTCCTTGGAGCCCTTCGCGCTGCAGGGTTCGGTGAAGGTGTTGGTGGCGTCCAGGATAGACACGTTGTCGATCCAGGCCTGATCGTGCCGGGTCCCGTTGTCGCCGCCCTCCAGGGTTACGCTCAGCTTGATTCGGACGAGGGTCAGCGTCCCGCCGCCGGATGATGTCACCGTGTAGGTCACGGAGTCCGTCCAACCGTTGTTTTCGCTGGGCTGAGGAGCCACCATGGGGGAGATGTCGACGGTCCCGGCGCTTCCGGTCCACTCGGAATAGATGTCGAAGTGCCAGGTCGTGCTGAAGCAGGAGCTCTTGTAGACGTAGGTCGTGTCGTCGGTCCCCCCGCTGTCATCAGAGGCTTTCTTGATGACCTTGGTGTAGAGGAAATACCCGCCCACGATCAACAAGCCGATGGCGAGCAGAGTACCGAACAATCCGCCCAGGAAGCCGCGCTTCGCTCCGGACGCGCCGGCGATGGCCCCGGCGGCGCCTGTGCAGTCGCGCCCGTAGTATTTGAGCTTCTTCAGCTCCAGGCCCTCGATCGTCTTGCCCTCGCCCAGGGCCGCCTTGGCCTTGCAATAATATTTGATAGCCGGATCCTTGTACTTGAGCTTCTCATAGGTGGCACCCATCAGAAGATAGGTCTCACCCTTGAAGATGTCCCGCCCCTCGATCGCGGCCAGATCGGAGACGAGCTTCTCCAGGACGGACTTGGCCTCTTCGTATTTCTCGGCGAAATAGGCTTCCCGTCCCTGGGCGAAGGCCGTCTCCAGCGGATCGGGCTGGTTGACTTGGGCGGCCAGGGCGTAATGGGCCTCGCCGGCCACCAGGAGGCAGAGGATGACGGCGAGGACCCGACACAAAGTCCATTGCCTGATTGAGTTCATGGTCGACCTCCCTGTGAATGCAACATATTGGGAAAAAGGCCTGTTGTCAAGGCCGGAATTGTATGCTATCTGTGGGCCGGGAATGAGAAACGCCAAGACGGCCGCCGCCCTGCTGGCCGCCCTTCTGATCTTCGGGGTCATGACGTCCGCGGCCCAGGAAGCCGGCCCCCCCGCGGAAGGCCGGGAGGGAAAGAAAGGCTTCGGCCCGCTGGAAAAGTCCCTGCTCATTCCGGGCTGGGGACAGATTTCCAAAGGACGCTGGCTCGAGGGGGCCCTCTTCCTGGGGCTGGAGGCATTCTGCCTCTTATCCGCCCTCCATGAGAACCGCCTGGGCAACGAGGCTTACCGCCTCTACCAAGCCGCCTCAACCACCGAGGACGCGGTCCTGTATCGGTCCGATACGGAGAGCCGGGACGCACGCCGCAACCGTCTGCTCCTGGCCGGGGCCGCCGTCTGGGCCCTCAACCTTCTGGACATCCACCTCATCATCAAGGGCAAGGAGGGGCCCTCTAAGCTGCTTTCGCTCAGGATGGGAACCCATGAAGCGCATGCGCTCGTGGTCGTGGCCGGCTGCCGCTTCTAGCCTGCTGCTCCTGGCCGCATGCCAGGACCGGCTGTTCGACAACCCCCTGGATCCCTCCGTCTCGGAGGTCGTCTTCGAGGTCGTCCAAACGATCACCGGGCCGGCCGCCGCTCCCCGCGGACTGGCTTGGGATGGAGCCACCCTATGGCTGGCCGATGGCGCCGGGAGCGTCCTCTACAGCCTCAACCCGGCCAGCGGCGCCGTCGTCCGGGCCCTACGTCCTCCCGCTCCGGGCCTGTCCGACGCAGCGTATGACGGGGCCGACTTGTGGGCCTGCGGCGAGGCGGACGTCTTCCTCCTGAAAATCGGTTTCCTGGCCGGGGACGTGCTCAAGCGCCTGAACATGCAGCGGGGATCTTTCACCGCCCTGGAATACGGACGGGGCGCCCTGTGGGCCGCGGACGCCCAAAGCAACAAGATCCTGCGGGTCGACCCCGAGACCGGCGAAGTCCTGGGCTCGTTCGGCAATCCCGGCACCCGCATCACCGGGCTGGCTTTCGATGGAACAGGCTTTTGGATCGCCGACGCCGGCACCCTGACCATCTACCGGACCTCCATGGACGGCACCGTCCAGAGCCGCTACCTCTCGCCGGGCCCTTCCCCGCAAGGCCTGGCCTTCGACGGCCGTTTCCTCTGGAACGCCGACGGGAACGGCAAGCTCTTCCAGCTCCGCTTCCAGGACTGAGCATGCGGCGGGCGGCCTTCCTTCCGGTCCTGGTTCTGGCGCTCGTGCCGCCCCCTGCCGCAGCCGCCGCCCCCCCGCTCCTCCGCCTGCAGGGCGCTTACCTGGCCTATAGCCAAGACCACGGCCATATCCTCGGCCACGATGTCCGCTTCGACTGGCGCGGCTGGGCGGTCACGGCCGGGGAAGCCAGAGTCGACATTCCCGGCCGCCGGGCGGCCGTACTGGGCCGGGTTGTCCTGGTCAAGGGCGGGGAGCGCATGGAGGGGGACGAATTCCTCTTCGACCTGACCGCCGAGTCGAGCGTCCTGGTCCGCTACGGCGACGAGCTGGAGGCGCTCCCCTTTCCCGCCTCGAGAAAGGTCGAGGATGCCGCGGCCGAAGCCCGATCCCGGCGGGCCGCATTGGAGGGTGTGTCCTGGGCTCGGCTGCGGGCGTCGCTTCTCTACGCCTCGGCCCGGGCCATCGACATTCTGCCCACCTTTGAGGTCTACGGCGACGAGGTCCTCATTCATATCGAGGGATTGGAGTCGGTCGGCTTCAAGCGCCTGAAGCTGTCCTTCGGGGACAAGGCGGAGAGGGAGGGCCTTTCGCTGGACCGGGTCTGGTATACCCGCAACCAGGGCCTTTTCGGCGATCTCAGCCTGGTTTTGGGGCGGGAAGGAAAGCTTCGCAGCCGGACCCAGCTTCACTACGAGGAGCACACCGTGCTCTCGGATTACGCCGGGCTCCCCCGCCAGCTGGACCTCCAGACGTCGAACATTTGGGCCGCCGGGCGGGGGCTGGACCTGGGGTTGGAGGGCAACTACAGCTCGACCGGGCTCGGCAACGCCCGGCTCTTCGCCCTGGTCAAGAGCCGGGACGAAAAGAGGACCGTTGCTTTCGACCTGGCCTACAACAAGCCCCTGCAATCGGCCGGCGAGACCTGGCTGGGCCTGCGGGCCGGATTGAATTCCGAGGCCTGGGGACGACTGACCTTCAACGGCCGCCAGGAGCTGCACGACCAGACCCTGGCCGACCTGGCCTATGCCAAGGACTTCGGCCGGCGCGTCCGCCTCGGGTTGGACGCCCGCTACGCCCATCTGCGGATCGGCGGCCGGGGCGCCAGCGCCTCGCGGATCCTGACCGGCCGGGTGAGCCTGTCCTACGAGGCCGACGGCTACCAGGCGGCCGCGGAATACCATTTAAACGACGACCTGATCGGCGGCCGCCGCCTGGCCCAGCCCCAGCTGCGGCTGACCCTCAAGCCGGTGACATTCTACGGCGGCCTGCTGACGGCCGGCTTTTCCAACTCGCTTGTCTTCCAGAGCCTGGATGACGACGGGGAGATCCGTCAAAGCTACAATGACAACGCCGTCTTCAGCCTGGCCGCTGTCCCGATCCGACCCTGGTCGGGATTGACCGTCCGGCCTTCCCTGTCAGCCGAGCAGTTTACGGAAAAGGAGGGCCGCAACTTCACTTCGGGCGGCCTGGTCCTGCAGGCCGTCCAGGAGCTGGCCCGGGGCGTGACCCTGGAGGCCTTCTACAGCGCCCAGTCCAGACGCCGGACACGGGGCTGGCTGGTCGAAGGCACCACCAGCCAGGATCTGACCGCGGCTTTCCGGGTCAAGACAGGGGGGCGGATCGAAGGCTGGGCCTCGGTCTCCTTCGATCCCAAGCACGGCGACTGGAAGCGCGGCTTCGCCGACCTGAGCCTGGTCCTGTTCAAGAGCTGGAGGATCCAGAGCCTGCTGAGCTACGACTTCTACGCCGGGCGCATGGCCAATGTCGATCTCTACCTCGTCCGCCGGGCGGGCCGCTTCGATCTGCGGTTTCTCTGGCGGAGCCTGTCCAAGCAGTTCCTGATCGAGCTGGTCCCGTCGTTCTGAGGTCAACGCAGGCGCAGGAAGCGCCGGGCGTAGGCCTTGACTTCGGACAACCCGACAAGGAGAGCCGCCGCATAGAAGGCCGCCCCGCCGGCCAGCCCGCCGATGACGATCCGGCCGAAGAGCGCAANNCCAGCCGCCCCCCAGGCCGCCGCTCCGCCGCAGAAGCCTGCCAGGGCCAGCTTCCCGAGATAGGCGAACAGCGGGCCGGCCTGCAGGGAGCCGATCTTGCGCGGCAGGAGGACGAACAGGATGGCCGCATTGGCCAGGGCCGAGATCGAGGCCGAGAGCGGGAAGGCCCGTATGCCGAGCGGCCCCATGAGGGCCAGGTTGAGGGAGATCGTGAGGCCGACGGCGGCGAAGCTGGCGATCATGGGAGTGCGGGCGTCCTTGTAAGCGAAAAAAACCGCGGCCAGGTTGCGCAGGGCGGACATGAAAGGGACGCCGAGCATGTAGAGGACCAGGATCGCGGCCGAGGCCGCTCCGTCCGCGGCGGAGAAGCGGCCGTGGACGTAGAGGAGCGAAGTGATCGGGCCGGCCAGGACCGCGATCAGGACCGAGGTGGGGACTGTCAGGAGGAGGACCATGCGCAGGGAGTCCTGCAAGGTGGAGCGGACGGCCTCCGTCTCGCCGTCCGCGGCGAAGCGGGCGAAGGACGGCAGGGCCACCGCGCCGATGGCGATGCCGAAGAGGCCCAACGGCAGGTGCATGACCCGGTAGGCCGATTCGAGCCAGGACAGGCTCTTCTCGGGCAGGCTGGTGATCAGCATGGTATTGACGAAGAAGCTGATGCGGGAGCCGGACAGCCCGATGGCCACGGGAACGAATAGGGCCAAGGCCCGGCGGAAAGCGGGGTCGCGGAAGCTGAGCATCGGCCGGTAGCGGAAGCCCTGCCGGTGCAGGCTGGGGACCTGGACCAGGAACTGCATCAGTCCGCCGGCCATTACCCCGATGGCGGCGCCCAGGACGGGCTCGACGCCGCGGCTGCTGAGCCAGCCGAAGAGCGCCAGCGGCGTCAGGAAGGAGAAAACGTTGAATACGGCCGGGGCCACGGCCGGGACGAAGAACGAGCCGTGGGTGTTGAGCAGGCTCATGGCCCAGGCGGCCAAGGCGATGAACAGAAGAAAGGGGAACATGACCGCCGTCATCTGCCCGGTCAGGGCCAGCTTGCCCGGGATCTTGTCAAAGCCGTGGGCGATGAGGCCGGCCAGCGGTCGGGCCGCCAGGATGCCGACCAGGACGATCAGGCCGACCACCAGGAGCAGGACATTGAGGACGTTCGAGGCAAAGCGATTCTCGGCCTCCGGGCCCTTCTTCTTCTCATCGGTCAGGACCGGAACGAAGGCCGAGGACAGGGCGTTCTCGGCGAACAGGTCGCGGAGCAGGTTGGGGATGCGGAAGGCGGCCCGGAAGGCGTCGTTGGCCAGCCCGGCTCCGAAGAGATGGTTGATGACCATCTCGCGGACCAGTCCCAGGACCCGGCTGAGGGCCGTGCCCAGGGTGAAGGAGCGTACGCCTTTGGCGATGTCGGCCATGAAGGAAACCTCGTTCGGCGGGAGTATAGCACAAGCGGAAGGGGCGGGCTCCCCCCGGATTGGCCCTCCGCCTCCAACCTGATAAGATGGCGGGGTACCTTTGCCTGGGAGTCGACGCCATGGCCAAGCTTTTCAAGATCGCGCTCGCGGAAGCCAGCCCCCGGATAGGGATTCTCCTCTCTCTCCCCTCGCCCGAGATCGTTGAGATCTGCGCCGAGGCGGGGTTCGATTGGCTCTTCATCGATATGGAGCACGGCCTGCTGGATTTCGCCGCCGTTCAGCGCATGGTTCAGGCCGCGGCCGGCCGGGTCCCCTGCATCGTCCGCGTCCCGGCCAACGAACCGGCCTGGATCGGCAAGGCTTTGGACACGGGAGCGGACGGCTTGATCTTCCCCCACGTCAACTCGGCCGCGGAAGCGGCCGCCTGCGTCCGGGCGGCGCTCTATTCTCCGCAGGGAGCCCGCAGCATCGGCGTCGCCCGCAGCCAGGGCTACGGCCTTCGGATCCGGGAGGACCTGGCCTCCGCCAACAGCCGCGTCACGCTGATTGCCCAAGCCGAGCACATCGACGCCGTCGGGGCCGTCGTTTCGATCCTGGAGGTCCCCGGCCTTGACGCCGTGTTCATCGGCCCGCTCGACCTCTCGGCCAGCCTGGGCATCCCGGGCCAAACCGGCGACGTCCGCGTCCAGGACGCCATCGGAACCGTCCTCGGCGCAGCCAAGGCCAGAGGCATCCCGGCCGGCATCTTCGCCGCCGGACTCGAGGCGGCCCAAGCGGCCGCGCAGAAGGGCTTCGCCTTTGTATGCGCTGATACCGACGGCACGCTCCTGGCCGGAGCGGCCCGCCAGCTCATCGACGGGATCCGGGCCCGCTAGCGGGCCGGGACCGCCGGCTTGAGCTTGAAGGTTTCGATGGCGTAAGGCCCGACTTTGAAGGCGATCCCGTCATTGGCAGCGGGCAGAGGCTTGCCCTCAAGCTCGATGATGTTCGTCGTCTCGGCTCCAGCCCATTTTAGGCTTCCGTTCAGGCGGACATCGGCCGCCCGCCCCTCCATATCGTAGCAGCGCAGGATGACGCCGTCGTCGTCCTCGGCCTTCTTGATCGTGCCGATGAGGATGTTGCCGGCCGAGAAAGCCAAGAAGCTGTCCTTCTCGGGCAGCCTGGCGGCCGCCTTGACCGGTTCCGCCTGAGCCGCCGCGACGCCCCGCAGCTCGTGAGCCGAGCCGATGCCGTCCTTATAGCCGCTCCGCCAGCCGGCAGCATGGCTGGTCAGGCTGAAGCGGTAGCGATGGTCGCCTTCCTGGAGGTACCAGTTCCCCTGGCCGTGGCAGCTCCGGCGGGAGGCCAGCAGGACGGCCTGCAGGACCGGATAGTCGACGGGATCGTCGGTCGGGTCGGCGTAGTCGTTGACCGCGACGTCGGTCGTCAGGGTCACGCCGAACCGGCCATCGCCCGCGCTGAGGAAGCGCTGGACCTCGCGCGGCCGGATGTCCGACATCTCCTGGTCATAGACGAGCGAGCCGTAGGCCGGACCGCCCGTGCCCTTGGCCTCGCTCCGACCGACCTCCACGACCCCCATCGGGACCTCGTAGGCGACCTGCCTTCCGAGAGCCTCGGCCGCCACAGGAACCGCCAGTCGGTATTCGCGGTAAGGCGAGCCGTCCCAGCCGAGAAGAGCGACTTCGCCATCGATCCGCTTGACGCTCTTGTAGAAGATCAGCCGCTGCTCGATCGTGCAGTCGGTCATCTTCTGGCGCAGGCTGAAGACGTCCTTGACCGGACCCGACTCCGCCGCCTCGAACGTCCAGGCGGAGGCCAGACGGCCAAGCTTCTCGTAGCCCTCCATGGTCGGGGCCTGGACTCGGCCGAACTCGCCGGCGCCGTTGCCGACGGACTTCATGGTGAAGATCTCGAAGCCCAGGAACTTGTCCGTCTTCAGGACCTCGCGGCCGAGATGCTTATCAAAGAGGGAGCGGATCCCGCCGCCCGCCAGCCTGACCTTGTAGAAGTCGTTCTCATAGGCTTCGACCGGGCCGGACTTCGACGACACGGGCCCGGCGACGAGCGGCTGGGTCGGCTCTCCCCCGCCCTGCTGGACGTAATATGTCGCATATCCCACCGGCGGGATGTCGCGGACCATGATTTCCACCCGTTCCCTGTCCCGAGCCTGTTCCGGGGACGGCACCAGGACCTGGTGCGGCGCGATCCCGCCGTCGGCGCTCCGCACGGCGTACTCTCCGGCCGGCTTGGGGATCTCCACCACGACCGGCCCCGACCGGGCCCAGGCCAGGTCGTTGAAGACGACGATGGGCAGCCCCTTGTCGGGCGACGTCTTCACCCGTCCCGCGATCGCCTTCTGGGCCCTGGCCAGCAGGGCTTCGCCCGTGTCGGCGGCCGATTCGTACATCCTGCGGAACAGCCGGTCGGTGACCTGGCCTTCCTTGCCGCCCCAGCCGTGGTCCGGATAGACCGCCTGGCGCCAGGCTTCCGTCAGCTCCGCCGCCGGATACCCGCTCCAGGATCCGTCCAGGAGCGCCGCCGCGACGCCGAACAACTCGGCCGCCGGGAGGAGCCTCCCGGCCCGGCGATGGGCGTCTATGGCTCCGTGATGGGTCGGGCCGTGGATGTAGAGCCACATGTTGGGCCGTTCGCCCTCGATCTTGGGGAACGCGGGATGCCCCTTGTCCAGGGCCTCGAAGAAGCCGCGGGCCGAGGAGTACTGCATGGTCGTACCCGGCCGGGTTTGGTTCCACAGGGCGATCAGCGGCCGGTAGTCGGTCGGCTTGGAGAAGTCCTCGGAGTGGAGAAGCGGGAGCTCGGACGGCCAGCCGCCGGCCTGGTAGCGCGGAGTCATGGCCTCCAGCTTGGCCGCAACGGCCTTGATCGCCGCCTCCTCCGGCTTGGCGTTGAGCAGGGCCGAGGAGTTGCCGTAATGGCCCGGCGTGAAGGCCAGGACGGAGCTTCCATCGGGGCTCGCCCAGCGGTAGAAGCCCTCGTGGAAGCGGCTGATGACCATGTAGGGAACGCCGGCCTTGGCCAGGATCTGCTGCATCTGCAGAGCCCGGCCCGGGACGTCGGGATTGAAATAGACCTTGGCGTCGGCGCCGGGCATGGCCCGCAGCAGCCAGCGGCGCCCGAAGTAGACCTGGCGGACGAGCTGCTCGCCGGATAGGAGCGATTCGTAGGGCTGGGTGTAGGTGGCGCCCCATTCCATGCGCCCCTCGCGGGTGTAGCGCTCGATCTCGGCCCGGCGCTCGGGGTGGCGCTCCAGGTACTCCCGCAGGTTGAGCATGTTCTCCATGACGAAGCGGTAGTCGGGGTGGGTCCGCATCATTTCCAAAGCCGGAGTGATGCAGCTCTCGTCCCGGTACTTGATGCAGGCCTCGGGGCTGTCCATCCAGGCGATATCCTGGTGGCTGGAGGAGAGGATGTGGATGCGGAAGGGCGCGGTCGTCTGAACGGCGTCCATGGGCGCTCCTGCGGCGGCGAGAATGGCGGNNATGGCTTTCTTCATGGCGGTCCTTTCGGATCCTAGTCCAGGATCGACAGATCCGGCCGCAGCAGCCGGCTGATGAGCGGGTCGTTCCTGTTCTCCGGCGTAGCCAGGAAGACGCCCGTGTCCACCGTCTTCTCATAGGCCTCGCCGCGCAGGTGGGCGACCGCCGTGGCCACGCTCTTGAAGCCCATCTGGAAGGGATCCTGCAGGACCAGGCCCATCAGCCGCCCGGCTTCCAGGGCTTCGATGAGCTTGCTGGAGGAGTCGAAGCCGACATGGATGAGCTTGCCGGCCAGGCCGTGGTCCTCGATGGCCCGCATGGCCCCGAAGGTCGTGGACTCGTTAGGCGTGAAGACAGCCTCGACTTGCGGGAAGCGGTTGAGCAGGTTCTCGGCCGTCTGGTAGGCCGTCTCGGTGGTCACGCCGGCAAACTGGTTGTCGGACAGGATCTTGATGTTGGGAAATTTGGACCGCATGGTGTCCAGAAAGCCCTGCTCGCGCTTGGTGCTGCCCTCGACGCTGGCGATGACTCGAATCAGGATGGTGGTTCCGCGCCCCTTGAGCAGCCCGCCGATCCGCTCGGCCGCCACCACCCCGCCTTTGTAGTTGTCCGTGGAAATGTAGGCGACCGGCGAGCCGCCGCTCAAGGCCGAGTTGTAGATGACCGTGGGAATGCCCAGCCGCCCGGCTTCTTCCACCGGGCGGACCAGGGCCTTGTCGTCCATCGGCGTCAGGACCAGGGCGTCGATTCCGGCGTTGGTGAGCGTCTCGACGATCTGGATCTGCTCATTGCGGTCGTCTTCCTTGAGCGGGCCCTTCCAGATGATCTCCACCCCCAGCTTGCGGGCCGCGGTCAGGGCCCCGGCGTGGATGGCTTTCCAGAACTCATGGGTCGTGCCCATGGGGATGACGGCCAGGGTCAGGGGACGCAGGCCGTCCCTACCCGCCTCGGAGCCCGGGCGGCAGGCCGGAACGGCGAGAAAGGCGATCAGAGCGAGCGCGAGGAAGGCGGCTGTGAGGGAACGGGAGCGGTGGGATGTCATGCGGGAAGCCTTTCACTTCGCTTTCATTCGAGCGCTTCGCGGATCCGGGCCAAACCGTTCAGCCGGGTTAGGATCGCGGCCAGCTCGGCCGGGGGCTGATCGCGGATCTGGATGACGATCTTCTTCTTGGTCATCCGGCCCTTGAGGCCGCCGACAAGGGCGCCCACGGAGGCGCCCGCCAGGCCTCCGTAGAGGGCCCGGATGCGGCGCTTGCGGGCGGAGGGCTCTTTTCCCGTGCTCAAGTCGCCGACAATGGCGCCATAGAAGGCTCCCTGCTGAAAGCCGCTCCAGGCTCCCGCCGGCTTGGAGACCTTGGGGATGCGGACGATGCGGATCTCGGACAGCGGGATAAAATCGTAGGTGTTGGAAGCAGGATCGGCCACGACCAGGGAACTCGGCCGGACGGCGATCAGCTCCCCGGCTCTCTCCGTGCCGTCCTCGCAGACAATCTCGATGGAAACGCCGGGCTTGGTCTTGGCCGCAACCCCGGGGACGAAGGCCATGGCCAGCAGGGCCGCGGCGGCGAAGTCCGCCGCGAGCGCGGCGCGGCGGTGCGGTGTGGTCATGGGCTGCAGCGACATTGTATCACCATTCTTTCTACTTTTGTTCCGGATCGATTCTGGATATGATCCCGGGCATGAGCCAGGCCTTCGAGGACGGGTCCCGCCGCGGGCGGTTTCGCTGGACCGTCTGCGCCCTTCTCTTCTTCGCCGCGACCATCAACTACGTCGACCGCCAGGTCATCGGCATCCTGGCTCCGCATCTGCAGAAGATCTTCGGCTGGAGCGAGGTCCAGTACGGCTATATCGTGACCGCCTTCCAGGCCGCCTACGCCCTGGGCCTGGCCGTCTTCGGCCGGCTGGTCGACCGCTTCGGAACCCGTCTCGGATACACAGTCGCCATCATCTTCTGGAGCCTGGCCGCCATGGCCCATGCCGCGGCCCGCTCCGCTGTCGGATTCGGCGCCGCCCGCTTCGCCCTCGGCCTGGGCGAAGCCGGCAATTTCCCCACCGCCATCAAGGCCACCGCCGAATGGTTCCCCAAGCGGGAGCGGGCCTTGGCCACGGGCATCTTCAACGCCGGGACCAATGTCGGCGCGGTCGTCGCTCCGGCCGTGGTGCCCTGGCTGACGATCCAGTTCGGCTGGCCGGCCGCCTTCCTGGCCACAGGCGCCGTCGGCTTCCTGTGGATCATCTTCTGGCTGGCTCTCTACGAGATCCCCGAGCGCAAGCGCGGACTCGACCCCCGCGAGCTGGCCTATATCCAGAGCGACCCGATCGAACCGTCGACGGACAAGATCCCTTGGCTCAAGCTCCTGCGCTACAAGCAGACCTGGGCCTTTGTCCTGGGCAAGTTCCTGACCGACCCGATTTGGTGGTTCTACCTCTATTGGCTGGCCAAATTCCTCAACGCCCGCTTCGGCCTGACGCTGTCCGGCTTGAGCCTGCCGCTGATCGTCGTCTACCTGATGACCGACGTCGGCAGCGTCGGCGGCGGCTGGGCCTCCTCGCATCTTATTAAGAAGGGCCGCACGGTCAACGCCGCGCGCAAGACGGTCATGCTGGTCTGCGCCCTGTGCGTGGTGCCCGTGACCATCGCCCCGAAGTCCACCACGGTCGCCATGGCCGTGCTGCTCGTCGGACTGGCCGCCTCCGCCCACCAGGCCTGGTCGGCCAACATCTTCACCTTCGTCTCGGATATGTTCCCCAAGCGGGCCGTGGGCTCGGTGACGGGCCTGGGCGGGGCGGCCGGCGCCGCGGGAGGGATGCTCTTCTCCGCCGGCGCGGGCCACATCATCGAGAAGACAGGCAGCTACACGATCCTCTTCATCATCGCGGGCTCGGCCTATCTGCTCGCGCTCCTGATCATCCAGCTTCTGGCCCCGAGGCTGGAGCCGGCCGATTTGTAGAGATCAACCTCCCGACCCATGCCCATCATCCTCAAGGACGTTACCGCACCCGAGCTGCAGGCTGCGTTGGCGCCGCTGGGCGTATCCCTGCGCCTGGCCCGGCGGCTCCAAGCGGTGGTGACGAGGCGCGACGCGTTTCCCGAGAGCCTGCCCGAGGTATCGGACAAGCTGCTGGCGCGCATCCGGGCGGAGGTGCGCCTGCCGCGGCTGGCCCGGCGGCACAAGGCCGTCTCTTCGCGGGATGGATTCGTTAAATATCTTTTCCGTGGCGACGGACCGGAGTTGTTCGAGGCCGTGGGAATTCCCTTGCTTCATCGGGCTGGAGAAGAGAAAACCATCGTTTGCGTAAGCGCCCAGGTAGGATGCGCCTTGGGCTGCGCCTTCTGCGCCACGGGGCGGATGGGCTTCGTCCGCAACCTTGCGGCCTGGGAGATGGTCGATCAGGTCCTTCACATCGCCGAGGATTCGCCGCACCCGGTTCGCGGGGTCGTTTTCATGGGCATGGGCGAGCCGATGATGAACTATGATGCCGTCGTCCAGGCGGCCCGGATTCTGAGCGAGCCCTGCGGACCGGCGATCTCGGCCAAATCCATCAGTCTCTCGACGGCGGGTGTCGTGCCGGGCATCCGGAGATTCACGGCCGACCAGCTGCCGTTCCGCCTCGTCATATCTCTGACAAGCGCTGACCCAGCCCGGCGCGGCGGGCTGATGCCCGTTGAGAAGGCCCATCCCCTTCCGGTGCTGATGGAGGCGATCCGGGCATACCATGCCTGGTCGAGGCAGCGCGTGATCCTGGCTTGGACGATGATCTCGGGGTTCAATACCCGGGAAGAGGACGCCGTCCAACTGGCCGACCTGGTCCGGGGCCTCCCCGTCACGCTGGACATCATCGACGTGAACGACGATACGGGGCGCTTCCAGCCGCCTTCGGCCGAGGAGCTGGGCTCGTTCCGGGATGCGTTGAGCCGACACCTGAAAATGCCGGTCGCCAGGCGCTACAGCGGCGGCCGGGACATCCAGGCCGCCTGCGGGATGCTGGCGGGCTCGATTGAGGATCCGGGCGGATGGAGGCAGGTCTCATAAAGGGTCTGGCAGATGGAGCGGTAATGGTAGAGGCCGTGGAACCAGTCGAGATTCCGGCGGGGAGAGGCGAGCGGCCGACCCAGGCGCTTCCGGCCCAGGAGATCGAGCAGCGTTTCGCCGATCGCCGCCTCGTCCCGGATATCGACGATGACGGCCGCGTCGGTGCGTTCCAGCAGGGATCGCGCATCCCCCCCCAAGTCCGGCGGCAAGAGAGCGAGGAGCGGCCGTCCGGACTCGACGAGTTCGTGGATTTTTCCGGTGATGATGGTCGACGCCCCCGGCCAGTCCCCGATTAAGAAGACGATGACGTCGTGAAGGAAGTACTGCCGGAAGATTTCCCGGCGGGGGGCGGAACCCCGGAATTCCACGAGCCTTTTCATCTCCTCCGGCCAGTCGGCGGTGTGCTGTTCATGGCGGCCGTAAAGGTCGATCCCCAAATCCCCCGGGCGGATCCGACCCGAATCGACGAGCCGGCCGGCCGCCCGGATCAGGGGCCGAATATCCTGGGGGCCGAAAAGCGTCCCGGCGTAAACCAGGCTGAGGATCTCCGCGGGGGGAACGAGATTCTCCCGGCGAAGGCGGGACAACTCCCCGATCTCGTCGTCGCCGATCCCGTTGGGGATCCAGACGATCCGCCCGCCGTCGAGGCCGTCGATCCGCTTCAGCATGTTGTCGCGCATCTCCCGGGAGACGACGACGACTCGATCGGCCGCCCGCAGGGCCTGGGCCTCCAAGCCGGCCGCCCGGCGGGCACCGAGGTCGTGCCGGAATTTCCGATAAAGGCTCTTGGCCCGACGGTAGGGGTGGACGAGCCGGTTCCGTTCAGCGTAGGCGACGAGACCCCCGATCCACTCGTCCCGGTACTCCAGGATCAGCCTTGTCCCGGGATGCCGCCGCTTCAGCCGGAGCGCCAGCCTCAGGAAGGAAGCGAAAGGCGGCAGGGTCAGGTAGATCACGTCGTAGGCGTCCAGGTTCCCTCTCGCTTCGACGGCCCGGGGAAAGCCGTCTTCGATCCGCCGAAAAAACAGCGTCCGGGCCAACAGCTTGTGGAGGGGCGTGCGCTCCTCGAAGAAGGCCCTCTCGAACCGGTTCCGGTAGGGCTTCAGGTAGCGCACCCGGCTCAAGTCCGGGGGGAAATCGTTGCGCGCCGGGCCGTCCCGGTTGAGGGAATTCGTCAAAACATCGACCTTCAGGTCCTGGCGCTCGTTGAGGTGCCGGTAGAGATTGACCGCCCGTTTGGCAGCGACCTCGATATCGGGGTAGAAGCATCGGGTGATCAGCGCCGCGCGGATGATCCCGTCGCCGGTTCGGGCCGCGGCCGGCATCGGCGGACTTTCGGCCTCGAAGAGCGCCGCCCGGATCCCGGGTCGGCGGACCATCCGAAGGAGGAGCGAGAGATCGCCGGGTCCCGGGAGAAGGACCCGAGTCCAGGAATTCCCTGAGAGGCGGCAGTAAAAGACGAGCCGGGCCAACAAGGTGGCGGTGTAGGAGACGCTGGAGGCGAGAGCCGCCCCGGTGACCCCCAGCCGCGGGATCCAAAGCAGGTTCAGGCCGAGATTGAGAGCCAGCGCCCCCCCGTTGACGTAGGCGTTGATCAGCGGCTTTCCCCGTCCGGCGATGTCGTTGCCGAGAATGCGCGAGATCCCCAAGGCCGCCGCTCCCGGGAGGAGGGCGCGCAGCGGCCGGGCCGCGGGAAGGAACGATCGGGAGAAGAGAAGCTGCACGACGGGGCCGGCAGCGAGCCAGAGGAGGACGGCGACCGGGATTGTGGCCAGCATGGTCACCCGAGCCGCTTGGGGGGTCAAGGCGGCCCGGGCGCGGGGATCTTCCTCGGCGGCCACATGGAGGAAGACCACCAGCTGGGCCGCGTTGCTGAGCAGCCAGAGCTGTTCGGCGAGAAGAACCCCGACGCTGTAGAGCCCCAGAGCGGCCGGGCCGAGGAATCCGTTGATCAGGAACATGTCCGCGCGGGAATTGAGGAAGACCAGGAGGTTGCCGATGTGGCTCTGGAGCCCGAATCGGCTCAGATCCCGGAGATAGGCCCAATGGGGCCGGAAGACGGGCCGCCCCGCAAGCGGCGCCGTCTTGCGGAGAAGGAGGACGCCGGCGGCGAAGAAGGAGAGGGCGGCGGAGGCGATCGCCCCTCCCACTCCCCACTTCAGCGGCACCACGGCGATTGCCGCGGCGGCCAGAAAAATCGCCGAACGGAGGACCGCGGCCCGGTTGTACGCTTGGAATTGCTGCAGACCGAGGGAAACGGACTGGGTGAAGAGGAAAAAGAGATTGCCGGGGACCAGAATGAGGGAGGCGAAGAGGCAGGCCCGAGGGATGGAGCTAAAAAACGTTCCTCCCAAGAGGAGCGCGGCGCCGGCTCCCAAAAGCATCCCGGCCCCCCCGAGCCCCGCGGCCAGCAGGAGGCTGTTCCCCAGAACTTCGGCGGGAGGGTGCCGCTGCCGGGCGAGGAAATAGGCGTTCGCCGGAACCACTCCCAGCTCGCAGAGAGTGGCCGCCAGAAAAGGGAGCAGCGCGCAGATCGTGTAGACGCCTTTGCCGTCCGGCCCTAAAGCCCGGGCCAGGAGCATCGAAGTCGCGGTGCCGAGGACGAGCACGCCGACCTGACCGGCAAGCGTGATCAAGCTTCTTTGCCTGAACTTTCCCATTTCAGCCTGAGGTTGAGTCTTAGGAGATGCGCTCGACCCGGGAACTCGTCTCTCTTCCTAGGCCAGCTTGGCGACCTTTTTATCCCAATCTAAGATCATCGTCTTTCGGCCTCTGGCCGCGACGATATGCCCCTCGGCTTGGAGGAGCTTTTTCTGGGCCTCGACACCGCCGGGATACTTGGGGTTGATCTCGCCGCCGGCCTTGAGCGTCCGCCAGTAGGGAGTTGCACCCCGCTTGCGCTTGGCCTTGTCTTCCTCGGCCACATGGGCCGCAATGGAGGCGAAGATGCCGGTGGTGATGGGGCAGGCGATCTCGGCCCCGTGCTCCTTGGCCAGGGCGGCCCGGATCTCATGGATCGTGGTGACCTTGCCGCGCGGAACCTTTTTCATCAATGCGTCCACCAGCCGGGGCGTGGCGATGACGCAGGTCCCTCCGCCCCACCTCCTGCGCAGATCGGCGCCGAGAGCCACGACCTTGGGACAGCCCCGGGAGCCCTCGTACTTCTCCCGCCAGGTTTTCTTGCGCCGCGCCATGAGCCCCTCCCCATCCCAACATCAACCGAGGCCGACAGAACGTTTTGTCGGCCCGGCTGTGAGGAAATTGAAATAGACTCCTAAATTTCTATGATCCGTTCGCCCCGGCCTCCCGCGGGCAGGGTCATGACCCGCCGCAGGGTCTTCCAGCGCTCCGTTCCCGGCTCC
Organism: Candidatus Aminicenantes bacterium UBA4085; assembly: GCA_002383325.1. Lineage (GTDB taxonomy): Bacteria > Acidobacteriota > Aminicenantia > Aminicenantales > UBA4085 > UBA4085. The sequence continues at coordinate 44,199 of DFYJ01000026.1, forward strand.
CCCACCCGCACGGTGTAGGCGCCGGCCGCGAAGACCTTGGGCCGGAACGATGCGCCCCGGGACCGGACCGTGTAGACGATCTCGCCGTTCCTTTCGTCGACGACCTGGACGACCGGATTCGCCATGCCCTTGAAGACGAGCGTCGGCAGCCAGGCCTTGGCCGCCCGGCCGTAATTGTCCAGCTGGTTGAGAGTGATCGGCCAGCCCGGGAAGGGCTTAGCCCCGGGCCCGGTCGGATCCGTCTGCCGCGGCCAGCAGGCCAGGCTGATATCCCGCGTCTCCCGATCAAAAGTGATGATGCCGTACCCCGTCGATCGGTCGTAGAGAGAGGCCGGCTGCAGCCCCGTGACGTGGGGATTGGCCGCGGCCAGGACGGTCATGCGGTTCCCGAAGGCGTCCTTGAAATCTCCCGCGTAGCGCGGATCGCCCGGCTTGCGGTTGAGCCCCTTCGCCTTGGGAAACCATCGGCGCGGCCAGAGGTTGGAAATGGCCGGGACGCAGATGGCATAGCCCGAATCGCCCCAGGCCTCGAGGCCGTACTTGAGGGTGCTGGGCAGGTGCTGATCGCCGCAGATGTGGAGGGCGAAGGCCTTGCGCATTTCGCGGATGGCCGCGGCGCGGGCCGAGGGAGGCCAGCCGTCCGAGTCCATGTCGGCCATCGGGATGTCGTCGGGCGGGTACTCGCCCGGCTCAAGGATCCGGAGCTCCGGCACGCCGTCGTCCCCCGTCGTACCCTCCGGCAGAGTGGCCGGAGTGGACCAGAGCGTTTGCGACAGCACCGCCTTCATCCACGTCCCGCCCGACCAGTCGGCGGCCCAATTCCGCAGAAACCTCATCTGCCTTTCGCCCAGGAGCGCCGCTCCCTTGACGTCCGCGGCCGGCACGGCCTTCCAGTCGGGATTCTTGGCCCAGCCGTTGAGAACCCGGGCCTCGGGAAGCAGGGCCTTGGGCGCCGACTTGAACTTGCGGTCCTCGACGACGGCCAGACTCAAGCCGGCAAAGCGGACTTCGCAAAAGTAGACGCCGATGCCCTGCTCCGCGGGCGCCGGGTCGGCCGGGTCGGGCAAATGGCTGGTCTGGGTCCGCTGAACCATGTTGACCCAGCGGGCCGGCATCTTGTAGCCGCCCGAGTCCTGCGCCTCCATGCTCGGGCCGGGGGAAGCCGCCTTGCCGCCCTCCCCCCAAAGGTTGCCGTGGTAGACGTCATGATCGTCGGGGATGGAGATCGCCGGCCGGTCGCGCAGCAGCTCGCCGAAAGCCCAGCCGTAGAGATACCATTTGCGCAGGTAATCCAGGATGGCCGCCTCCACCGGCGCCGTCTGGGTGCCGTATCCGGCCACCCGCTCATAGATCTGGTCGCCGGCGAAGAACAGCAGGTCGGGATCGAAGCTTCTGACATGCTCGACGATCTCGACGTGCGGGAATCCGACATCGTCCTGGCAGCAGAGGGCGGCCAGAGTGAGACGGCGCTTGTCCGTAGGCTCGCGCCGAACCCTGCCCTCATAGGTGAACGGGGTGCGCGATCGCGGGCCGGCGGCCAGCTCGTAAACGAGGCGATAGGGGACGTCCCGCGACGTGTCCCAGCCGGGGGCGCGGAAGGTCGCCGTCCGGGCATCGGGATCGATGGGCGCGTCGGCCACATCCATCCAGGTCCCGTCGGCCTTGCGGGTCAAGAGCCGGACGCTCGATCCGTCGGAGGACCCGACGGGCGGAAGCTGGGCGGTCAGCTTGAGGACGCCGCGGCTCAAGGCGTGCTGGGCGAACAGGATGGGCCCGAAGGCGCCTTCCTCCCGGTTTCTCACCATGCTGCCGTCGACCGTCCAGTCCGCAAACCAGGCCGCCGAACGGCCCGGCTCCGGCTTCCCAAGCTCAGGCAGATGGCTGACCAGGACGATGTTCCCCTCCAGGGCGGCCGGATCGAAGCCGCCCTGCTCGACCGAACCGAGAACAGCCTTCGAGGCGGGATCGAGGGCTGCGATCCTCAAAACCGCCCGGCCGCCTTCCGGCTTGGCCTCGAAGCGCAGCTCGACACCCGACCTGAGAGCCTCGCGCAGGGTCCGTTGGACCGCGCCGCGCTGGAGCTGCTCGAAGTCGCCGATGAACAGGTCCCCCTCGGACGACAGGCCGGCTTCCAAGCCTTGGCCGTAGATGACGGCGTTGCGAGGGTCGGGGAAGGGGCCCTTGGCGCCGATCCTGAAGCCGACCCAGTTGCGGCCGCGGGCGCTCTCGAAGGGCACGTCAATGGCCGTGCGGACGCCGACCGTCAGGGTTCCTCCCCCGGGGCCGATCGTCCGCGTCAGAAGATGAACGTTGCGGTCCGCGGCCGGCAGAAGGCATTCCAGGCGGCCGTCTCGAATCCGCCAGTCCTGCAGTCGGTTGGTCCAGTATTCCGGACCGGGCCAGATCCGCTCCACGCCAGCCGGCCAAGCGGAGTGGAAAGCGCTCGGCGCCGGGGATGCCGGCCGGACCGCCGCAGCGGGTAGGGTGACGGCCAGCCCAAGCAAGAGGACGGCTACGGGTTTTTTTCCCCTGCGATGGGTCAAGCGCATATTCTCTCCCCTTCTCCGCTTCCGCGCCGGGCGAGGCATTCCTTCCTCCCCTGTCCCTTACTTCGCCCTCTTGTGCAGTCCGAACGCGGCCAGCGTCGGATTCAGACGGGATTGTTCGATGATAATCCGAATCGCATCCGTTGTCACCGGGGCGAAGCGCAGGAGGCGCTTGGCCCCGACCGTGGTGCCGCGGGCGAACCCGGTCCAGGTCTCTCCTTGGCGGGATTCCAGCCGGAAGGCTTCTATTCTCTGGCCCACCCCGATGGCTTCCTGCAGCATCGCACAGTCGAACGTCCCCGTCTTAGCCAGCCTGAGAGTGATCACGGCGGCCTCCGCCTCGGGTTCCGCCTGCCAATACGAGGCCGGATCGCCGTCGAGAATGAGCTCGGCGCCATGGCCGGGCGCCCGGGTATCGGCCTTGGCCTTGGCCCCGGCCGCCGCGCTGGCGCCGAAGGTAGCCTCCAGGATCCTCCGCATCTCCCGCATGGCCGCCGCGTCGCTCTCATGGATCAAGCCCCGCTTGTCGGGAGGGACGTTGAGGAGCAGCACCCCGTTGCGGCCGACCGAGCTGAAATAGATGTCGACCAGCTTGTCCGGCGGCTTGACCTGGTCATCCTGGTCGGGATGGTAGAACCAGCCCGGCCTGATGGAGACATCAGTCTCGGCCGGGTACCAGACGAGGGACTTGGCCCCGCGGATCGCCGCGCGGCTGCCCAGGTCCTCCTTGGTCAGGTCCTGGGGGGTGAAAGCCCCGTCCAGGGGCTCGCGCTGGGAGGCGGAGGCCACGGCGGCAGGGTCGGAGATGTCGGCCGGGACGACGCTCCACTCGGTCTCCCGGCCGTACCCGGATTCGGTCCCCACCCAGCGCACGTCGGGTCCCATGATGGCGATGACGGCGGCCGGCTGAAGCTCCCGGATGAGCTTGTAGTAGGAGGGCCAGTCGTAGACTTGCTTCTTGCCGTTGGGGCCCTCGGCGCAGGCGCCGTCGAACCAGACCTCGGCCACCGGGCCGTATCCGGTCAGAAGCTCGCGCAGCTGGGCCCGGAAGTACTCGTTGTAGCGGGGCGAGTCGCCGTAGGTCTTCTCGTGGCGGTCCCAGGGCGAGAGGTAGACCCCGAAGCCGAGGCCGGCCTCGCGGCAGGCCGCAGCGACTTCGCCCACGACATCGCCCTTCCCGTCCTTCCAGGGGCTGCTCTTGACCGAGTGGTCCGTCAGCGCCGTGGGCCAGAGGCAGAATCCGTCGTGATGCTTGGCCGTGACGATGAGCGTCTTCATCCCGGCCTCCTTCAACACCCGGGCCCACTGGCGCGCGTCCAGCTCCGTCGGATGGAAGAGCTTGGGATCCTCCGTCCCCTCGCCCCACTCGCGGTTGGTGAAGGTGTTCATGCCGAAGTGGGCGAAGGCGATCAGCTCCCGGGCCTGCCAGTCGGCCTGGCGGGGCGACGGCACGACCGAGGCGGCCTTGCGGATGACGGCCGCCTCATCGTCGCCCGGCTCGATGAAGGCATAGCTTTTCCCCGGCCCGGACTCGGTCTCCTTCTGCTGGACCTGGAAGACGATGATCATGATCGGAATGGCCGCCAGCAAAACCAGGAAGAATCCCATCGCCGCCGATCTCTTGCTCTTCACGGTGCCGTCCTTTCCCCGGGCCTCCCGCCCTCGGCCGCCCTACTTCTTGGGCAGGAAGCGGGCTTCGTCGGTATCCTGGTAGAAAGTCCGCAGGCGGGCCAGCTCGGCCTCGAGCTTGCGCCGCGTCCCGGCATAGGCCGGCTCCGCGGCCACGTTGCGCAGCTCCCTCGGATCCTTCTCCAGATCGTACATCTCCCAGGCGTCGATGTCGTGGTAGAAATGGATCAGCTTGTAGCGGTCCGTCCGCACGCCGTAGTGACGCTTGACGCTGTGGACGGCCGGGTACTCGAAGTAGTGGTAATAGACCGACCGGCGCCAGTCGGAGGGCGCCCGGCCGCGCAGGACGCCGCGCAGCGAGCGGCCCTGCATCTCGTCCGGGACGCCGCAGCCGGCATAGTCCAGAAAGGTCGGGGCATAGTCCAGATTGAGGACCATATCGCGGCGATTGACGGCGGGCGGAATCTCCCGCGGGTAACGGATGATGAGCGGCATGCGCAGCGACTCCTCGTACATGAACCGCTTGTCGAACCAGCCGTGCTCGCCCAGGTAGAAGCCCTGGTCCGAGGCATAGATGACCACGGTGTCCTCGGCCAGCCCGGCCGCCTCGAGCCAGTCCAAGACCCGGCCGACGTTGTCGTCGACCGAGGCGATGCAGCGCAGATAGTCCTTGATGTAGCGCTGGTACTTCCACTCGGCCAGCTCGCGGCCCTGCAGGCCGGCCTTCCGGAAGGCCTCATTCTCCTCGGCGTAGGCCCGGGTGAAAATCTCCCTCTCCTCCGGCGTCATGCGGGCCAGGCACCCCTCCCACTCCTTGCGCAGGGCCGCCTCGGCCGGGGTGTCGTCGGCCGGGGTCGCGTCGGGCGTGAGCTTGAGGTCGTAGCCGGGCATCATGTCGTCCGCGATCCTCATCTTCTGCTCCCGGGCCGCGGCGCTGCGGGTCGCATAATCGTCGAAGAAGGTGTCGGGGACCGGGAGGCGCTCGCCCTTGTAGAGGTCCAGATGCTTGGGGTCGGGCAGCCAGTTGCGGTGCGGGGCCTTGTGGTGCAGCAGGACGCAGAAGGGCTTCGAGGCGTCGCGGCCCTTGAGCCAGCCGAGGGCCTGGTCGGTGATCAAATCGGTGACGTAGCCTTGGCGGGCCGCGCGGACCCCGCCGGTGATGAAGTCCGGATTGTAGTAGTCGCCCTGGCCGGGCAGGATGGACCAATGATCGAAGCCGGTCGGGTCGGACTTGAGGTGCCACTTGCCGAACAGCGCGGTCTGGTAGCCGGCTGCGCGGAGGAGCTTGGGAAAGGTCGTCTGGGAGCCGTCGAACGCGACGGCGTTGTCGATGACGCCGTTCTTGTGGCTGTACTGGCCGGTCAGCAGAACGGCCCGGCAGGGCGCACAGATGGAGTTGGTGCAGAAGCTGCGCTCGAAGCGGACGCCTCCGGCGGCCAGCCGGTCGATGGACGGGGTCTTGTTCAGCCGGCCGTCGTAGCAGGAGATGGCCTGGTAGGCGTGATCGTCGGACATCATGAAGAGGATGTTCGGCCGCTTCGCCGCGCCGCCCGATCGGCGCGTCGTCCGGACCCACGGACCGGCGGAGGCCAAGGGGACCGCCCCGGCCATCTTCAGAAAATCCCTTCTCTTGATCGCCATGACGGTCTCCTTCAATCGCGGAGGCGGAAGACCGCCACCGCGCCGTCGACGTTGGCCGCCGCGAAGCGGCCGCCCCCCATGGGGACAAGGGTATGCACACAGCCCGGGCCGAGATCGAGCAGGGTCTCGACCCGCCCGCCCTCGTCGATGGACAGGATGCGGCCGGTCCGGGCCCCCAGCAGGATGCGCCCCTTCCACTCCAGCGGCGCGCCCGGCTCGAGCTCGCCGGCGCCGTGGGCCGGGGCGATGCGCCGCAGGATCCGGCCGTCGGCCGCGTCCAGGACGAGAACGGCGTCCAGTCGCGACTTGATCAGGATCCGTCGCCCGTCCTCCGAGAGGCCCAGCGATTCCCAAGCCCCGGCCTGGACCCGCCAGACGGTCTGGCCGGTCGCCAGGTCGACCGCGGAGACGAATCCGTCCGGGGCGCAGAAGAAGACCCGGCGCCCGTCGCTTGCGGGAGCGCATCCGGCCGGGGAGTAGTAGAAATTGTCGTTCTCGGTCCAGCGCCACAGCTCCTTGCCTGTCGCCGCGTCCACCGCATGGGCGCTTCCATCCCAGGCCCCAAAGACCAGCCGGCCGCCGACGGGAAGGGGCGCCGATTGGATGAGCCCCTTGGCCGCATCGCTTGTCAGGTAGGGGGTCAAGTTGAACGAGTTGGTGGCCAAGATCCGGCCGGTCGACGTCCCCAGCCAGAAGCGCGGGATCCGGCCGGAACGCGTCTCGAAGGGAACAAGGGGGGACGTCGGGCGCAAGCCGAGATCCGCGGCGCTGAACAAGCCGCCCCGCGCCGCGTCCAGCTTCACGATCCGGCCGTCCGCGGAGGCGGCCAGGAGGAACTTGCCCTGGACGGCGGGCCGGCTGATGAACGGCGCTTTGGCCTGATAGGTCCAAAGGATCTTGCCTGTCCGGCTCCAGCAGGTGATGCGCCCCCCATGGTCGGCCGCGTAAAGGCGCCGGCCGTCCGAGATCGGCCCGGCGGCGAGCCGCCGGCCCAGATCCCGGCGCCAGAGGACCTCGGCCCGGGACGGGAGCGTCGGGACCGGAGCCAAGGCCGCGGCCGGAGCCCTCCCCCGCCGCGAGAACGCGCCCCACAGACGCGGGATCCCGGCTGCATCGGGGCGGCCGATCTCCACGGTCGAACGGTCGAGCGTCACCACGGCCATCGAAGGCGGCCGGTCGTCGCCGGCCAGGGCCGCCCGGACCGTCCAGACGGGCAGGCCATGGAAATAGTCCTGACGATCGGCGTGGACGTGGCCGGCGATGACGACGGTCCGGCGCGTCCGCAGGGCGGCATGCACGCGGGCCCAGTTGTCGATGCTCGGAGGCGGGAAATGGACGAAGAAGAAGACGTCCGCGTCGGCGGGAATGCGGCGAATCCGGTCTTCGAGCCACAGGACGTCGTCGGGGGCGAAGTGGCCCTGGTCCCAGGCGCTCAGACCGAGGAAGAAGGCGCCGCCCATCTCGAAATCGAAACGATCGCCGCCAAAGGCCCGCTGGAAGCCGTAGCCCCCGAAGCCGGCCCAATGCGTGTCATGGTTGCCGGGGAGAACATGGCAGGGCGCCTTCAGGCGGCCGAGGAGAGCCTTGGCTTCCTCCAACTCCGCGTCGCGGCCCTTTTCCGTGACGTCGCCCGCCACGACCACGAAGCGGATGGAGGGATCGGCATTGATGGCTTGGACCAGGGCGGCCAGCCCGGAAGATGCAGCGGCCCCGGATCCGATATGGGTATCGGCCAGGACGGCGAAGGCGAGGGGCTGGGCGGCCGCACCGAGGCACAGAAGGAGGGACAACGCCAGACCCGCCAGGGCAGGGCGAATGAGCTTCATGTCCTTCCTCCAGTCTCCCCGCAGTCTCCGGCCCGGATCCCGGGGGGAAACGCGCCGCGCGCTAAGCCTTGACCGGCCTCAGGCGGACCAGCAGGACGCCGTGCCGGCCGACCAGGCCCTCGAAAGAGCCCTCGATGGCGCCGGCGCCGATATCCTTCTGCCGCCACAGGTCGCGCACGACCTGCGGCCCCTCGATCCCCAGGGCTTTCCAGTCCACACGGATCGGCTTCATCCCCTCGCCGCGGTTGAACAGCCCCACGGCCACGGAGCCGTCATCGAGCGGACGCGCCCAGACCTCCAGGTCGCCGTCCTTCTTGATCCGGCGGGCCGGCCGGCCCAGCGAATCCTGATCGACCTCCAGGACCTCGTCGTTGGTCAGCAGGCCGAGGGTGAAGTCGTCCATCCGGGTGATGTCGCCGCTGAAGATGAGCGGGGCGGCCAGCAGGCACCACAACGAGACATGCGCATACTGCTCGTTGGGGGTCAGCGGCGAGGGCGCCGTGCCCCCTTCCCAGTTGGAGAGGTAGCCCAGCAGCAGGTAGTCGGGGTCGTTCCAGCCGCCCTGCCCGCCGTATTTGTGGAGGCCCTTGTCGGCGTAGAGATCGAAGCCGTCCTGAAAGAGCTTGAGGCCGATCTTCTCGAAGGACGAGCCCAGGTCGCCGGCGGTCCGCCAGCTGTGGCCGCCCACCTCCTGGCCCCACTCCCAGACGTCGGCCATGCCGTATTGACAAAGGTTGAGGACGATGTCGCGCGGCTGCTTGGCCAGGATGGCGCTGATCTCGCGGTAGGGCCGCTGGTACTCGGCCAGGCTCTTGTCCTTGGCGACCTGGGCGAAGGTGCACCAGTCGTACTTCAGGAAGTCGAAGCCCCACTCGACGAAGCGCCGGACATCCTGCTCCTCATGCTTGTAAGCGCCGACATGGCCGGCGCAGGTCAGCGGGCCGGGCGAGGTGTAGATGCCGGCCTTGAGGCCCAGGCTGTGGATCAGGTCGGTCAGGCCCTTCATGTCGGGGAAGCGGCCGTTGGAGTTGACCAGACCCTTCCTGTCGCGGGCCTCGCCCATCAAGGAGGGCTCCTTGGAATCGGGACGGACGGCCCAGCAGTCGTCGATGTTGACGTACATGTAGCCATGGTCCTTCATCCCGGTGTCGACCATGGCCTGGGCCGCCGCCTGCATGATCTCGTGGGTGACATGGTTTTCCCAGACGTACCAGGAGTTCCAGCCCATGTGCGGCGTCAGGGCCAGGGTGTCGAGGCCGCAGACGATCTTAAGCATCCGCTCGGCGGCGCCCTTGGCGTTGGCGGCGCGCAGAGTGACCGTCCAGTCACCCAGGTCCTTGATCGTGCCCGTGATGAAGCCGGTGGCCGGGTCGAGCGACAGCCCGGGCGGTAAGCCTTCGGCCGAGAAGGCCATCGGCCTCTCGCCGGTGGCGGGCACGGCAAAGAGGAAGGGCGTGTTGGGGCGGCAGCCGAAGAGCTTGGTGCCGTTGATCCGCGGCTCCGGACCGGGCTTGGGAGTGAGAACGAGTCGTTCCTCAGCCGCCCCTCCGGCGGCGGCGATCAAGGTCAGGAAAAGTACGGCGGCAACGGTCTTGCGCATGGGCCTCTCCTTGGGCATGGCTTGCCCCTCTATCGAAGATCCGGTCGCCGGGCCTCTAGGGTCCGGCTCTCGCTTGCGAGCTTGTGGAATCCGCGGATGCGGACCGTGCCGTCGGGCGCGGCCTGGGCCAGGACGTAGGCGTTGTTCGCAGGGCCGGAGCCCTCGCCCGCGGCCTTGAGCGTGATGTAGGCGATGCCGTCGATCTCCGAAAAGCCGCCTTCGTGGCGATGGCCCTGGAAGACGGCCCGGACGCGCTGGGAGTCGGACAGGATCCGGCGGGCCGCGGCGGCGTTCTTGACATAGTAGGCGCCTTCCCCGTCGAGCTGCTGGTGGACGAAGACGACGGCCGGGCCCCGGCCGGCGGCCAGGTCGGCTTGGAGCCAGTCCAGCTCGGCCGGGGGAAAGTTGCAGTCCTCCCAGGCGAAGTCGCCGCGGCTGAACTCCCGCCCGTCCGAGCGGAAGTTGGGATCCAGGACGACAAAGTGAACGCCCCGGAGGTCGAAGGAATAATAGGTCTTCGATGGGGGGATGCCGGTATTGGGCGCGGCGGCCAGAAACTCGGCTTTAGTCAAGCTGTCCTCGTCGTGGTTGCCCAGGGCGTGGTAGCGCGGCCCCTTAAATCCGGCCAAGACGGCCTCGATCGTCCGCAGGAAGGAAAGTGTCCGGACCGGCACGGGCTGGATGTCCTGATCCTTGAAGTCGCCCAGCTCGACGATGAAGTCGGCTTTCTCCGCGTTCATGGTCTCGACGAATTCTGCCAGCTTGGCCGTCGACTCCCGGTACATGCGGCCGCCGGCCGGGTCGCGGTCGGCGTAGTGCAGGTCGGCGATCAAGCCGAAGCGGACCGGCGCAGCCGCTCCGGGGGCCGGGCCGAGGCGCGGCCCAAAGCAGGCCGCCGCGGCGAGGAGAAGGAACGGGAGCAGCCGCCAAGAAGCCCGAGCGGCCAGGCCGCAACCGGCGTTTTGGAGGAACTTCCTTCGGGTGGTCATGGGGCGCTTGGGCTTCCCTATTCTATCGAGGGAAGCGAGATATCTCCAGCCCGAGCCTTTCAATAGACGCATTCATGGGCGGCCGCGGCGAAAGCCTTGAGGTTCTCCACCGGCGCATCGAAGAAATGGTCCGAGGCCGAGCAGATGTACCCGCCCTGGTCCCCCACCGTCTCGAAGAGCTTGCGGACCGTCCGGCGGATGTGGTCCGGCGTGCCGGTCGTCAGGACGTTGAACTGGTCCACCCCGCCGATCAGCGCCAGGCGGCCGCCGATCTTGCGCTTGAATTCCCAAGGCTCCTGGTTGCCGCCGATCGAGAGCGGGGCCAGGGTCTCGGAAGCGTCGGCCCCGTTGCGGACGATCAGATCCTCGATGCCGAAGGTGCCGCCGCAGGTGTGATAGATCACTTTGAAGCCCAGGTCGTGCAGGGCGTCGTGCATGACCCGATCGTAGGGCAGGCAGAACTCCTCGTGCATCCGGGGCGAGATGAGGGTCGAGGAAGCCGAGCCGCCGCCCGTCTCGATCAGGTCGAAGCGGGCCCCGCGCATGGACTCGATGAAGCGGAGCTTCTTCGCCAGCAGGATCTTGAGCAGGGCGTGGACCCAGTCCGGCTTGTCGATGGCGGCCATGATCAGTTCGCTGATGTCCATCAGGCAGGCGGCGTGCTGCCAGCAGCCGGCCTGGTCGCCCCAGACGAAGCCGCGCAGGATGCCGTGGCCGCCGACCTCGTCGTAGCGGCGGAGGACCGGGGCCGGATCCAACCTGGGCACGGGCATGAAGTCGCGGATGAGGTCGATATCCTCGTCCCGCTTGACGAGGTACTCGGTGATCCAGGTCGTTCTGCGATCGCCCTCGGTCTTGTAGGTCAGAAGGCCCCGGGGCGTCGTGATGGCATGGTGGACGACCCGGTGGTCGGGATCGGCCGAGATGACCACGGCCTCGTCGCGCCAGTCCGGGGAGCCGATCTTGTTGAAGTCGGCATCCGTCAGCCAGAACTGGTCCATGCTCTCGAAGTATTGGATCTGGGCGTCGAAGCCGACGGCCCGGTTGGCAGCCAGGTCGTCCATCCCGCGCATGAACGTGTCCAGGTGGTACTTCTGCCACTGGTGCACGGTGACGGGCAGGCGGTCGGGCTTCTCGCGGTTCAGAGCGGCGAGCAGGCGTTCCTTGCTGGTCATGGCTTCCTTCTCAGTTCATTCCTTATCTGTTTTTGCGGAATTCATCAACGACCAAACCCATGCCCTCGAGCGGGATCGGCTGGAAGCCGATCCGGGCGGCGGGAGAGCCGGGCGGGATGGTCAAGGTCATCCGGGCCGGATCAAAGGCCGCGGGGGGGTCAGGGGGAAAGAGATTGCCGGCGAATTCCCTGGCCATGGCCGGGTCGCCGGGCCGGAGCAGGACATAGCTCCGGCCCAGGTCGATATTGAGATAGTAGGGATCCCAACCCTTGAAGCCGGGCTCGAGCCGCCGCAAAAGGGCCGGGTCGGCCGAGACGTTGTCCTTGAACTCAACTAGGCCCAAGTCGAAAACGTTGGCATCATAGACATCCAGCCAGCGCCCGCCCCAGGAGATGTTGCGGACGATGCGGTTGCCCTTGGGCCGGGCCGGCTCGTCCTGCAGGATCGTCTTGAGCCCGGGATAGCGCTCCGAGTAGGGCGGCTCCCCGGCTTTCATCTCGGCGTAGGTCTTGAACAGCGTTGGGTAGGTGCCGTCGAAATAGTAGCCCGCCCAGCTCAGCCCGCGGGCATCGACATGCAGGGCCGGCGAGCCCTCGATGACAACGTTGTTCTCGACCAGGTTGTCCCGGCCGCCGCCGATCATGATGGAGCGCCCGGCCCGGACCAGCAGGTTGCCGAAGACGGTGAAGCCCGAGCCCCAGTCGTCCAGGTAGATGCCCATGACGCCGTGCAGGCCCGGCCCTTGGAGGTCGTGGATGTAGTTGTACCGCAGGACGTTGCCCCGCCAGGTCCAGTCGCGGCCCGTGTGGAAGGCCCCCGAGTCTCCCGTCTCCCGGCAGACGCCGAAGATCTCGTTGGACTCGATGACGTGGTCGTTGCCGGCCAGGACGATGGCCTCGTGCGGCGCGTCGTGGATCCGGTTATGGGACGTCAGGCTTCCGACTCCCGCCAGCCGGATCGCCACCTGCCCGGTCCGGATCCAGCGGCTGAAGCGGTAGATGTCGTTGTTGATCGCGGCGTGTCGGCCCGGGAGGAGGGTCTTCCGGTCGCCGCCTTCGAGGCGGATGCCTCCCAGGGCCAGGTCATGGATATCGCAGGAGCGCACTTCGCAGGCCTCTCCACCCTCGATCATGACGGCATCCCCGCCCAGGTTGGTCAGCTCGCAGCCGGCCAGCCGGACGCGGCGCGAATCCTTGACCACGGCCCCCGGCCCGCGCGATTCGGCGAAAGTCAGGCCTTCGAAGGACAGATCGGATGCGCCCTCGACAAGCAGGAGCGGCTCGGCCAGCATCGAGACCGCCAGGCTGCCGGCGCCCGCCGGCTCCGGAGGCCAGACATAGAGTCGGCCGGCGGCGCGGTCCAAGGCCCACTCCCCGGGCCGGTCGAGCTCCTCCAGGACATTGAGGAAGCGGAAGCGCTGGCCCTTGGTATAGCCGTAGCTGTGGTGCGGCTCGGACAGGACAACCTCGCCCCGGCGGCGGTCGATGGAGGCGACTTTCTGGACGGAGTCGCTCCAATCCCAGGTCCAGTAGCCGTGGACATAGATCTCGCCGGCGTCGGACCAGCGGGCCATACGGTCATCCCGGCAAGCGATGCGGCCGTAGTGGCGTCCGACGGGCACGCCGTCGAAGCGCTTCTCCCGCTCCAGGCCCTCGTGCAGGCGCCTGGGGCCTGATTGGGGCACATCGGAGATCAGGAGCCAGCCTTCGTCGGGATAGGCCGCCAGCGGCATGAGCTCCCGGCCGGAGAAGAGCTCCAGCCCGGGCGAGCCGCGCGGCTCGATCGGCCCCGGATCGGCGATGCCTTGGGCCTTCAGATCGGCGACACGGATACTCCCTCTGGCTTCCGGCGCCAGGCGGGACAGGACGGCGGGGTCGAGGACCGGGGAAAGGCCTTCAAGGGCTCGATCGCCGGTGACGCGGACTTCATCTCCCGGCTTGGCCCGCCAGCGGACCGGATGCCCCGGGCGGCCCGAGTCGGCCGCGCCGAAGCGCCAGGAAGTCCCCAGGCGATAGTCGCCGGCGGCGATCCAGACGGTGACATCGGCTTCGGCGGAACGGCTATCGCCCAGGACGGACCGCACAGCCCGGCGGGCCGCCTCGAGCGTCGCCAGCGGCCCGTCCGTCCGATCCGCGTTCGGCTCGGCCAGACGCCCCGACCAGGCATCGCTACCTGAGGGCGCGACGTAGCGCACGATCCCGAGTGAGCGGCCCGAACAGGAGATCGTTCCCGAGGCCAGGACGGCGCCGAGGCCCAAGGCGATGACAAGGGCTCTCTTCGGCATCGGCCCGGATTCTACCATACGGCCGCGGGGCGGGCGAGAGGCGCGGAACGTCCGGCCATGCTATGATAGGGGGGCAGGCAGCACCCCACCCATGAATACCTATTCCGTGGCAGTGATCGGCGGCGGACCGGCCGGGCTCTTTTGCGCCCTGCGGGCGGCCGAGGGGGGCCTGCGGGTCGTCGTCCTGGAAAAGAAAGCCGCCCCGGGCCGCAAGCTCCTTCTCTCCGGATCCGGGCAATGCAACATCACCCACGACGGGGAGATCGAGACCTTTCTGTCCCATTACGGGGACAACGGCGGATTCCTCAAACCGGCCTTGATGAATTTCGGGAGCCGGGATTTGATGGCCTTCTTCGAGGAACGCGGCGTCCCGATGGCCGTCGAGCCCGGCGGCAAGGTCTTCCCGGCCTCGCGCAAAGCGGCTGATATTCTGGACGCCCTGTTGGCCGCCTGCGCGTCCGCCGGCGTCGCCATCCGGTGCGGGGATCCGGTCATCGAGGTCGCCATCCATGGCCGGGGATTCCTGGTCCGGACGGGCGGGGCGTCCTACACGGCGGAACGGGCGGTCATCGCGACCGGCGGCATCACCTACCCGGGCACGGGATCGACCGGCGGTGGATACGCCATGGCCCGCGGCCTGAGCCATCGGGTGACCGAGACCGGCCCTGCCCTTTGCGCCGCACAGATCCAGGATCACCCCTTCTCCGATCTGGCGGGCATCTCCTTCCCCGAGCGGACGGTCGCGATCGTCCGGGAGGGGCGTACGATCCGGCGCCATACCGGGGATATCCTGCTGACCCATTCCGGGCTGTCGGGCCCGGGAATTCTCGACTTTTCGCGATTCATCCGGGCTGGCGACACGCTGGAGATAGCGTTTCTCCCGGGCTTCTCACCGGAAGCGATGGAAGAGGCCCTCCTCGGGCGCATCGCCGAGTCCGGCCTGCGCCGGATCGGGACCATCCTGGCGGCCTTCGACCTGCCGGAGCGCTTCGTCCAAAAGCTCCTGGCCGCGGCCGGTGTGGATCCGGAATTGACCGGAGCCCATCTGTCCAAGCCTGACCGCGCTTCTCTCATCCGGCTCCTGACGGGCTGGCCGCTGGTCGTCAGCCGCCTGGGCAGTCCCCACGAGGCGATGGCCACCCGGGGCGGCGTGGCGCTGGACGAGGTCAATCCCAAGACCATGGAATCCCGGCTCGCGCCCCGCCTTTTCTTCATCGGGGAGGTCCTGGACATCGACGGCGACACGGGGGGCTACAACCTCCAGGCCGCCTTCTCCACCGGCTATGTCGCGGGTGAAGAGGCTGCGGCACTTATGTTTTCTTGATGATCCCCCGAATATCTGCTAACCTTCGCGGCGGAAAGGAATGANNAACCTCCAGGCCGCCTTCTCGACCGCGGCCCTGGCGGCCAGGCGGATCGCCGGGCCGGCCATTGCACCGCGGCGGCCGCGGGGCTACAATGGCGGTACGCCTATCCTCAAGGAGGGATGACCATGGCACTCACTCCTATCGGCATCGTCGTCGGGATCTTCATCATCATCATCTTCCTGTCCGGCATCCGCATCGTCCGGCCGACCCACCGGGGCCTGATCGAGCGGATGGGGAGGTACAACCGCTTCGCCAACGCCGGCTTCAACTGGATCATCCCCCTCATCGACCGGATCTTCCAGATCAACGTCACCGAGGTCATGGTCGACGCCCAGCCGCAGGAGATCATCACCAACGACAACCTCAACGCCCGGGTCGACGCCCAGGTCTACTTCAAGGTCAAGGAAGACGAGATCAGCGTCAAGAACTGCCAGTACAACGTCAACAACTATCAATGGCAGATCGTCAACCTGGCCCGGACCACCCTGCGCAACATCATCGGCACCCTGACCCTCAAGTCGGCCAACAGCGAGCGGGGCAAGATCAACTCCGAGCTGCAGAAGACCCTGCGCGAGGAGACCGGCTCCTGGGGCATCGAGATCGTCCGCACCGAGCTCAAGGAGATCGACCCGCCCAAGGACGTCCAGGAGACGATGAACAAGGTGGTCAAGGCCGAGAACGAGAAGATCGCGGCCATCGACTTCGCCACCGCGACCGAGACTATAGCCGACGGCGCCCGCCGGGCCGAGATCAAGAAGGCCGATGGCGTCAAGCAGGCCCGGGTCCTGGAAGCCGAAGGCGAGGCCCAGGCCATCAAGCTGGTCAACGAGGCGGCCGACCGCTATTTCATCGGCAATGCCCAGCTCCTGCGGCGGTTGGAGACAGTCGAGAAGGCCATGGCCACAAACGCCAAGATCGTCGTCCCAGCCGACGCCCAACTGATCAACGTCATCGGCGACCTGGCCGGAGTGCTGCCGCTGCCGAAGAAGGACTAGAGACGGCCTTTCCCCTCATAAGACTGAAGGTCGTTCTCCACCTCGCCTGGGCCCCCATCGCGCTCTTGGTTGCAGCGACGCTCGCCGGCACGCCGGGGAATCCGGCTTCCGGCGCCAGCTCCGGCCCCACGCCCGCGGAGCGCCTGGCCTGGTGGAGCGAAGCCCGCTTCGGCCTCTTCATCCACTGGGGGCCGGTCAGCCTCAAGGGCACCGAGATCAGCTGGTCACGGGCCAATACGAATCCGCTGTGCCCCAACAAGGGCGAAGTCCCGGCGGCCGAATACGACAATCTCTACAAGGGCTTCAACCCGACCCTGTTCGACGCCGGCGAGTGGGCGGCCGTCGCCAAGGCAGCCGGCACCCGCTACGTCGTCCTGACGGCCAAGCACTGCGACGGCTTCTGCCTCTGGCCTACTGCGACCATCGACTACCACATAGGCAACAGCCCCTTCAAGCGGGATGTCTGCGGCGAGCTCGCCGCCGCCGTCCGCAAGGCCGGCCTGCGGATCGGCTGGTACTACTCGCCCATGGATTGGTGGGATCCCGACTGCCGCACGGAGCGCAACGCGGACTACGTCAAGCGCATGCAGGGCCAGATTCGGGAGCTGGTCACCCGCTTCGGTCGGCTCGATTTGATGTGGTTCGACTGGGACGGCATGACCATCCCCTGGGACCAGGCCGAGACTTACAGCATCGTCCGAACGGCCCAGCCGAACATCATCATCAACAACCGCTTGGAATGCGCTTTCGGCGGGAACACCGCCGACAAGTATACGGGACCGGACGCCGACTACCTCACTCCCGAGCAGGAGATCGGCGCCTACAACGACAAGCAGCCCTGGGAGACCTGCATGACCCTCGGCACCCAGTGGTCCTGGAAGCCTGACGACAAGATCAAGAGCGCCGACGAGGTCATCCGCATTCTGGCCCGCTGCGCCGGCGGCGACGGCAACCTGCTCCTCAACGTCGGCCCCATGCCCGACGGCCGGATCGAGCCGCGCCAGATCGAGGTGCTGAAGAAAGTCGGGTCTTGGCTGGGCGAATGCGGTGAGAGCATCTACGGCACGCGCGGCGGTCCGTTCAAGCCGGGCGAGTGGGGCGCCTCGACGCGCAAGGGCCGGACCATCTACGTCCACGCCTTCGAATGGCGGGGCGATACGCTCCGGCTGCCCTCAGTCTCAGCCAAGATCCTATCCGGGCGCGTCCTGGGCGGCGGGCCGGCAGTCGTCCGCCAGTCCGGACAGGGCATCGAGATCGCCGTCGATCCCGGGAACCGGCGCGGTGCGGACACGGTCATCGCCCTCGAGCTCGACGGCCCCGCGAACCGCCTGGCCGCCGTGGATGTCCCCCACGGCGCGCCCCAAGAAGACTGAAGTCCGCGCCGCGCAAGCCGGCGATCAGCGGATGAGCCGCAGCTTGGTCGGCCGCGCATCCAGGAAGTAGGCCCCGTCCTTGGTGAAGGCGGCGTCCTGCTCCAGGGCGATGGTGACTTCCTGGTTGTCCCACTCAGCCACCTTCGACCGGACGTTGAGCTCGATCGACCAGACCGTGTCGGCGAAGAGCGGGAAGTCGCCCGTCCCCGGCACCCCGTCCTGCTTGTCCCAAAGACCGATGATGGCCCCGGCCGCATGGCCGTGCCGGCCCAGGGGATGGGTGTAGATGCTGGGCTTGAGGCCTTCCTCCTTGGCCCGCTTCAGGGCCGCGGCCAGGACCTCGTTGCCCGTCCGGCCGACCTTCATCTCCTCGAGGTGGATATCCTGCAGCCGGTTGCCCTCGGCCAGGGCCTTGCGCAGGCCCAGCGGCGCGCCGTCCTCCCCCTCGCGGAGGACGTAGGCCAGCTGCTGGGTGTCGGTGCACAGGCCCATGTAGACGATGCCGAAGTCGCAGTGCAGGAGATCGCCGCGGTGGATGACCGGGCTGGCTCCGTAGGGGCTGTTCTTGGGGCGCTGGATCTCGACCGAGGGCTGGAACCAGTTGGTCTGGCCGAGGGACCGGGTCCGCTCCCTCATCCACCAGACCACGTCCTCGGTGGTCGTCACGCCGGGAGTGATGACCTGGCTGGAGAAAGCCTCGGCGATGATGCCGTGGGCGATGGCCATGATATGAGGATAGATCTCCAGCTCCTCGGCCGAGCGCCGCTCCAGGACCCGCACGGCCACCCGCTCCGACGACTGCAGGCGCGAGACGTACTTGGCCGGGAGGACCTGGATAAGGGACGCCTTCAGCGAGGCCGACAACCCGTCTCCGTAGTTGAACGTCGGGCTCTCGTTGATGCCGATCCGCTTGGGGTCGCGCTCCTGGATGACCTGGGCCAGACACTCCCACTGGCCGATCTTCTCCGGCTCCCAGACGGCCTTGTACAGGCCGCCGATGCCGCGCCGGGACACGGCCAGGCGCTCCACCCCCGCCTCGCCCCGGTCGAAGAAGACCAGGATCGACAGGCGCGAAGCGTACATCTGGTTGAACGGGACCAGGCTCATGAAGACCGGGTCCTCGTTGCTCTCCCGGCAGATGACCAGCCACATGTCGAAGCCTTCCTGGCGCATGATTTCCGGCACCAGCCGCTCCAGCCGGATCTTCAGCCAGGCGTCAGCGGCTTCCGCCTGCCGCTTAAGGCTCAGCACCGCCGGGCCGTCGGGCTTCTGGGTGGCTCCGGCCGGAACCAGCGCCAGGGACAGGGCCAGCCCGGCCACGGCGAACATCGTCGCTTTTCGCATGGGCATCACAAGATCTCCTTGTTTTGGACTGCCGCCATCACGTCTCTGATCAGGTCCTCGGTCCCCCAATCGCCCTTCCAAGTCATGCCCAGCCGGACCACGACCAGGCGGGCCGACGGCACGATGGCGATGAACTGGCCCTGGTATCCGTCGCAGCAGAAGATGTCCTCCGGCAGGCTCTTGTAGGTCCTCTTCTCCGGAGCTCCGAACGGGCCGCGGTTGAGCCAGAACTGGGCTCCATAATCCCCTTCCTTGGCCGCCGGAGAGGGCGTGACGGTGTAGGCCACCCAGCCCTCCGGCAGGATCCTCTCCCCTGCCCAGACCCCATCGTTGAGATAGAGCAGGCCGAAGCGGGCCCAATCCCGGGCCGAGGCGTAGACGTAGGATCCGCCCGAAAAGGTGCCGGACGCGTCGGGCTCAACGACCGCCGTGCGCATGCCGATGCGGTTGAACAGGGCCCGGCGCGGAAAAGCCCAATACTCATCCTGGCCCCCGATGACCGCCCGGATGATGCGGTTGATCAACAGGGTCGTCCCGGTGGAGTACTCGAAGACCATGCCGGGCGGGTTCTTCAGCGGCTTGGCCGCCGCGTAAGCCGCCATGTCCCCTTTCATGAACAGCATCCGGTTGACGTCGGAGACCGGGTGGTCGGCGTATTCCTCGTACCACTCCAGCCCCGGGCACATCTGCAGGAGCTGGTGGAGGGTGATCGCGTGGCGGGGGTCTTGCGGATCGGACCATTCCGGCACGGGGGCCGGAGCTTGGACGTCGAGCTTGCCCTGCCCGACCAGGATGCCGACCAGGGCGCTGGTAACGCTCTTGGACATGGACCAGCCGATGAGCGGCATGTCCGGGGCGATGCCCGGTGCGTAGCGCTCGGCGATCAACCGGCCATCCTTGACCACAACCACGGCCCGCGTCCGCTTGAGCCGGTCGGGATCCGGCTCGGCGAAGACTTTGTCCAGCGCGGCGCTCAGGGCGGACCTATCGATGCCCTCAAAGTCGGGCGCTTCCGGCAGCAGGTCGCCCTCCGGCCACGGGCGCGCGGCCGCGTCGGCGGGTTCGGGAGCGGGGATATTCGGCTTCCAGGCCCGGACGTCCTTCTCTTTGACCCCGCCGTTCAACAGGACCGTGCCGAGCTGGTCCAGGTAGACGGCTTTCTTCTTGAACAGCCCCGGGGCGAGGAAGGAGACGGACACGGTCCTCCGCTCCCGGTCGACCCTGGCCTTGAAGTATTTGAACAAGGGGTGATACCCGATGTCCTCGGCCAGCACGGTGGCCTCGTCGCGGCCCTGCAGGAAGAGCGAAGTGGCCAGCGTCTTGGCCTTGACTCCGGAGCCGATGGGGAGCTGTTCGATGAACTCCCGGTTCTTGTAGCCAACGTAGGCTCCCGCGGCTAAAATCAGGATCAGAAGCCCAAGGACGATGCGGCGGCGAAGACGGCTCTTGCCCATGAGGATTCCTCCTATCTAAAGAGCCCTTGGATGACGCTCAGATCGACCGCGGTCTTGGGGTCGAAGGCCGGCCCGGCCGCGTAGATGGTGAGGCTGCTCAGGAGCCGGCGCGCCTCGGGCCGCTTCGCGGCCTCGCTGATCAGGTCGGAAGCGCAGAGCAGGAGCCGGCCGCCCCCCGTCTTGACCTCGAAGATCAGCCCGAGCGGGCGGTTGGTGAACCAGTCGTCAATGATCCGGACGATGGGCATGAAACCCTTGCCCAGTCCGGCCAGGCGGACGGCTTGGCCATGCTTGACCGCGTCCCACCACGGCCAGTCGCTGTAGCCGTCGGTCGGGAATCCGGCCAAGGCCGGGTGCTTGGGATCGCAGAGGAGGCCCAGCGTGTGGGGGGCCTGCTTCGAGGTCCAAGCCGTGTTCCAAAAGATGCTGGAAAAGCCCAGGGCCACGTCGCCGCCTTGATCAGGCTTGACCGCGCCTTTCTCCAGGACCAGCAGCACCTTGCCTCCCGCCTTCAGCCGCTCGAGGGCTGCGGCGTCGAGCTTCCGGGCCACCAGCACGTCCGAGGCGGGCGGGGCGGCCGGCGCATCGTCCGGGTAGACCCAGAAATCCCAGCCATTTTCACCATCGGCCAGCCGGACTGTCAGCCGGTAGCGGGCCGGCGCGGACAACCCGGCCAGCTTGATCCGGACTTCGCCCAGGGAGACGCCGTTGTCCAGGGGGATGTCGCGCTCAGCCAGCCGGCCGCGCTGAAGGAATTCCCCCCGGGCGCTCATCAAGGCCCATTCCGGGACGGCCTTGCGAAGCGGCGCCGGCCCGAAGTGGGCCGCCTCGACCGGGACGGCCAGATCCTCGCTCTGGAGATAGACCCGCTTGGGCCAGCGGGCCAGCGGCACGGTCGGCCCGCAGAAGCGGCGGAACTCCAGCGGCGAGATGTAGCCTTTCTCGTCCCAAAAGGCATCCAGGATCCCGACCAGGGCCGTGCCCTGGCCCGGAAAGTCGTGCAGGTCGAGCAGCTCGAAGCCGGCGAAGCCCGGCGTGCGCAGAGCCGCCTCGATATCGGATTTGTAGCAGAGAGCTTGGAGCTTGCCGGAGGCGTAGAGAAAGTCGGAAGCCAGAGCCCCCAGGCCGGCCGCCGCCAGCGAATCGCGGAAGATCTCGAAGTTCTTGGCCTTGAGAACACCGGTGTACTTGTCGATCTCCTTGAAATTCGGGTAGACGCACCATTGTCCGACCTCGTGGCCGATGACCGGCTTGTCGAACTTGCCGACGACGTCACGGTAATCGAAGAGGGTCTGGGGCGCCTGCCCGTTGATGATCGAGTCCAGCCCCTCGCCCCAGCGCTGGATGCGGGGCTCGGCCATGACATGAAAATCGCTCTCGGGAATTTGCGGCCAGCCGCCGCCGCTGGTGTAGACCCGCCGGCGGTCCTTGTTCTTCCAGTGGTTGACGAAATCGCCCAGGAAGCGGGCCTGGACCTTGCCCGACGGCTCGTTGCCGTAGGCCATCAGGCAGAAGGAAGGATGGTTGCCGTAGGCCGCAACGATCCGCTCGCTCTCCTCGTAAAGCCAGGCGTCGATCGGCCGGCCTTCGCCGATCTCGGCCCATAGGGGGCACTCGACGTAGAGATAGATGCCGGCTTCATCGGCCGCCTCGAAAGCCGCCTCCGGCGGGCACCAGGAATGGAAGCGGACATGGTTGAGCCCGTGGTCGCGGACGACGCGGAAGATTCGGCGCCACTCGTCCGCCGCCATGGGAGGGTAACCCGTCTTGGGAAAGATAGCGCACTCTAGCGTGCCGCGCAGGAACACCGGCCGGCCGTTGACGGCGAAGCGGGTGCCCTGGGCCTTGAAATCGCGAAGGCCGAAAGAGACGGTCCGATCGTCGCGCGCGCCCGGAGCCAGGCCGCGCAGGGAGACCTTTAAAGCATAGACGGACGGTGAGAATTCGTCCCACAGGGCGGCGTCCGAGCCGAGGGCGTACTCGACGGCGGTTTCCGAGCGGCCGGGCTCGGCCGCGAAACGGGCGTAGAGCGGGGCGACGGCGGCCGTCCCGGCCGCGTTGACCCGGTCCGCCGTCAGGACGAGATTGCCGGCCTGCGGGCGGCCGGTGTCGTTGACCACTCCGACGGTGACCTTGATCCTGCGGCCGGGCACGTCGGGATCGACCCGGACGCCGTCGATGTGAAGCGGCGATCCGGCCGCCAGGGTCATCTTCCCGATGACGCCGTTCCAGTTGGTTTGAGTATGATCGGTGACGCTGTGGGCGTTCTCTCCGACATCGATGTCGCGGAGGCGGTTGTCGATCCGCAGGAGGAGGCGCAGCTTGCCGGGCGAGGCTAAGCGGCTCACGTCATACTCGTGGGGGGCGCTGAGGCTGTTGCGCATCCCCGCTTCCACTCCGTCGACCCACAGCCGCGTCTCCCAATGGCAGCGCTCCAAGCTCAGGACGATCCGCTTGCCCTTCCAGGACTTCGGGATGGTCACGTCCTTCTGGTACCAGACCGGGCCGACGTAGTGCTTGTCGGGATTGAGCCAGAACGGGACCTTGACCGAGCCGGGAGCGCGATAGGGAGCGTACTCGGGGGCGCTGAACCAGGACTTGTCCACGATGTCGCCGGTCCAGGCCGTGTCGATCGAGATATCGTCCCCCATCTTGGCCTCGGCCAGCGAACCGGGCAGGCGGATGACCCGGCTCGTTTTGGAGACCAGGGACTTGTCGAACCAGCGCTCGGCCAAGCCCTTGTCGCCGGGATCGAGGCTGACAACCCAGGAGCCGGCCAGGTCGATCGGCTTCAGGCCGCCGGCGAAAGCCGGCCCGGCCTTGGGGGCGGGGGCGGATTTCGCGCCTCTCTGGGCGGAGGCGTCCGGTGCGGCCGCGACGGAAGCGGCCAAAAGAAGAAGGGCGATCGTGGCGTGAATCCCCGCGGATCGGATGGTCATGGCACGAACCTCGAAGCGGACGGAATGAAGGCCGCTGGAATGATATGGAATCGCCCGGCCAAAAGCAACGGACGAGGACGGGGGGATTATTTCCTGCGCAGGGCTTCGCCCGAGGGCGGGAAGGCCTCCTCGTCTTCGGCCAGCCCGGCCAGGAAGGCCTGCAGCTCCTTGGGGCCGGCCGTCAGGATGATCTCGTCGGACGCGGCGTAGTGGGCGATCTTGATCCGGCCGGCGGCGATCCCCTCCCTGAGCCAATCCGGATCGAAAGGATCCAAGTGCAGGCCGCCCTCGAAGCGGACCCGCCAGAAGGTATGGGCCGGTACGAGATGCATGGCCATGAGGGTGTTGCGCGGCTTGCCGCCGCTCTTCTTTTCCGGCGTCAGATCGAGGAAGAAGGCCCCGCCGAGCTGGCCCAGGCGGCCGCGGAACGTGGCCGCTTCCTCGTCCTCGGAGGTGCGGCAGGTCAGGAGATACTCCTTTTCCCCGTCGCGCTCGAAGGTCCAGAGGTCCTCGCCCTCGCTGTCCGTGAAGGAGCCGATGAGACGCTCGTCGAAGACCAGATCGTCGGCTTCGTAGAGCGGCTGCAGCGAGCGGACACAGGAGGCCCCGGCGGCTGCGACGGCGGCGATCAGCAGGACGGTGCGGGCGGCGCGCTGGATGTTCATGTCCTCACCCTATCCCTTTCCCGGTTTCGGCCCAAGGCGTCCGGATCGGTCCATGCCGGAATTATAGGCCGAACGCCGGGCCGCTGCCAGCCCTTCCCGCCCGGAGGCCGCCCGGCGCCGGTTTCCTCCCGCCGGGAGGACTTGCCAATCTCCGCCCGAAGCGTATCATGGAGCCGGAGCCATGGCCCATCGAACCGCCCGCGACTCCTATCAAAGCCTGGTCGGCAGGCTGAACCGCTTCGCTCAGGGCGCCCCACCCGACGAGCTCCTGTTCAAGATCCTGGGCCTCCTGTTCTCGGAGAAAGAGGCCGGGCTGGTGGCCGCTCTGCCCATCAAGCCGTTCACGGCGTCCAAGGCCGCCCGAATCTGGAAGATGCCGGAGGCCAAGGCTCGCGGCGTCCTCGAAGCCTTGGCCGGGCGCGGTTTACTCATCGACAGCGACCTGGAGGGAACGAGCGTCTACTCCCTGCCGCCGCCGATGGCCGGGTTCTTCGAGTTCTCGCTGATGCGGGTCCGGAGCGATATCGACCAGAAGCTCCTCTCCGAGCTTTTCTACCAGTACATGAACGTGGAGGAGGACTTCATCAAGGCCCTGTTCGTCAACGGCCCGACCCAGCTCGGCCGGGTCTTCGTCAGCGAGCCGGCCCTGCCGGAGGACAAGTCGATCCATGTCCTCGACTATGAGCGGGCCAGCGAAGTGGTCAAGGCGGCCGAGCACAGGGCTGTCGGCGTCTGCTACTGCCGCCACAAGATGGACCACCTCGGCAAGGCCTGCGCCGCGCCCCTGGATATCTGCCTGACCTTCGGCAACGTCGCCGACTCCCTCGCGCGCCACGGCATCGCCCGGAGAATCGGCATCGAGGAGGGTCTCGACCTGCTGCGGCAGGCCCGAGACGGGAGCCTGGTCCAGTTCGGCGAAAACGTCCGCCGCCGTCCCGCCTTCATCTGCAACTGCTGCGGCTGCTGCTGTGAGGCCCTGATCGGCATCCGGCGGTTCGGATCGGTCTACCCGATCCATACGAATTATTTGCCCCGCATCGACGTCTCCGCTTGCACCGGCTGCGGCAAGTGCGTGGATATCTGCCCCGTCCAAGCCATGAGCCTTGTTTCGGCCAACGACCCGGTCCGGCCGCGACGTCGCGAGGCCCGGCTGGACGAGAAGCATTGCCTGGGCTGCGGCGTTTGCGTGCGCGCTTGCCCCGAGCGAGCTCTCCGCCTGGACGCGAGGCCGGAGCGCGTCCTGACGCCCGTCGACACGGTTCACCGGGCCGTGGCCATGGCCATCGAGCGCGGCACGCTGGCCCATCTCATCTTCGACAATCGGGCCCACTGGAACCATCGGGCCATGGCCGCGATCCTGGGCGTCCTGTTGAGGCTCCCGCCCCTCCAACAGGCCATAGCCTCCCGCCAGATCAAATCGCGCTTCTTCGAATACCTGATCGAGCGCCGCTCACGCTGAGCCAAGCCGGGCCTCCTCCGTCGGTTTCCTTGACTTCGTCGAAACGGGAGCAGTATAGTCCTCCTCCGTCCGCACTCCGGGGAGAAGCAATATGTTTGAAGAAGATGACGCCTATCGAACTAACCTTAACCGCCTGATGGGGATTGCGCGGCTCACAGGCTGTATTCTGAACGCTGACGACGAGCGGCGGAACAAAGTAATAGGGTTGATGACCCGCAACTTCAAGGATTTTGGCCGCTACTACTGTCCCTGCAAACAGTCCCACCCCCTCGATCCCGCCAAGGACATCCTCTGCCCCTGCGCCGAGATCGAAGAGGAATTGGCGGCCGAGGGTCACTGTTTCTGCCGGCTGTTCTACAAGCCGGCCGCCGCCGAATGACGGATCGCCAACCAACAAGGGGTCAAAGATGACGGACAAGAACAAAAGCCTCCCTAACGATTGCTGCGCCGAGGGATCGGGCACGCCCGACCAGGCCCTCGACCTCTTCCAGGACTTCATGGGGACTTCGCTCCGGCCGGGGGCGGTGGACATCCTGACCAAGGAGCTCATCGCCGTGGCCCTCTCCCTCGCGGTGCCTTGCGTCCCCTGCGCCAGGATCCACCTGCGCAAGGCCAGGGAGATGGGCATCAGCGACGCGGAGCTGGAGGAGACGGCCGCCATCGCCACAGCCTTCGCCGGATGCCGGGCGCTGATGCTCTGGAACGAGCTGAAAAGCGAGTCCGCCTAGTCCGGCCAGAGATCCTCGGGCAGGGCCTTGGCCTGGGCCAGGGCCAGACGCCGGATCAAGGACTGGGTCATGGCATCCTCCTGCGTCGGCAGGACGAATCTAACACAATCGTTTTCGGAGCTTCAACAGCCGCATGGGGAGAGAGCCGTTCATTTCTTCCCCACCGGTCGATCCTTTCAGCGCCCGAGCGGACCTTCCGGCGCACAGGACGATTCGTCGCACAGAGCCAGGGCGGAGGCGGAAACAGCCTGCTTGGCCAAGCCGGGACTCTGCCCGGCGAGCGACAGATCTTCGCCGCATGGTCCTCGGCCGAGAGGATGATGACGCTGATGGCAAAACAAGAAGCCGGCCTCGGACGCGATCGGAGGCATAGGGGAGAGACTGGGCCGGCAGGTGGAGATCAAGGGGCTGGCCCCAGGGCTGGGCTATCAGGCTGGCCGCGAATTAATCCGTTCTTCGCCCGTTCTTCATCGTTTATAAAGCCGATGAGGAGAAACTATGCTCCCGCCGGATCAGGAAGCCCGGCGCTCCGAACGGGAGAACAACATGGCCAAGGCCGATCTGCATGTCCACTCGAAACACTCGGAACACCCATCGGAATGGTTCCTCCAGCGCCTCGGAACCAAGGAATCCTACACCGAGCCGGAGTTCGTGTACCAGACCGCCAAGGAGCGGGGCATGGACTTCGTCACCATCACCGACCACAACCGCATCGAGGGCGTTTTGGCGCTCCGCCAGGCGCACCCGGAGGATGTCTTCACCGGGGTCGAGTCAACGGCCTACTTTCCCGAGGACGGCTGCAAGATTCACTTCCTGATGTACGGCTTCGACGAGCGCCAGTTCGCCGAGATCCAGCGCCTGCGCGAGGATGTCTACGCCCTGCGCGAGTACGTCCGCGAGCAGGACATCGCCCACACCGTAGCCCATGCCACGTTCCACGTCAACGGCAAGCTCCGCCTCTACCACCTGGAGCGCCTTCTTCTCCTCTTCAACGTCTTCGAGGGCATCAACGGCGGCCGTAATCGGATCAACAACGAGACCTGGATGTCGGTCATGTCCCGCCTGACGCCGGAGCGACTGGATGATCTGCGCCGCCGCCACGGCCTGGAACCCTGGGGCCGGACGCCCTGGATCAAGTCGGTGACGGCCGGTTCGGACGATCACGCCGGGCTCTTTATCGGCCGGGCCCACACCCTGGCCGAGGCGGGCAGCCCCGACGAATTCCTGGAGGCCCTGCGTCGCCAGAAAACCCAGGCCGCGGGCCGCCACAACGACTACAAGGCCCTGGCCTTCACCTTCTACAAGATCGCTTACGACTTCTCCAAGTCCAAGAGCTCGGCCCTGTCCCAGTCCATGGCCAGCCAGCTGACCGAGACGATGTTCGACCGACGGCGTCCCAAGGAGCCGGCCATCAAGAGCTGGATCCGCGACCGCCGCATGCGTTCGCTGCGCCGGAAGGCCAAGGATTCCATCACCCCTCGTTTCCTCGACCTCGTCGAGATGCTCCGCCGGACCGACGGCCGGTCGATCGAGGACAAGATCGAGATCGTCTACGACAGGCTGTCTGGGATCGCGGACGCTTTCTTCGCTCCCCTGGTTAAGGCTCTGGAAGACGATCTCGCCTCGGCCGACATGGTCAGCCTCATCCAGAATATCTCCTCATCCCTGCCAGGGATCTTCTTGGCCGTTCCCTTCTACTCCTCCCTGCGGCACATGTACCAGGGCCGGCAGGTGCTGAACGAGCTGGAAGCCGCCCACGGGGCTCCCCACGTCCCCCGGGCCAAGAATGTCCTGTGGTTCTCGGACACTCTCGACGACATGAACGGCGTGGCCGTGACCTTGAGCACGATCAGCCGTGCGGCCCACGAGCAGAACCGGCCCATCCGGATCGTCACCTCCCTGGACAAGAAGGAGCAGGCCGTCCTCGACCTGCCGCCCACCATCATCAACCTGCCCTCCATCCACGGCTTCACCCTGCCCGGTTTGGACGGCTATACCCTGAAGATCCCGTCCTTCCTGCAGGCCCTTAAGATCATCGGCGAGCAGGAGCCTGACCAGGTCATCATCTCCACGCCCGGACCGATCGGGCTGTTCGGTCTGCTGGTGAGCAAGCTCTTCAACATCCCCGCGGCCGGGATCTTCCATACCGATTTTGCCCTCCAATCGATGGAAGTGTTTAAAGACGAAGCGGTGGCCAAACTCATCGACGACTATCTGCGCTGGTTCTATGCCGCGGTGGACGAGATGCGAGTGCCGACCCAAGAGTACGGCCGCATCCTGTCCGGGCGCGGCTACAGGGCCAAGGCAGTGACAGTCTTCCGGCGCGGGGTGGACGGCCGCTACTTCGCACCCCGGAGCGACGCCCGCCGGGTCCTGGCCGAGCGCTACGGCCTGGGCGATGGCAACATCCTCCTCTACGCCGGCCGGATCTCTCAGGAGAAGAACCTCGACTTCCTGATCGACGTCTATTCGGCCCTGCTCCGGGACAGGCCGGGCCTCCGGCTGCTCGTCGCCGGCAGCGGGCCCTACCTCGCGGATCTGAAGGAACGCTGTCGGGAGCTCGACGGCGTCATCTTCGCCGGCAAGCTCCAGGGAGACGATCTGGNNCCAGCACCACCGATACCTACGGCATGGTCGTAGCCGAAGCGCAGGCCTGCGGCCTGCCGGCCGTGGTCTCCGACAAGGGCGGCCCGCAAGAACTGGTCCTGGAAGGGGAATCGGGCTTTGTCGTCGGGACGCAAAACAAGGAGGCCTGGCGGCAGGAGATCGATCGTCTCCTCCGCCTCAAAGCCGAGAAGCCCGCCCGCTTCAAGGTCCTGCGCGAAGCGGCCCGGCGGGCCGCCCTGGGGCGCTCGGACTGGAACGCCGTCTTGGACGCTCTGACCGGGCTGCCGGTTCCGGCCAACCCGCCGACAATAGCCCAGGATTCCGGGCTGTTCGCCCTCCCCGCTGCCTGAAAAGAGGAGAAACCGAATGATTTTCAGCGCCCTCGACGATTTCGGGCTCTATGATCGGGTGCATTCCCTCTTCCCCCAGGTCCGGGCCGCTTGCGCCGCCGGATTCACGGGCTGGCCCCCGGGGAAATACAAGCTCGGCCAGACGGACGTCGAGGTCATCATCAGCAGCTTTAAGGCCCGTTCGGCCCGTCAAGTGCGTCCTCAAGATCCCCCTCGAAGCCTTCCCCCCGATCGTAATCAGGTACAGGAGAGATCGAGATGAAAACCCTGGTCCTCGTCCGACACGCTCCGGCCGTACCGCCCCGCAAGGATACGGATGACTTCCGCCGGCCGCTGTCTCCCGCGGGAGAGAAGGAGGCCGAGCGGATGGCCGCCCTGATCAAGCCCGAGGCGCCCGCGCCCGACCTGATCATCTCCAGTCCGGCCGACCGGGCCCTGGAGACCGCCCATATCTTCGCCCGCGCCTGGGGCAAGGACGTCCGCAAGATCCTGCTCGTCGAGATGGTCTACAAGGGCCGGCCGCTGGATCAGTTGCAGACCATGATCCGGTCCTTGGACGACCGCTGCCGTAAAGCGGTCGTCGTCGGACACAACCCCAGCTTATCGGACCTGGCCGGGTTGCTGCTGCGCCGCAACGGGTTGGAGATCCCCAAGGCCGGAGTCCTGACCCTCCGTTTCGAGGCTGAGACCTGGCAGGAATGCGGCCCCCAGAACGCATTTCTGGTCAGCCTGCTCATCTCCCGCTCCACGATCGGGTCCGGAAAATGGGCCAAGCCCCTGCGCCGCGAGTTGACGGCGCGGATGTGGCGGTCCCTCCGGGATGTCCTGGCGTCAGTTGATCCCGAGCACGCCGACCTCTGCCGCGAGGCTCTCAAACCGGACCTGAAGAAGGCCGCGGCCCGCTTCCTCAAGCAGTCCGACCGCATCCGCCTGACGGACAAGGACTGGCTGGATCGCTTCAAACCCGAGCCCGCCGAAGAGGCCGCTTCCGCCGCCCCACCCAGGACCAAGACCACGGCCACCGAGAAGAAGGCCCGACCCACGTCCACCGCCGGAACCGCGGGCCGCCGCCCGGGAAAAAGCCCGAAGCCGGCCCCGGACCGAACGCCCACCCATGCCCAAGACCGTCAATAAAGAGATCAGTTGGCTGTCCTTCAACGCCCGTGTCCTCCAGGAAGCCGCCGATCGCACGAATCCCCTCCTGGAGCGACTCAAGTTCCTGGCCATCTTCTCCTCCAACTTGGATGAGTTCTACCGCGTCCGGGTAGCCACGCTGAAGCGCCTGATCCGGCTGGGTAAGAAGGCCCGCTCCCTGATCGGCCACCACCCTCGTAAGGTCCTCCAGCAAATCCAAGACATCGTCCTGCGCCAGAACCGGGCCTTTGACCGCGTTTACCGGGCCATCCGTCGCGACCTGGCCAGGGAGGGCATCGCTGTCGTCGACGGGAGGCGGCTTGACGCCGAGCAGCGCGTCTTTGTGGCCTCCTACTTCCGGGATGAAGTCCGCCCCAAGCTCGTCCCGCTGATGATCGACCAGGTCCACGATCTACCGGACCTTCGCGACCGCTCCATCTTCCTGGCCGTCCGTCTGGGGCGCCGCTCCAACCCCAGAGTCCGCAGCCTTTCCCTGATCGAGATCCCGACCCATGTCCTGCCCCGCTTCGTCGTTCTGCCGTCTCCGCCCGAGCGGCGAGCCGTCATGTTCCTGGACGACGTGGTGCGTTTCGGCTTGAGCGACATCTTTTCGGTCCTCGGTTACGACCGCATCGAGGCGTTCACCATCAAGCTGACCCGGGACGCCGAGCTTGACATCGACGATGACCTCTCGGAGAGCGTGGTCAAGAAGGTCTCCGAGAGCCTCAAGCACCGCAAGCAGGGCAACCCCGTGCGCCTGGTCTACGACGCGCGGCTCCCAGCCTCCCTTCTGCGCTTCTTCACGGCCCGCCTGGGTCTGGGCTCCGCGGACAGCTTGATCCCGGGCGGCCGCTACCACAACTTCAAGGACTTCATGAAGTTCCCCGACTTCGGCTTGGACCGCCTGCGGTATCCCCGTCAGCCCAAGCTCCTCCACCCCGCCCTGCCGCCCGGCTCCCGCGTTCTCGAGGCGGCTGTCCGCGGTGACATCCTCCTACACTTCTCCTACCATGCCTTCGACCACGTCTTGGACTTGCTTCGGGAGGCGTCCATCGATCCATTCGTCACCTCGATCAAGATGACGATCTACAGGGTCGCTCCCCATTCCAGCGTCCTCAACAGTCTGATCAGCGCGGCCAAGAATGGCAAGTCCGTCCTGGTCGTACTGGAGCTGCAAGCCCGCTTCGACGAGGAAGCCAATCTGGCTTGGGCCGATCGCCTGCGCGAGGAAGGCGTGAGGGTTCTCTTCGGCGTCCAGGGACTGAAGGTCCACGCCAAGACCTGCCTGATCACTCGCCGCGTGCGCGGCCGCGACGTCCGCTTCGCCTTGCTGGGCACGGGCAACTTCAACGAGGAGACGGCCCGCATCTACAGCGACCACGCCCTCATCACGGCGGATCGCCGGCTGACGGACGACCTGGCCCAGCTCTTCGATTTCTTCGAGAAGTCTTACAAGCCGGCAGCCTACCACCATCTGGTCATTTCACCGTTCTCTACCCGCAAGCGGCTGCTCAAGCTGATCGAACGGGAGCGGGAAGCTGCGTCCCGAGGCCGGGAGGCATGGTTGACCCTCAAGGTCAATAACCTGACCGACCCGGAGATCATCGAAGCCCTGCGGCGGGCAGCCAGGCGAGGCGTCCGGGTCCGGCTTATCGTCCGGTCGATGTTCTCGCTCCCGCCCTCGGCTCTGGGCGGCCCGAAAGGGATCGAGGCCCGCTCCATCGTCGATCGCTTCCTGGAGCATTCCCGCATCATCGCCTTCTCCAACGGCGGGCGCCCGCTGGTCTATCTGTCCTCGGCCGACCTGATGCCGCGCAACCTGGAGGGCCGCATCGAATGTACCTTCCCGGTCTACAATACCGGAGCCCAGCGGGAGCTCCTGGACGTGCTGGAGATCCAGATGCGCGACAACGTCAAAGCCCGGCGGCCCGACCAGGCCAAGCCGGCGGCGCGCCGACCCGGGACGCCCGAGGTCCGCTCGCAGTGGGCCGTCCGCCAATACCTGGAGAACGGCGTCCTGCCGCTCCCCCGAGGTTGACCATCATGAGATTCGCCGCCATCGATGTCGGATCCAACGCGGTCCGGCTTCTGCTCAGCCAAGTCCTCGTTGACGGAGGCCCCCCGGTCTTCAAGAAGGACTCCCTCGTCCGCTTCCCGCTCCGCCTGGGCGAGGACGCTTTCCTAGGCCGCCGCATTTCGGCCGAGAAGTCCGCCCAACTCGTCCAAGTCATGTCCGCCTTCCGCCGCCTGATCGACGCCTACGCCCCTCTGGCCTTCCGGGCCTGCGCCACGTCGGCCCTGCGCGAGGCCGAGAACAGGGTCGAGATCGTCCGCGCCGTCCGGCGTGAGGCAGGCATCGAGCTGGAGGTGGTGGACGGCCGGACCGAGGCCGAGATCATCTACTCCAACCACGCCGAGCGCGACCTGGATCAGGATGCCCCCTACCTGTACATCGACGTCGGTGGGGGCAGCACCCAGCTGACGCTCTTCGCCGAGGGCCGGAGCGTGGACTCTCGTTCCTTCAACATTGGGACCATCCGCATCCTGCGGGAGATCGTCACCCGCAATCAGTGGCGGGAGATGAAGAGCTGGATCCGGCAATCCTGCGAACCGCGGGGCTCCCTGACCGCCATCGGCAGTGGCGGTAACATCAACAAGGTGTTCCTGTTGGCCGGCAAGAAGCCCGGCCGGCCCCTATCCCGCAAAACTTTGAATGAGATCGAGCGCTATCTGTCCCACTACGACTACGAGGAAAAGGTTCGCCTGCTGGGTCTTCGGCCCGACCGGGCCGACGTTATCGTCCCGGCCCTGGAGATCTTTCTCCACGTCATGAATTGGGCCGGCATCGAGAAGATCCACGTTCCCTTCATAGGTCTCTCCGACGGTTTGATACACCGGCTCTATGAACGGTATAAAGGGGGAGGCGCCCCGGAAGCAGCTTGACGACCCTTCGAACGGCCGGTGGAGGAGCCCATGCGCTTAGACCGGAGGAGCGAATCACCGCCCGCGCCGCTCCCAGAACGGCCCGGCCGAAATTCACTACCGGCTGTCCGAAAGTTCATCGCTTCTTCACCGTCCGTGGCTATCCTGGGGGCGTGAAAACTCCCCCCTCAAAACAACGCCTCACTTGGATCGCCTTGGCGGGAATCATGACCGTGATCCTGCCGAGCCTGGTGTTCTCAGGCCTTTCCCCTGCCGATCCCGGAACCGACCCGATTCGCCTGGTTCTTGTCGTAGTCGTCGACCAGCTGCGGCCGGACCTCCTCTCACGCCTTCATTCCCGGTTCGGCCCCGGCGGCTTCCGCCGCCTGATGGACGGCGGGACATGGTTCGAAGCCGCCCGTTGCGCCCACTTCCCCACTTTCACCTCCGTCGGCCACGCCGCGATCTTTACAGGCGCCGCGTCGGCCGGACACGGCATCGCCGCCAACGACTGGACCGAGCCGGAGACGAGTGCGCACGTCTATTGTCTGGAGGATCCGGCCCATACGCTCCTAGGCCGCAAGCCCAAGCTGCATGAAGGCTCCTCGCCGCGCAACCTGACCGCGACCACCATCGGGGACGAGATGGTCCTGGCCGCCCGCGGTCGCTCGCGCGTCTTTGCCGTCAGCGGCAAGGACCGAGCCGCCATCCTGGCGGCCGGCCACCTGGGGAAAGCCTTCTGGTTCGCCGCGGACGGGGGCGAATTCGTCAGCAGCACTTATTATTATCAGGCCTATCCCGAATGGGCGGTTCGCTGGAACGCCGCCCGCCTCCCCGACCGTTACGCCGGGGCGACTTGGGAGCTTAGTTCCGGACGGGCCGTCGGCCCAGGCGATCCCGACGACGACCGGCCCGCAGAGAAAGGACACAAGCGGCTGGGACGGGTCTTCCCCCATATCCTGCCGGCGGAGCCCGGAGCCGAGCTCTACGACGCTCTGGGAACAACGCCGTTCGGTGACGAGCTGTCGATCGATTTCTCCCTGACCCTTCTCGAGGCTGAAGGCCTCGGCCGCGGACCCACGGCCGATCTCTTGGCCGTCGGTCTGGCCGCTACCGACGCCATCGGCCACGCTTACGGCCCCTCGAGCCTCGAATACGAGGATCAGGTCCTCCGTCTCGACGGTCTTCTGGCCAAGCTCTTCGCCGCGGTCGACCGCGGAGTCGGGCGGGACAGGGTCTTGATCGTCCTGACCTCCGATCACGGCGTGGATGAAATCCCTGAAATCCGCTCCGCCCAGGGTTTCCCGGCCGGCCGTCTGGACGGCGAAAGGATGCGGCAGAGCATGAACCGTGGGCTTCGGACACGCTTCGGGATCGAGGCCGACCTGATTGACTCTTTCTGGACGCCCGCTTTCCACGTCGACCCGGCGGCGGCCGCTAAGGCCGGCTTGACCGTCGACCGAGTCGCGGAGACTGCCGCCGAGATCGTCAGGACCGAGCCAGGGGTAGCCTGGGCTCTGACCAGGGCGGATCTCCTTTCGGGGCGGGTCCCGGACGCACCGGAGCTTAGAAGCGTCCGCCGCTCCGTTCACCCACGCCTAACCGGCTCCATCGTCGTCATCCAGAAGCCCTCTTGGCATTTCTATGATGATCCCGTCAAGTACGCGGCCACCCATGGCTCGCCCTATGCCTACGACGCACACGTCCCCCTGGGTATCGCTGGTCCTGGAGTGGCGGCCAGGCACACCGTCAGTCCGGCTGTCCTGGAGGACATCGCTCCCACCATCGCGGCCTTGCTCGGGACGGCTTTCCCTTCGGCCTCGATCGGAACGCCTTTATTGAGCCCGCCCCAGCCCGTGAGGGACTGCTAGGGATGCGCCGGGCTCATGAAAACGGAGCCTGAAGTCGTCCTTTCCCGCCCTTTTCCCATATACCCGGAGGGCCTCCGGGCTCTCCGGGCCTTCGCCCGAGAAGAGGTGAATTTCGACCCCCATAAGGCCCCCATTCAGCGAGAATTCACCGCGGCTTCATTCCACCTTTATCGCGCCAGACTACTCTGGTCGCCGTCCAAGGTACGATGCCATGACCCGAAAGCTCCGCCTCATCTTCCTCCCCGGCACTGTCTCCCATATGAATATGATGCGCGAGGTGGCCCGGCATATGGAGAGCTGGGCCGAATGCGCCTATGCCCCTTTCTTCGCCGACGGCTTGATGGGCCGGCTCGTCGGCAGCGCCGGCAAGCCCAAGGGTCTGCTGGCCTGGAACCATGCCGTCGCCGTACAGAAGGCCATCCAGGACGGGGGCCTAACCGAAGACATGGGCGTCGCCGGCGATTATGACCTGTCCATCGTCGCCACCGACTTAACCCTGCCTAAAAAGCTCCGCCGCTGGCCGCTCCTCCTCCTGCAGGAAGGCATGACCGACCCCGAGACTTGGACCTTCAAGCTGGTCCGCAAGCTGTCTCTGCCCCGCTGGATGGCCAGCACGGCGGCTCTCGGCTTGTCCCAGGCCTACGAGCGCTTTTGCGTTGCCTCGGACGGCTACCGCGATCTGTTCATCCGTAAGGGAGTCCCCGGAGACAAGCTCGTTGTCACGGGCCTACCCGCTTACGACGATATCGCGCGCTTTCGGGACAACGACTTCCCCCTGCGCGGCTATATCATGGCGGCCACCTCCGATGCCCGGGAGACTTTCAAACCGGACGACAGGCGAGCCTTCATTCACCGCGTCCGCCGGATCGCCGACGGGCGCCCGATTCTGTTCAAGCTCCACCCCAATGAGAAAGCTGACCGGGCCCGACGCGAAATCGAGCGCCTGGCGCCGGAGGCCATGGTCTTTCAGCGAGGACCGATCGGACCCATGATCGCCAACTGCGAGGCTTTGGTCACCCAGTACTCCACGGTCGTCTTCATCGGGCTGGTCCTGGGCAAGGAGTGCCACTCCTACTTCGACATTGAAGAGCTCAAACGGCTGATGCCGATCCAGAACGGCGGCCGCTCGGCGGCTCGCATCGCCGAGGTCTGCCGCGGCATCGTCGCCGGGAGGACGCATTGAGCCGTGTCGCCACCGTCATCCAGGCGCGGACCGGCTCGACCCGATTGCCCGGCAAAGTCCTGCTTCCCGCCGCCGGAAAGCCTCTTCTAGCCCTGATGATCGAGCGCGTCCGGCGGGCCCGCCTGGCCGGGACCGTGGTCCTGGCTACGACGGTGGAGCCGGTCGACCGGATCGTCGAAGAGCTGGGCCGGGGCCTGGGGGTGGAGACCTACTGTGGCCATCCCACGGACTGCCTGGACCGGCACGTTCGGGCGGCCCGGGTCGTGGACGCTGATGTCGTGGTCAAGATCCCCTCCGACTGCCCGCTCATCGATCCGGCCGTCATCGACCGTGTCCTGGAGGTCTTCCTGAACGACCCCGAAAGATACGATTACGCCGGCAACCTGCACCCGGAGTCCTACCCCGACGGCAACGACGTCGAGGTCATGTCGAGGCAGGCCCTCGAGACGGCTTGGTCCGAGGCCCAAAGGCCTTATGAGCGAGAGCACACCACGCCCTTCCTCTGGGACCAGCCGGAGCGCTTCCGGATTGGTTCACATGTCTGGGAGAAGGGCCTCGACCTGTCCCGGGTCCACCGCTGGGTCTTGGACTACCCCGAAGATTACGTGCTCATCCGGACCGTCTTCGAGCGCCTGTTGCCCGTCCGCCCCCAGTTCAACCTGGAGGATATCCTAGCCCTGATGGAGCGCGAGCCGGCCCTAGCCGGGCTCAACCGGATGCACATCGGCCGGAGCTGGATCAGCCGGCATCAAGGGGAGCTTCGGACCGGGCCCGCGGGCGTCCCGCGGGGAGCCGGCGCCTAAGGAGCCCATGAGAGTCAACCAAAACGACCGCCAGCTCAAGCTCGCTGACCGGGCCCGAACCCGGGTCCTGCGCATGGCCCGCGACGGCGGCTGCTTCATCGGCGCGGCGATGTCCTGCGTCGACATTCTGGCCGTCCTCTACGGCGGCGCCCTGCGCGTCTCGCCCGCCTCGCCGGACGACCCCGGACGCGACCTGTTTTTCCTGTCCAAGGGACACGCCGTGCCGGCCCTCTACGGCGTCCTCGCGGAAGCCGGCTGGTTCGATCCCGTCCGTCTGGACGGTCACCTCAAGCCCTCCGACCTCGTCTACTGGCACCCCAACCGAGCCCTCCCGGGTGTCGAGTTTCACTCCGGATCGCTGGGGCACGGGCTGCCCCTGGCCCTGGGCGCGGCCATGGACATCCGCCTGAGGGGCGGCGGCAACCGCGCTGTCGTCCTGACCGGCGACGGCGAATGGGATGAGGGCTCGAACTGGGAGGCCCTATTGGTGGCGTCCGCCCGCAAGCTCCACGAGTTGGTCGTGATCATCGATCGCAACGGCTTTCAGGCCAACATGAGAACCGAGGATCTGGTGCCTCTTGAGCCGTTGCGCGACAAGCTGCGGGCCTTCGGCGCGGCCGTCCGCCGGGGCGACGGCCATTCCTTGGCCTGGCTGTCCCGGGCTATGCGCGCCGTCCCTTTCGTCCCCGGACGCCCCAGCGTCATCATCGCCGACACTGTGCGGGGCCGGGGGCTTCCCAGCCTGGAGGCCAGAGCCGATACTTGGTTCCTCAAGATCGACGAAGCCGAGTACGCCATCCTGATGGAGGAGCTGAAGCGGACGGCCAAGGGAGGATTGGCGTGACCTATGAACAAGCCCTGCGCGATCTCATCCGGTCGGATGACCGCTACGTGGTCATGACGGCCGAGAACCGGGCCGCCATTCGCGGCCTGGCTGAAGAGCTGGGACCCCGAATGATCGATGTCGGCATCTGCGAACAGACCCTGGTCGGAGCGGCCGCGGGGCTAGCCCTGCGCGGGCGCGTCCCCGTCGTCCATGCCCTGGCCGCCTTCCTTACCATGCGGGCTTTTGAGTTCATCCGCACCGACGTCGGGTCGGCCGGGCTGCCGGTCAAGCTGGTCGGCTTCGTCCCGGGCTTCCTGTCCGAAGCCAACGGGCCGACCCACCAGGCGGTCGAGGACATGGCCTTGATGGGCCTGGTCCCGGGGATGACGATTTTCGCGCCGTCCGACGAGGAGGATCTCGTCCGGGGGTTGAAACCCGTCCTGGAAGCCCCCGGACCGGCCTACATCCGGTTCACTTCCCGGCCTGCCGGCATCCCCCATCGTGAGCCGTTCCTTCTTGGCCGGGCGGAGAAGGTCCGCTCCGGCCGCGACGTATCCTTCCTGTCTGTCGGGCCCCTACTCGAGGAGACCTTGAAGGCCGCCGAATGCCTGGAGGAATCCGGTCTCTCGGCCGGAGTCTGGAACATGAGGACCCTTCGCCCCTTCGACGGGGAGGCGGTCGAGGAAGCGGCCGCGGCCCGGCTGGTCGTGACGGTCGAGGACCACATCCCGGCTGGAGGCTNNTTGGGTGCCGCCGCGACCGAACGACTGGCCCGGCTCGGCCGCCCGGTCCGCCACCTTCGGTTCGATCTGCCCCGCCACTACTTCCAACCCGCCCTCTGGCCCGACCTCCTCAAACATGAGGGATTTGTCGGCGAAGCGATCGCCGTGCAGGCCCTCCGAGCCCTAGCCTAGGAGACACCCATGCCCCAATCGCCCGGCCTGAACAACGGCTACCCCGACATCGCCAAGTCGGACCGCCTTTACGCCCGCGCCCTGGGTCTGATCCCAGCCGCCACCCAAACCCTGGCCAAGGGACCGGGCCAGTATGTCAAGGGCGTAGCGCCCAAATACGCTGTACGCGGTAAAGGCTGCCGCGTCTGGGACGCCGACGGCAACGAATACATCGACTGGAACATGGGCATTGGCCCCCTTGTCCTCGGCTACGCCTACCCGCGGGTGGACGAGGCCGTCCGAAGGCAATTGGAGCAGGGTATCACCTTCTCCTTGATGCACCCGCTTGAGGTGGAGGTGGCCGAGCGCATTCGCGGCTTGATCCCCTGCGCCGAGTCCGTTCGCTTCAGCAAGTCGGGCGCCGATGCGGCCTCGGCCGCTGTCCGGCTGGCCCGGGCCTATACGGGCCGCGACAGGATCCTTTGCTGCGGCTATCACGGCTGGCACGACTTCTCCATCGCTGTGACCCACCGTGGCCGGGGCATCCCCGCCGCTGTCCGGGACTTGAGTCATACCTTCGACTACAACAACATCGATAGCCTGGAAGCTTCGCTGGACGACGACACCGCCGCGGTCATTATGGAGCCGACGGTTTTCGAGGCTCCGGCCCCCGCTTTCCTCCGTCGGGTCGCCGAAGTTTGCCGGACGCGAGGCGTCCTGCTCATCTTCGACGAGATGTGGACGGGCTTCCGGATGGCTCTGGGTGGAGCCCAGGAGTACTACGGCGTCGTCCCCGACCTGGCCGTCTTTTCCAAGGCCGTCTCCAACGGTATGCCGCTTTCGGTAGTCACGGGCCGGCGGGGGATTATGAGCTTGCTCGAGAAGGATGTCTTCTTTTTCACCACCTTCGGCGGCGAGGCCCTGTCGCTGGCGGCCGCTGCCGCTACCATCGACGAGTTGGAAGATAAGTCGGTCCCCGCCTACCTCCATGAGCAGGGGGCCAGGCTGCGGGACGGCTACAACCGGATCGCGGCCTCGCTGGGTCTGGGCTACACGCGCTGCATCGGTTACGGCTATCGCAGCCTGGTCGTCTTCGACGCCTCGGCCGGCGACCCGCTCCTGCTCAAGTCCTATGTCCAACAGGAGCTCATACGACGCGGCCTGCTCTGGAGCGGTTTTCACACCATGTCCTTTTCGCACGGCGAGGAGGAGATCGAGTTCACCCTGCAGGCCTACCAACGGGTCCTGCCGCTACTGGGCCGGGCCGTCGAACTGGGCACGGTCAAGGCCGTCCTCCGCGGCGAGCCAGTCGAGCCGGTCTTTCGCAGAACGTCCCAGTTCAACAGCAAACCCGTCGGGAGATGAAGCCATGAACGAATCCTCCCTGGACGGCCGGGTGGCCGTCGTCACCGGCGCGGCCGGCCTTCTCGGGCGCGAGCATTGCCTGGCTTTAGCCGAAGCCGGCGCCCATGTTGTGGCGGCGGNNGGCCTGCGCCGCCCTGGCGGCCGGTCTGTCAGTCGCGGCTTTCGGCTTGGGCCTGGACGTGACCTCGCAGGCCTCGCTCGAGACGGTCCGCGACGAAGCCCTGCGCCGCTGGGACCGAGTCGATGTTCTAGTCAACAATGCGGCCATCAACGACAAGTTCGAGGACCCGGCCCTGGCCCTGGAGCAGTCCCGCTTCGAGAACTACCCGCTGGACCTCTGGGAGAGGATGTTCGCGGTCAACGTCACGGGCGTCTTCCTGGCCAGCCGCGTCTTCGGCGCGGTCATGGTCCGCCGGGGGCGGGGCAGCATCATCAATATCGCCTCCACTTACGGCCTCGTAGCGCCCGACCCCTCGCTGTACCTCGGTCCGGACGGACGGTCCTTGTTCCACAAGTCTCCCGCTTATCCGGCGACCAAGGGGGCCGTGCTGGCCTTCACCCGCTACCTGGCCGCGACCTGGGGCGCCGCGGGCGTGCGGATCAACGCCCTGTCCCCCGGCGGTGTCGAGAACGCTCAGGATCCGCACTTTGTGCGGACCTACGCCTCCCGCACGCCGCTCGGCCGCATGGCCGGCCGGGGCGATTTCCGCGGCGCCCTGGTCTTCCTGGCCTCGGACGCCTCCGCCTACGTCACCGGCTCCAACCTGGTCGTGGACGGCGGCTGGACCATCTGGTGAGGCGGCCATGTTCCTGACCCCCCTCGCGCCCGGCCGCTTCGCCGGCATCCGCTGCCTCTACACCGACTGCGACGGCGTCCTGACGGACGGCGGCGTCTGGATGAGTCCCAAGGGCGAGGAGTGGAAGCGCTTCTCCATCCGCGACGGCATGGGCGTGGAGAGGCTGCGGGCCCTGACTGGGGTAGACGTCGGCATCATCAGCAGCGAGAACTCGCCGGCTCTGGCCCGCCGGGCCGCCAAGCTCCACATCAGCCGGCTGTACATGGGCATCCGGGACAAGCGGGAGGTCTTGGAAGCAGCAGCCCGCAAGGAAGGTCGAACCCTGAACGCGTTTGCCTACATCGGAGATGATGTCAACGACTTGCCCGTCCTGGGCGCGGTCGGCTTCGCCGCCTGCCCGGCTGATGCCATGCCCGGCGTGGCTGAGGCGGTCGAGTATGTCTGCCACAACCCCGGCGGCCACGAGGCTTTCCGGGAGGTCTGCGAGCTCATCATCCTGGATAAAGAAGGACGGTCCGAATGAACGACAGTCTGTCCATTCGCGTCGGAGACCGCAGGGTGGGTGACGAAGAGCCTATTTACATCATCGCCGAGATCGGGATCAACCACAATGGGTCGCTGGACCTGGCCGAGAAGATGATCGCGGGCGCCGCCCGGGCCGGTTGCGACGCCGTCAAGCTGCAGAAACGCACGCCCGAGCTGTGCGTCCCCCGCGACCAATGGGACAGGGTCCGGGAGACGCCCTGGGGGGCGATGCCCTATATCGACTATAGGCGCCGGATCGAGCTGGGGGAGGAGGAATACGAGGCCATCGACCGCCTCTGCCGCAGCCTGGGCATCGCCTGGTTTGCCTCCTGCTGGGACGAGCCGTCCATCGAGTTCATCGAGCGGTTCGACCCGCCTCTGTTCAAAGCCGCCTCAGCCTCGTTGACCGACTTGTCCCTCTTGTCCGTCATGCGCCGAACGGGCCGTCCCCTGATGATCTCGACCGGCATGTCCACCCTGACCGAGATGGATGCCGCGGTCGAGACCCTGGGCGAGAGCGATTTACTCATCGCCCATTCGACATCGGCCTACCCCTGCCCCCTGGATAACCTCAACCTGCGGGTCATCCCCTCCCTGCGGCGGCGCTACCCAGGCGCGGTGATCGGTTACTCGGGACACGAACCGGGCTTGGCTCCGACCGGAGCTGCCGCAGCCCTGGGCGCCCGCTTCATCGAGCGGCATGTTACCCTCGACCGTACCATGTGGGGCTCGGATCAGGCCGCCTCTGTCGAGATGCATGGGCTGGAGATCCTGGTTCGCAACATCCGTGACATCGAGACTTCCCTGGGCGACGGCATCAAACGGGTCTACGACTCCGAAGCGGCCTCACGAGCCCGCTTGCGCCGGGTCGTCGCCGCAACCCCGCTTCCCTTCGCCTTGGACGAGAACCGCCTCCGGTTCCCCGGGACGGACGAGGGTCCGCGGGCTGCGTGATGTCCCTCGCTCTCTTCGCCGCCGCGGTCTTCCTGGCCGCCTTCGTCCAAAGCCTTCCGATCGGCCCCGTCCAGATGGAAGTCTGGCGCGAATCACTGGCCGGTCGGAGGGCCTGCGCAGCTGCCTATGTCGCCGGAGCCATGAGCGGAGACGTCGTCTGGGCCCTCGCCGCCGCCTTCGGTCTGAATCCCGTGGCGAGCCCGGGGCGGACGACTGGCAGCTTGTTCCTGGCCTACGGGATTGTGTTGATCAGCTTCGGGGTCCTGGCCCTGCTGAAGAGTCTCGGCCGGGTCCGGACGGCCTCCGCATTCTCCGGCCCAGGCCCAGCAGCCGAGGGAGGGCCCGGACTCCGCAAGCGCTGGACCCTTGTCCGGGGCTTCATCTTGGTAGCCATGAATCCACTCGGAGCCGCCTCCTGGACGTTGATCCTGGCCTGGCTGATCCACCGGGGCGCCCCGCCTCCGGTGCGCCTGCCGGAAGCGGCGGTCTACGCCCTGGCGGTCGCGGCGGGTATGGCCGTCTACCCCGGCCTGATCATTTTCAACGCCCGCCGCTGGATGCCCAAGCGCGTCCAGGCCAGCCCTTCCGTTCTGCCCGGCCTCCTGAGCAGCGGCATCATCGCCTTCGGGCTCTTCTTCCTCTACCGGGCCGTCAGGGTCCTGTTATGGCTGTGAGAGTCCGGAGGGCCGCATCATGAGCCTGGTGGGCTTCGGGCTGGTCGCCGCGGGGCTTCTCGGCCTCGGCAAGGCTTTGAATGTCGTAAGCTACGGCTTCCTGAAAGGCCGAATCCTGCGGCGTCGGGCCTGGGGACTCAACGTCTGTTGCGGAAAGACTGATGGAGGCGGTGTCAATGCGGACATTGTCCCACACGCTCCCGTGCCTCGCTTCGTCCGCGTCGGCGACATCTCCAGGCTTCCGTTCCGGGATGGGCAGTTCGACACTGTGCTCTGCTCCCACACGATCGAACATGTGGACGATCCCGATGGCTTCCTGGCCGAAATGCAGCGGGTAGGACGGAATGTCACTCTGGTCCTCCCGCCGCTATGGGATTTCTCCGCCGCTTTCAACGTCTTCGAGCACCGCTGGCTTTTCCTGACTTTCCGGAAGGTGCATCTCCGCCTCCCCCGCCGCATCCAGCTCCCCCTGGCCAAGGCCATCCAGAGGCGGCTCGGCCAACGGATCCATGCCTGAGGGGGGTCAGGCCGCCCGGGCGGCCGGCCGGCGGCCTTGGGG
This sequence comes from Candidatus Aminicenantes bacterium UBA4085, assembly GCA_002383325.1. Classification (GTDB taxonomy): domain Bacteria; phylum Acidobacteriota; class Aminicenantia; order Aminicenantales; family UBA4085; genus UBA4085. Next base: position 87,676 of record DFYJ01000026.1, read on the forward strand.
CTTCTCTCCCTTCCTGATGCGCTCGGTGATGGCATCGATCACCGGCTCGGCATCCCAGACGCCGTCGATGACATAATCGGCCCCCGCGTCTCTCAAGCGGGCGCGCCCGGCTCGGGACTTGCCATTCAAGACGGATTCCCCCAGCCTCATCGCGTCCCGGAGCGAAAGCCCAAGGCAATTGCCCGACCGGACGACACCGATAGTCCACATCCCGGCATGGCCTCCTTCCTCGATGTCCGCGACCGTGTCGCCGATCTTGATCATCCGGCTCATTTGCCCAATATCGAAGCCAAGCCGGAACGCGTTGAGATGGCACATGAAGGGCCACGGCCGGCCGGCCGGCACATCGCTCGAGGAGACGATACAGTCCGGCTTGAAGCCCCATTGCGCGGCTCGCCGGGCCAGCACCTTCATCATGGGCCCGGTATAGCCGGTCGTCGTCCCGACCTTGACGCCCCGACGCCGCATTACCCGGACGAAGCTCAGGACGCCCGGCACGGGCTCTGAGAACGCGGGATCGTCCCGCAGTCGCCTGATCAAAGCCGGCTTGAGCAAGCCGTAGATCTTGTTCACATCCTCTTCGCCCGGCAGTCGGCCGTATCGGCACCGCCATAGCTTCCGGACGGCCTCAGCGCGCAGGAGCCGGCGGACATGCTCCATTTTTTTGAGCCCCATATCGACGCGCAGATCCTCGGTCGTGACTTCGATTCCCCGGCCCCGAAAGACGTCCGACATGGCCGCCACTGGGGCCAAAGGCCCGAAGTCGACGCTTGTTCCGGACCAATCCATGATCACAGCCAGAGCATCACTCGTTCGGGTCGTCGTCATTTTCGCCATTCCGGCCTCCCTCGCCGCGGTGAGGAGTCTAGCAGAGGCGGGTTAAGAAACGGTGAGCCCCAGGTTTGATTTCCGTGAACAACGCCGCCGCGGACAGATCAGGCGCGTCCCACCGCCCGTGAAAGCCAGGTCCAAGAATACGCCGAACCCCCATTTCAGGGGGGCGCTCGTCCTGGAGATCGCGGGCTGGCCGGCGGGAAGATTATCGATTGCGACGAATCGCTCTGACTCCGGCGGCCTCTTCGGCCTGCTCGGGCTTAAGGACGACCCGAACGGATCCCTGCGCCTTTGACCGCATTCAACTGGCCCGGGCTTTCAAGCTCAGAAGCGGCCGAAGCGGTCGGCCAGCTCTGAAACCCGGCGCGCTCGCGGGGGGTCATGACCGGCGTATTCCTTTCTTGAGGGTCCCTCCCGGTCAGTCGCGATGAGCCAGAGCGGAAACGGGAACGGCCTGCTTGGCCAAGTCGGGGCTCTGCCAGGCGAGCGACAGCTCCTCGCCGCCGGTGGCATTGAAATGCTGGACCCGGATCGGGTGGAGGCCCGCGGCCAGGGCGATCAGGCCGCGCTTCTCGAGCCCGCTGTGCAGACCGTCGTTGTCCACGACGAGGGCATCGCCGATGTAGAGCCGGCTGCCGTCATCCGAGGTCAGATAGAGCGTATAGACGCCGTCCTTGGGGACGCGTAGAAAGCCGGCGAGCTCGAAGCCGTAGTGCTCTTTGGCTGGCCTGGGCTGCAGGCCAACGGTCGGCGCGACGCCCGTCGCGAGAGGCTTGAGCCTGGCGAAGTCCGGCAGCTTGTCCCACTCTCCCTCGTAATAGGCGTACTTGAGGCCGGGCCTGGTGTCGGCGTCTTTGGCCGCGCGCCGCATCTCGGCCTTCCTGAATGCGGCTCGGCCCGGGGCGCTGACGGNNCCGTCGCGGAAGCCGTCAGGCGGACCGGGCCTTTGATCAGGGGCGAAGAGGCCGTGGGGATCGAGCCGTCGAGGGTGAAGCGGATCTCGACGTTGTCCTGAGTCGAGGCGATGTCCAGGTCGATGGCGTCCAGGAAGATATCGGCCTCGGACGTGATCGAGGGCGGCTCGGAGATGTCGGGACGGCCGGCCAGCTCGAGGACAATGACGCTGTCATCCGCATCAGGCCTTGCCGGGGGAAGCTTGACCAGGACAGCGTCCTCGACCCGGGACCAGGCCAGGGGCCGTCGGGCCGGATCGGACAGGAGATGGATCCGCTTCGGGTCGCAGAGCAGGCCGGGCACGGACAACTTACCATCCAGGGGCCAATCGAAGACGTGGAGATAGACCCTGCTCCCGGAGGCGGCGGACCTCTGGGTGGCCCGGCCCCAGGCGAGGGACTTGAACGGGCTGGCCTGGGTGCCGTGGATCGACTCGCCGTTGATCTTCATCCAGCGGCCGATGGCGGCCAGCCTCTCGACGCTGGGCTGGGGGAAGAGACCCTCCGCGGTTGGGCCGACGTTGAGCAGGAAGTTGCCGCCCTTG
>DFYJ01000012.1 GCA_002383325.1 Candidatus Aminicenantes bacterium UBA4085
CTCGGGCGCCGCGGGTGCGGGCGGCGTCTGCTCGCCCGCTCGGCCTTCGCCTTCACTCGAGTCGCCGGCCGCGTCTTCGTCTCCAGCGTCGGCCCCGGCGTCGGTCACGACCACCGCCGGCCACGACAGGCCGCGAAGGTCGCGGTGCGTGGCCGACAGGGCCCGGAACTCGCTCGACAGCACCACGTCGGCGGCCACGGTCATGGCGTGCGCGTGCCCGTTCCGCTCCTCGATTTCGAGGCGGTACAGGCTGTGCTCCTCGTCCAGGATGGTCGCCACCGACCGCCCGTCGCCGCCGAGCGCGGCCGCCAGCGCCTCCACGTTCTCGCGGCTGGCGAAGAACGACCGGTCGCGCGCCCCGAGGTCCAGGAGGGCCGACAGCACGCGGCCGGTCACCCCCCGACGGGACGCCGCGTGCAGTTGCTCGCGGAACGCGATCAGCCGCTGCAGCAACTGCTCCAGGCTCTCGCCCGCCGCCGTGCCGCCGCCGTTGCTGAAGCGGACCTGCCGTCCCTCCACGCCGCGCCGCACGAGGAACGCGTCGAGATCACGGTCGTCCTTGATGTAAGTCTCCGCCTTCCCGCGCTTCGCGCGGTACAGCGGCGGCTGCGCGATGTAGACGTGGCCGCGATTGATGAGCTCGGGCAGCTGCCGGTAGAAGAACGTGAGCAGCAGCGTCCGGATGTGCGACCCGTCCACGTCCGCGTCGGTCATGATGATCACGCGGTGGTAGCGCAAGCGGCTGACGTCGAAGTCGTCCTCGCCAATGCCGCACCCAAGGGCCGCGATCATCGTCCGGATCTCCTCGCTGCCGAGCATCCGGTCGAACCGCGCCTTCTCGACGTTCAGGATCTTGCNNGCCGGGTCGCGCTCCTGGCAGTCGGCCAGCTTCCCGGGCAGCGCACTGTTGTCGAGGGCGCCCTTGCGCCGCACGAGATCCCGGGCTTTCCGCGCGGCTTCGCGCGCGCGCGCCGCGTCGACCGCCTTCGACACGATCCGCTTCGCGACCGCCGGGTTCTCGTCCAGGTACGCGCCCAGCCGGTCGTTGATGATGGCCTCGACCACGCCCTTCACGTCGGTGTTGCCGAGCTTCGTCTTCGTCTGGCCCTCGAACTGGGGCCGCGGGAGCTTCACGCTCACGACCGCCGTCAGGCCCTCGCGGATGTCGTCGCCGCTCACGCCCTCGGCCGCGTCCTTCGCCGGCCCGTTCTTCGCGGCATACACGTTCACGCTGCGCGTCAGCGCCGCGCGGAAGCCCGACAGGTGCGTCCCGCCCTCGTGCGTGTTGATGTTGTTCGCGAACGAGTACACGGTTTCCGCGTAGCCGTCGTTCCACTGCAGCGCGATCTCGACGATGGTGCCGTCCTTCTCGCCCCGCATGTAGATCGGCTTCTCGTTGACCGCCGCCTTGTGCTTGTTCAGGTGCGTCACGAACGAGACGATGCCGCCGTCGTATTTGAAGTCGTGGCGTTTGCCCTCCCGCTCATCCTCGAGCGAGATGCGGAGCCCCGGGTTCAGGAACGCCAGCTCCCGCAGCCGCTGCGCCAGAGTGTCGAACGAGTACTCCAGCGTCTCGAAGATGCCGGCGTCGGCCTTGAAGTGCACCTTCGTGCCCCGCCGGTGCGTCTTCCCCGTCATCGTCAGCCGGCCGACGGGCTCGCCGCGCTCGAACGTCTGCTGGTAGACCTGCTCGTTGCGCCAGATCTCGAGGTCGAGGCTCTCCGAGAGTGCGTTCACCACCGACACGCCGACGCCGTGCAGGCCGCCCGAAACCTTGTAGGACTTGTCGTCGAACTTGCCGCCGGCGTGTAGGACGGTCATGACGACCTCGGCCGCCGACTTCTTCTCTTTCTTGTGCAGCTCGACCGGAATGCCGCGCCCGTCATCGACGACGGTGATGGAATTGTCGACGTGGATAAGGACTTCGATGTTCTTGCAGTACCCGGCCAGAGCCTCATCGATGGAGTTGTCCACNNACCTCGTAGACCAGGTGGTGGAGGCCTTCCGTTCCCGTGCTGCCGATGTACATGGCGGGCCGTTTTCGGACCGCGTCCAACCCCTTGAGGACCTTGATGCTCTCAGCGGAATATTTTTGTTCGGGCATGTGCACCTAACTCTTTTGTTATGAGTTACATAAAGTATGTCAAGGAAGGGCTCGCAAAGCCCCGTTTCCAAGCTTGGATTATACCCCCGGCAGGCCGCTTCTGTAAAGGGAAAAATCCGCCTTTTTCCACAATATTTTGTGGCTGACGCAGGTCTTCGGCCCCAGGTTTGGGGGAAAGGTCGGTCGGCCGGTTGGGGCTCCGATGCGAGGCGATCCGGGCGGGCTTTTAATGGTATAATCCGGGCATGGCGGCCAACCTGACCCCCCAGTACCTGGAAGCGCACAAGAAGCTCCGCACCGCCGTCACTCCCGCTGAAAAAATCGAGATCTACGAGGAGCTCCTGCGCCTCCTTCCCAAGCATAAAGCCACCGAGAAGATGGTCGCCCAGCATCGATCCATGCTCGCCAAGCTCAAGGAGGAGATGCTGAAGCCCTCCGTCTCGGGCAAGCATGGCGTCGGCGTGTCGTATCTCATCGAAAAAACGGGCGCCGGACAGGTCATCCTGGTCGGGCCCCCCAACTCCGGCAAATCGTCCTTGATAAAAGCCCTCACCGGGGCCGAGCCCGAGATCGGCGACTATCCTTTCACGACGCGCATGCCGGCACCTTACATGATGAAGTTCGAGAACATCAAGATCCAGCTCGTCGACCTGCCGCCCATCACGGCCGAGTTTCTGGAGAGCTGGCAGATCGAGCTGATCAAGGTGGCCGACGCGGCCGTTATCGTGGCCGACGCCTCGGCCCCGGAGACGCCGGGGCTGCTGGAGATCCTCTTCGCCCGGCTCAAGGACAAGCGGGTCGAGTTCGTGTCCGAGTCTTTTCTACCGCCGGCCGAGGAGGCCGTGCGGGTCTTCCGCAAACGGTCCTTCCTCGTCGCGGCCAAGACCGACCTCGATTCCGGGGGCGAAAACCTGGAAGCCCTGAAGTTCTTCTACGAGGCCCAACTGCCGATCGTCCCGATCTCGGCCGAAACCGGAGATGGGCTGGAGCCTCTCCGTCGGCGCATCTTCGACCTGCTCCAGGTCATCCGCGTCTACAGCAAGCCGCCCGGCAAGAAGGTCGATCTCAACGATCCCCACGTCCTGAGACGGGGCGCCAATGTGGTCGACATCGCCCGCTCGGTCCACAAGGACTTCGCCGAGCAGTTGGCCTACGCCAAGCTCTGGCGCGAAGGCGGCTACAGCGGGCAGATGATCACCCGCGACCAGGTCCTGCAGGACCAGGACGTCGTCGAGCTGCACATCTGAACCCCGGCCCCGGGGGGTCGGATCGGAGGCTCGCGCCTTCGGAAGGAGAAGAGACACGATGAAAGGCCGATCGATCGCCTTCGCGCTCGCCTTGGGGACGGCGGCCGGCGCCGGCCTGGAGCTTCCGGCGCCCGCAGCCGCTGCTCCGACCGAAGTCCAAATCGAGTTCTTCTTCTCCCCCGCTCTGCCGAGGGGGGGAATTCCGGGACGGGATGGGGCGGACGGCTTGGGGAGGAGGCCTGAGTCTCGCCATCCGCCCGTCGCGAGGCCCGCTCCTTCTCGGCACCTCGCTGGGATACGGCGTCTACGATTCCGATCGTTGGGATGCCTGGCTGGGCCTGACCGACCCGGACGTCCTGGTCGACATGCGGACGACGAATTCGCTGTTGACTTGGAACGTCTTCCTCCGCCTCCAGCCGGAGCGCGGGTTCCTGCGGCCCTACCTGGATCTCTTCGCCGGCCTCCACTTCCTGTCAACGGACACCCGGATCGGCTCCGGCGACCAGGATAGAGAAGGGGGCGGCGGCCTCGACATCAACAACTCCTCGGATACGGCCTTCGCCTTCGGAGCCGGAGCGGGGCTGATGCTTCCCATCATCCGCTTCGTGCATAGGGACGGCCGGATAGCGGGCGGGCTCGAACTGGACCTGGGGGTCCGCTACGCCTGGGGTGGTCGGGCGGATTACCTGGTCGAGTCCGGGGTCACGGGCATCTACGACACCCTGACCTCGCGGACTGACACCCTGACCCTCTCGGCCGGGCTGACGTTCGCCTTCTGAGTCCGGAAAGATTCGCCGGCGGCGGACCGGCCGCCTCGGGCAGGCCCGGGACGACATCTGGATCACCATCCGACTTGAGGAGCCATTCTGCATCTTCCCCGGGAGTCAATCTCCCGGATCGTGGCGCTTGTCCCGCTTGGAGGACACCTGTCGCCTTCCAGCGGCTCCATTCCTGTAATCCCGCGGCTTGGCCTAGGGGGCCTAGGGGACCTCTTTTTATCTCCCTTGGCATGAACTATGCTGCTCAGGCGGTGTCGGTAGGGTGATCAACTCGACCGGGGAGGGACGTCTATGAAGGGAGTAGGGCTCGTCCTCAGCTTATTGAGCGGATTGGGATCCATGGCGCTTGCGGCCCAGGAACAGCCGCCCCTGCGGCACGAGGTCTCCGTCAGCTTGAAGCTCATCCAGGTCTACGTCACCGACAAGGCCGGCAAGCCGGTCGTGGATCTCAGCCGAGACGATTTCCGTCTCTTCGACAACGGACAGCGGCAAACGATCACGGACTTCGAGAGACACATGTCTCCGCCGACCCAGGCTGCCGTCGCAGCCGGAAAGCCGCCGGAGCCATCCATGGCCGAGCTCCAGGCCGCGCCGCCACCGGCAGCTCTTCTCAACCGCAAATTTTTCATCCTCATCGACTGCGACGCGAATGACTTGGCCGGCATCGCCAAGGCTCGCAACGCCGCCCTCCGCTTCATCGATCACCAAGCCCAGCCGGGAGACGAGATCAGCGTGCTGTCGTACTCCTCGACGACGGGGATCATTTCCCATTCCAGCCTGACCGCTGATCATGTCCAGGCTCGGACCGCCCTATCGCGGATCAGGGACATCCCGGGGCGAAGCATGGTGTCGACGGGGGGCGCGGATACGGGAGTCATCGTCGTTGGGACGGGAACGGATGGTGAAATGAAAATCCTCGGAACGCCCAAGGTGCGAACCTCGCCGTTCCACATCTTCATCGATCGGATGACGGACTTGGCCAAAGCTCTGCGCTATATTCCCGGCTACAAAAACGTCCTCTTTTTCTCCTGGGGCCGCCCCATGCCGCTCAACGACGGCGAATCCGTGCGGCGGCTGGACAGTATGACCAAAGCTTTCTCTACGGCCAACGCTCCCTTCTTCACCATCAACACGGAGACTCCCTTCCCCTGGAAGCCCAAGGGCAGCGGCGGTATCGACACTCTCGACTTCATGGCCAGGAAGACGGGCGGCAAGGCTTTCTACGAGGTCGGGGCCGTCCACTACTTCGACGAGATCGCCCCCCAGATTCAGGACTTAACCCGAAACTATTACGTTCTCGGCTATCCCATCCAGGAGAGCTGGGACGGCAAGTACCACAAGATCAAGGTCGAGATGGTCTCGGGCGGCTATGTCATCCAGGCTCAATCAGGCTACAACAATCCCAAACCGTTCAAGGATTACTCCGCGTTTGAAAGGGAGCTCCATCTCTTCGACTTGGCCCTTTCCGACAAGCCTCGGATGGAACCGCCGCTGATCTTCCCCATGACCGCCGCCTGTTTCCACCCTCCCGAGGAAGAGTCCGGCCGCGTCCTCATGGCGGCCAAGATTCCGCGCCCCGTCATGGAGGCCTTCGCCGGGCGCGAGGTCGAGCTGGCAGCCCTCATTCTCGACGAGCAGGACCGGCCCGTGGACCGCATCCGCCTGAAGCCCAAGCTGGCTTCGGTCGCCGGACAAGAGCCCCTCTTCGCGGCCGACTCCGCCGTACCGCCGGGATCCTATCGCTTGCGGATTATCATCCGCGACCTTGAAACGGGGAATGCCGCCATGGCCTACGCCCGGGCCGAGATGCCGCGGGCTGATCACGCGCGGCCGCTTCGGATCGACGCCCCCCTGCTCGCCATCCAGGGAGGACCGCTGGCCCGCATCGAAGGCGTTCCCGGGAAGAACTCGGCCTGGAAAAGCCACTATGCCCTGGACGATCGAGCCTTTGCGCCGATCACAGGCGAGGTTCCATCAGGCATATCCAAACTCGCCATCTGGATTCCCTATGTCCAGGCGGCTGCAACGCCCGGAAGCCCGGCCCTCTGGGCTTCGCTTGTTGATACTCGAAACGGCGCCAGCCTGGCCGCGGATCTGAAGATCATCCAGCAGGATCTCCGCCCCCATGGCGGAATAGTGCGGGGCGAGCTGACGTTTGAGGGAATCCCGGCCGGGTCCTACCGTCTGTACATCTATGCCAAGAACGAAGCCCTGGATGCCCCTTCCTACATACAGATCCCTTTAACCATCATTTCCGGATCCGGAAATCCAGGGCCGGCTCGTCGGCCATGTCCATGATGGCCATGAAGAAGAGCTGAGCGATGTCTTCCATGATCTCAGGCGTGACCAGGTCCAGGCTGTCCCGGGTATTATGGTAGGTGGGGTACGGGACAGGCTTGCCCCCATAAGCACCGAAGGTCAGGGCCGGCACGCCGGCCCAGAAGAACCAGGCCGAGTCCTGCCGCGGCCGGCCGGGATAGGCGGCTCCGCCTCCGGTGACGACGCGATGGATATAGGTCTTGTTGGCCTTCTCGATGAAGGTCCAGAAGGCCGGGTAGGTTGTGGCCCCGGAAGCTCCGATCTTGTCCCCCACTCCCGGTCCTTCCATGTTGATCAGGACCGCCGTCTTGTCGAGAGGATAGAGCGGGTGCTCGACATAGTATTTCGATCCCGCGACCCCCTGCTCCTCCGAGCCGAAGAAGTTGAAGACGACGGTCCGCTTCGGCTTGATCTCGCACTTGGCCAGGGCCTCGGCGACACCCAGCCCGACCGCCACGGCCGTGGCGTTGTCGTTGGCCCCGGGCAGCAGCTCCCAGAGATATCCCAGGTGGTCCAGGTGTCCGGCCAGCATAATGACCTCGTCCTTGAGCGCGGGATCGGTCCCGGGGATGACGCCGACGACGTTGAAGCCGACGCCGTCGGGATGATGGACGGAGACGTTCTTCAGGGACATTGTCTTGCCGGTGGCGAAGGAGCGCGGCTTGAGCTCCTTGCGGATGGCCTCCATGGTCTCCTTGTAGGTCCGGCCGGTGCCGGCGAAGACGTCGGCCACGACCGCGGCGCCGACGTGGTGGTAGACGAAGCCCTCGCGGTAGGAGTTGTTGGGATTGCCGATGGGGCCGTAGTTGTAGATCATGCCCTTGGCTCCATGGGCTACGGCGTTCTCCAGCTTGAACTGGTGAAAGGAATAGGGGCGCCATTTCTTGAACGTCTCGGAATCGTCCGCCCGCAGCGGGACCTCAGGATCCATGAGCACGATCCTGCCCTTGACGTCCACTCCCGCATAATCGTCGTAGCCCAGCTCCGGAGCGGTGATGCCGTAGCCGACAAAGACGACCTCGGCCTGGCCCTCTCCCGAGCCGGTGGTGCCGCCGGGGATGAACTCGTCCTCGTACTTGTAGGACTTCTTGACGATCCCGTCTTTGACGGGGATGTCCATCGTCAGGTAGCCGCCCTTGGAGACGATGGTGGTGGGATTGGGGAAGCTCTGGTAAAACGTCCCGTTGTCCCCGCCCGGCTGGACGCCCCAGGACTTCAGCAGCGACACAACCCATTTGGCACAGGCCTTGGACTCATCTGTGCCGGTTAGGCGGCCGGCGTATTTCTCGGAGACCATCCCCTTGACGTAGTCGTAGAGGGTTTGGCTCTGGATGAGGTGCATGGCCTCCAGGAGCTTCTGCTCGTCGGTCTTGGGGACGGGGGCTTGGGAGCCACGCTGGGCCAAGGCCGGCCCGGCGGCCATGGCGATGGCCAGGATCGATGCGGACAGGACGAGGGCAAGACGGCTGCGGCGCATGGTGGCCTCCGGAGATCGATTCGGAAGCCCTCTTGTAATACAAGCCGCCCGGCCGGCGCAAGAGGATCGCGCGCGCACGGCAGCCCCGCGGGCAGGAATCAGCTCACAGCCAGATAGCCAGACCGCCGCTTGGCGAGAAGGCGGAACAAGGGCTATGATGACGCCCCGCGGTTGACCGGTCCCGCGCGGCCGTGCTATCTTGCCGCTTCGGGCCGCCGGCGCGCCGCCGCGCCTCCGCCCGCAAGGAGATCGCACCCATGACCAAACGCCTCATCGTCCTTATCGCCGCCGCCGGACTCTGCCTCGGCCTTTTTGCCATGGCCCAGCCGGCCAATCCCAAGGTCGTCATCAAGACAAGCCGGGGAGACATCACCCTCGAGCTCTTCGCCGACAAGGCCCCCCAGACCGTCGCAAACTTCCTGGCCTACGTCGACGCCAAGTTCTACGACGGCACCATCTTCCACCGGGTCATCAAGGGCTTCATGATCCAGGGCGGCGGCATGACCGCCGACTTCGCCGAGAAGCCGACCCGGGCGGCCATCCGCAACGAGGCCGCCAACAGGGTCAAGAACCTGCGCGGCACCATCGCCATGGCCCGCCTTCCCGAGCCCCACACGGCCACGGCCCAGTTCTTCATCAACCACGTCAACAATGCCATGCTCGATCACAAGAACACCAGTGTCGACGGCTTCGGTTACTGCGTCTTCGGCAAGGTCCTGTCCGGGATCGACGTCGTCGACGCCATCGCCAACGTGCCCACCGGCACCATCAAGGGCTACGAAGACGCGCCCCGCCAGACGGTGACCTTACTCTCGATCCGCCGGGCCCAGTAGGGCCCCGAGGGAAACACGATGGCCGAGCGGCAGAGCCGGCTGGGCGACACCCTCTTCGCCCTCTTCCATCTGGCCCTCCTGGCCGGAGCGGCGGTCGTGGCCGGGCTGGCCCTGCTGAAGGGCAACACCTGGCGGTTCCTGGTCGTCTCGTGCGCCTTGCTGGTCTATTACTTCGCCGTCCTGGACAAGCCGGTCCGCCAAGAGATCGCCCGCCGCAGAGGCCTCCGCGCGGAGGCCAAGGAGAATCATCCCAAGCCATGAACAAGAAAGCGCCCCTGATCATCTTCCTGATGCTAGCCTGTTGCGCCGCCCACATCGAAGCAGCTCTCACTTTGTCGCGGGCTTCGGTTTCCGAGGCTGACGGTGCCCAGAAGCCCCTGCCGCCCGATGTGGCCAAGGCCCTGGCCGTGATTGACGGCGCCTCGGCCTATGCCCATGTCAAGACCATGGCCGCACCCGCCTTCGCCGGGCGCCTGACCGGTCACCCGGGCTACACCGCTGCCGCCCGCTGGGCGGCCGGCCTGTTCCGCGCCTGGGGCCTCAAGCCCATCGATGCCAAGGATGGCTTTCTCCAGCCTTACCCGTCCCCCTACACCATCGTCCGCTCGGCCGAGATGACGGTCTTTCCCTCGGGCGGCGAGGCCGGCCGCAAACTGGCCCCCAACGCGGACTTCCTGCCGCTTCTCTTCACCGACAGCGGCAAGGTCGAGACGGGCTTGGTCTTCGCCGGCTGGGGCATCTCGGCCCCTGAGCTCGGCTACGACGACTACGCCGGGCTCGACGTGCAGGGCAAGATGGTGCTCTGCTTCCGCGGCGCGCCGATGGACGACGACCGCTTCAACCGCCACGACGAGCACAGGACCCGGATGCAAACGGCCCAGGACCAAGGCGCCGCCGGGCTCATCTACATCTATCCCGAGCCCCTCTCCAATCCCAACGGCGACTGGCGCAAGGGATTCCTTCCGGCCATGATCAGCGAGAAAATCGCCGACTCGCTGCTCCAGGAGAAGAAAGTCTCCAGCGCCGAGCTGAAGAAGGACCTGCGGTCCTACGGCCGCCCGATCAGCTTCGGCCTGGCATCCCGCATCCGCTACGAAGTCGCCTCCGAGCACCATCCCGACGGCATCGGCTACAACGTCGTCGGCTATGTCGAGGGCTCGAACCCCGCCCTGAAAAGGGAGTGCCTCGTCGTCGGCGGCCACTTCGACCACGACGGCCTGCACATGGGCTTCCTCTACCCCGGAGCCAACGACAATGCCAGCGGCTCGGCCACGGTCATGGAGATCGCCCGGGCCTTCGCCGCGCTCGGCAAGAAGCCCAAGAGGTCGGTGGTCTTCGCCCTCTTCGGCGGCGAAGAGATGGGCCTGCAGGGCTCGACCTGGTTCGCCGGCCATCCTCTGCCCCAGTTCGACAAGGTCGACGCCATGTTCAACTTCGACATGACCGGCGAAGGGGACGGAGCGGGCGGCGGCTACTCCGATGCGGCCCTCAAGGCCTGCCTCGACGAGGCGGACGCCCACGTCGGCATTCTGCGCGGCACCGGCCTGATGTCCGGTCCGGTGGGCGTGCGCGGCTCGGATTTCGCCCCGTTTTATGCCAAGGGCGTTCCCGTCGTTACGATCGGCTCGAACGGGCCGCACCTGGCCTACCACCTGACCGGAGACACGATCTACCGGATCAATCCCGAGATCATGGCCGACATCGCCCGCCTGGCCTTTCTGGCCGGCCGGGCCTGGGCGGACCGTTGAGATGGATGTAACCTTTTTCTCCGGCGGAGCGTAGAGATAGGCGATGGACCGGGAAGAGCCCTTTTTGCGCGAAGTCCCTCCGCTGGCGCGCCGGACTCCGACCGGCCGGCGGCTGAGGAAGCTCCGCATCGCCGTCGCCTTCATAGTCGTCATCCTGATAACCGCGACAGCGCTCTTCCTTCTTCTGCCCCGCGGCGCGGACCGGGCTGATAAGGAGGCCGCACCCGCCATCTCCTTCCCGACTCATCCCGCCCCGCCGGCCCCCATTCTGGAAGCCATACCCCTCGGGACGACCTTGAGCGATCTCCTGGCCCTGCACGGCTTCAACGGGGCCGAGGCGAATCGCTTTTACGAGGATGTCAAGCCGGTCTTCGATCTGCGCAAGGTGGTGGCAGACCGGGCCATGCGCTTCTTCATGGATGAGGCCGGGATCGTCCAGGCCGTCGAATACGACGTGGATGATCGCCGCTACCTGCGGGTCGACAGGGTCGGGGACCGCTTCTTGCCGGGCATCATCGCCTACCGCTTCGAGTCGAAACAGTCCTACGCCACCGGGACCATCGAAGACATCCTCATCAACGCCCTCAAGAAGCAGGGCGAGAAGGAAGTGCTGGCCCTGATGATGGCCGAGCTGTTCGCCTGGGACGTCGACTTCAACACTGAGCTGCGGGTCGGCGATTCTTTCCGGCTGGTCTTCGAGCGCAACTTCCGCGAGGGGGCCTTCGCCGGCTACGGCGAGATCCTGGCCGCCGAGTTCATCTGCCAGGGCAAGGCCTACCAGGCCTTTCGCTTCGTCTACCCCGACACCGGCGAGGCGGATCACTTCGACGCAACCGGCAAGTCGGTTCGCAAGGAGTTCCTCCGCTCGCCGCTGCCCTACGCCGCCCCGATCACTTCGCGCTTCACCAGCAGCCGCCTGCACCCGATCTATAAGGTCTACCGGGCCCATTACGGCGTGGATTTCGGCGCCCCGATCGGCACCCCCGTGCGGGCCACGGGCGACGGCGTCGTCGCAGCGACCGAATGGCAGGGCGGGGCCGGACGGACAATCAAGATCCGGCACGCCAACGGCTACACGACGATGTACCTGCACCTGAGCCGCATCCTGGTCGAGCAGGGGCAGCGGGTGCGGATGGGGCAGACGATCGGGCGGGTCGGCTCATCCGGCGCTTCGACGGGGCCTCACTTGGACTACCGGATCCAGCAGAACGGCGCCTACATCAATCCGCTGGGACGGCGCTTCAATCCGGTGGCGCCGCTGCGCAAGGAGTATACCGAGGCTTTCGCCCAGGAAGTGGCGCGCCTGCGGGCCCTTCTCGACGCGGGCAAGTGATCCCGCGATCTTTTACTTCTTGATATGTCCCCCCGACTCGGCCGATCCGGTCGAGCCGGTGGAGGATCCCGAGCCTGATACCGTGCTGGCCGATCCGGAAGAGCCTGAGGAGCCGGAGGAACCCGTCGAGGATGAGCCGCCGCCTCCGGCGGAGGGATGCGACCCGCCCCCGTAAAGGCCCGGCTCGGTCCGATTGTAGGGGCTATTGCCCGATGTCAGACCAAGCTCGGGACACAGAATCTGGTTGCTGCGGCTGTCGTAGAAGAGGCCGACGCCAGACCGGCTTGCCATGCGGGCGTCGGGATTCCAGTCGATTGTCCTGACGGTCATCCTGGCCCGGTTTGTCGAGGCGACCGCTCCGGCCCGCGGCCGCTCCACGACCTGGCGCGGCGCCGCTTCCTGCCCGCGGTCGATCCGGCCCGCCAGACCGGCCGGCACATCGCCTTCCACCGCCGTCAGCTTGGCCATGGCCCGGTTGGACTCTTCCCAGGCCTTCGAGGGAGGTTGGACGCTCATCAGGATACGGATAGGATCGCCGGCCGGCCGCGAGGCGGCGGAAGCTCTGAAGGATTCGAAGGAGACAGCCATCTTGCTGAGGTCAGCCGACATCAGCCCTGCCTTGTCGACGACGCTGGCAAACTTGCCCTGGGACAGGAACGATTCGCGGGCCGCGGCATCGCCATTTTTCAGATCTTCCATCAGATGTCTGAAGCCGGCCTTGTATTCCGAAAGCAAGGGGTAGAGCGGATCCTTGGATGGACCATTATATAAAGGCCACCAAAGTTTTTTCTCGACGGCGCCGGGCCATGGTTCCCTCCAGGCCCAATAGGGATATCCGTAAGCTATGTAGTTATAATCGGCCATCCAGGAAAGCGGGTCGTAATACCACATGCCCCAGTCCCACATGCTCCATGGCCGCCAGGACCAGTATCCGTAGAAGAAGGTCCAATCGACCCAGGCCGGGGCGAAGGCCGAGCCAGGGATCCAGTACCAGCCCCGCTTGCTGCTCCACTGCCAGACGCCGAGATGATAGGGTATCCAGCCCCATGGCTCGCTGGCGATCCAGAAGTTGGCATTGCGGTAATTCGTCCAGCGGCCGGCGAAGTAGGGCTGCCAGGTCCCCCAGGGATAGATGTCGTTGTAGAACGGCCGCCAGACATAGCCGAAGTAATCGTCATACAACCATTCGCCGTAGTGGTTGGCATAGCGCTGGGCCCAGTCGAAAACCGCCGGCTGGAGCCGCTGGACAGGCTTCGGCAGGGGGGTCAAGCCCTTGTGCAGCTTGTCGAAGTCCGCATTGACGGACACATTCCAGGCTTCGAAGCCCTCGAAGGGCAAAGGCTGGCCCAGGGTGAAGCGGTTGTCGGCGCCGAAGATCACGCCCTCCTTCGATTCGAGGAGAAGGGTCTTGGGCGACTTGAGGTCGGCCCCGTAGAGGGCCGTGGCCTTGCCGTGGATCATCTGGACCTCGGTCGCGCCGCCGACGGTCAGGCCGATCAAGCCTACGGATTGGTGCTTGGGCTTGATGGCCGCCTTGGGGGTGAGGACCTGGAAGAGCTCACGGTTGCCATATTGCTTATATTGGATGTAGAGGCGGCCCTTGGACAGGACCAAGTTGGACATCTGGCTGGCTGAGGTCAGGCTTTGAGCCAGGATGGTCTCGATCTTCAGCTCGGTATTAAAGTCCAGCCGGACGATGGTGGCATTGTCGAATTGGATCTCGACCCGCCGCTCCTTGGAGGTCCGGATAGTGTCCCCGGGGCCCAGAGGCAGGTTGAGGATAGCCGGCTCGGGAGCCTTGCCGCCCTCCCGCAGGACGACCGGGTCGAGCCCGTCGCCGCGAACGTCCGTCAGGCTGATATGCCCGAAATAGAAGTCCTTCGGGCCGTTGAGCACCTTGTAGGGGGCCGCCGCGGCTGAAAATGCCGTCAAGCCGAGAATCAGGACGGCAAGAACAATCCCTTTTCGGTTCATGGCGGGCCTCCTGGACCAGGGCTCTATTATAGATCACATGCAAAGACTATGCCAATCGCCTCCGCCTTAAGGCACTCCCAAAACAGGTGCCGATCGTCCTCCCAGGGGGACACTTGCCGGCGCGTTGAACGCCGCCCGGATGTCGGATAGAATGAGGCAGGACTTCATCATGCCCCGGTACAAGAATCCCGCGCCGACCATTGACCTGATCATCGAGATTGAGGACGAGGCGGGTCGGCCCGGCATCGTTCTGATCCAGAGAGGCCATTATCCCCCGGGCTGGGCCCTGCCGGGGGGCTTCGTCGAATACGGCGAAACCCTGGAGCAGGCGGCCGTCAGGGAGGGTCGCGAAGAGACGGGCTTGAGGGTCAAGCTGCTGGGCCAGTTCCATACCTATTCGGACCCGGCCCGGGATCCCCGCAAGCACACCATCTCGACCGTTTTCCTGGCCAAGGCCACGGGCCGGCCCAAAGCGGGAGACGACGCCCGGCAGGCAGCCGTCTATACCCGCCGCGGGCTGCCTTCCCCCCTGGCCTTCGACCACGCCCGCATCCTGGCCGATTACTACCGGTTCAAGGCCCAGGCCGCCGCGGCAAAGCCGGCGCGAGGAGGCAAACATGGATGAGACTCGGGACCTGGACCTCAAGGAGGTCACCCACGTCTGGGGGCTGGCCGCCGCGGATGTCCTCAAGAGCTATCTCGAGAGCAACGGCATTCTCTGCATCTATAGGACCTCGGTCGTCCCCTTTGTCCATGTCTTCACCACCGACGGCATGGGCGAGATCAAGATCATGGTCAAGGCGGAGGACCTGGAGGCCGCCAGAGCCCTTCTGGCCAAGACCGATGTGCCGCCTGATGATTCGGGAGGGCCCGAAAGCCCGAAAGAGACCGTCTAGCGCCTCCGCGACCGCCAAAGACCGTTATTTTCGCTTAGAATCACCCCAGGTACGCGATCTTCCCATTTATGAGCGCCCTATATCCCAACAGGAACTATAAAATTCCCAAAATTTCTCTTGACAACCCCCCCAGGCGGGTCTATATTCGATTCGAAATGGGATCTACTGGGAAGAAATGGGCGAAGAGAAGTTCATCGGGAGCTACGAGGCCACCCTCGACAAGGCCGGCCGTCTGAAGATTCCAGAACGGTTCCGGGCCCTGCTCGAAGGCCGATACGGGCCTCGTCTCTTCATCACCTCCTTTGAAAACGAATCCGTCCGGATCTTCCCCCTTCCCGTCTGGGAAGAGCTGACGGGCACATCCGAGATCCAAATGGCGTTCATCCGCTCCAGCTACCGGGATTTCTTCCTGAACGCCCACAGCCGCGGCTGTCTGGCCGAAGTCGATGCCAGGGGCCGCGCCCTCATTCCGCCCGGCCTTCGCCAGAAGACCGAGCTCGGGACCGAGGTCAAGGTCGTGGGCATGAACAACTACCTGGAGGTCTGGAGCATGGAGCGCCTGGAGAAGCGGCTCGACGAGCATCCCCTGACGGGGGACGACATCGATCGCTTCGCCACCCTCGGGCCCGTCCGGAAGCCGGAATGAGCCGCCCTGAACATATACCCGTCCTTCTCGACGAGTCGCTGGAGATGCTGGCCGTCGACCGGCCCGGGCTCTACATCGACTGCACCCTGGGCCTGGGCGGCCACTCCCTGGAAATCCTTCGCCGCAATCCCGAGGCCGAGCTGGTTGGATTGGACCTGGACGAGCAGGCCATCGCCGTCGCCCAGAAGCGGCTCGAGCCTTTCGGCGGCCGGGTGACGCTCTACCTCTCCGACTACCGCAATCTGCCGGAGATCGAGATCGACTTCCAGCGCGTCCGCGGCGTCCTCCTGGACATGGGCATGTCCTCCTTCCAGCTCGATTCCCCCGAGCGGGGCTTCAGCCACGCCCTGGACGGGCCGCTCGACATGCGCATGGACCTGCGCAACAAGAACAGTGCCGCCCGCATCCTGGAGAAAGCCTCCGAGATCAAGCTGGCCCAGATTTTCCGCGATTACGGCGAGCTGCGGCAGGCGCGCCCGCTGGCCCGGGCCATCGCCTCGGCCCGCCGCCTCAAGCCCCTCGAGAGTACGGCCGAGCTGCGGACCCTGGTCGAGCGGGTCTGCCACTGGATCCCCCAGCGAGGCAAGATCCACCCGGCTTCGAAGGTCTTCCAGGCTTTGCGCATCGAGGTCAACAACGAGCTGGAGGGCCAGGACGCCTTCCTCGAGCGGACTCTGCGGCTCCTTCCCCCCGGCGGGCGCCTGGCCGCGATCTCCTTCCACTCGCTCGAGGACCGGGTCGTCAAACACACCTTCCTGAGACTGGCCGACAAGGAGGCCGCGCTCCCCCTGATCGACATCCTGACCCGCAAGCCGATCGTCCCCTCGGAGGACGAGGTGGCGCGCAATCCGCGCTCCCGCTCGGCCAAGCTGCGGGCGGCGGTGAGACGATGATGGTCCACAAGCCCCACCCGCCCCGCGAGATCGCCCTGTGGGTCGCCTCGTCTCTCCTGGTCGTCTCGGTCCTCTTCTTCTATCTCTGGCACATCAACGAGAAGCACCGCCTCGGCCTGCGCTCGATCACCCGCGAGACCGAGCTCAAGGCTCTGCGGGCCGAGGTCGGCCGGCTGGAGACCCGCAAGGCCGCCCTGCTGGCCCTGGAGCGGGTCGATCGGATCGCCCGCGAAAAGCTCGGCCTGNNCTCGGCCTGTCCTTCCCCCGCCCCGACCAGATCGTCGTCGAGGAGCCCTGAGCCATGGCCTTTCACCCGATCCAGGACGCCCCGCGGGGCAAGGCTCGCCGCCGCACGCGGGTGGCGGCCTTCGTCTGCGCCTTGTGGCTTCTCCTCATCGTCGGCCGTCTGGTCCAGCTCCAGGTCTTCGGGCACGCCCGGGCCGTGGAGCGGGTCACAGCCCAAAGCCAGCAGATGACCGTCATCCAGGCCTATCGGGGCACGATCTTCGACCGCCGCGGACGCATCCTGGCCCGCAGCCTCCCGACCCGGACCATCTACTACGACCCCAATCCACAGGACTCGCTGTCCGCCCGCTTCGAGGTCGTCCGCCGCCTGCAAGGCAAGCTGGGACTGAGCCGGGAAGACCTCGATCGCATCCAGGCCCAGCTGGCGGACAACGCCCCCCGCATTTGGCTCAAGCGCAAGGCCGACCGCGACCTGGCCGCCCAAGTCTGCTCCCTCCGCCTCGGCATCGGCTACGAGGAGGATTCCCGCCGCTTCTATCCCCTGGGGGCCCAGGCCGCCCACGTCCTGGGCGGGGTCAAGGCGGACGGCACGGGCGCGGCCGGGATCGAGTCCAAGTTCAACTCCGCCCTGATGGGCCAGCCCGGCCGCGGCTTCCTGCTGCGCGACGCCAGGCTGCGCCGCTACGGCCTCGAGGTCCTGGAGGAGCCGCAGACCGGGCGCGACCTGACCCTGACCCTGGACGAGACGATCCAGTATATCGCCCAGTCGGAGCTGGAGAAGGCGGTAGCCGAGACAGGCGCTTCCTGGGGCACCGTCATCGTTTCAGATCCCCGCTCGGGCGAGATCCTGGCCATGGCTTCCGCTCCGTCCTATGATCCCAACCTCTACTCCAGGACGCCCGAGGCGGCCTTCAACCCGGCCGTCCAGCAGACCATCGAGCCCGGCTCGACCTTCAAGATCGTCACCGCCGCCGCCGCCCTGGAGACCCGGGCCGTCTCGCTGTCCGACTCCTTCGACTGCAGCGACGGCTCCATCGCCGTGCCCGGCGGAGCCATCCGGGACCACAAGATCTTCGGCCGCCTGGATTTCGCCGGCGTCATCATCCACTCCTCCAACGTCGGGGCCGTCCGGGCCGGCCGCCGCCTCGATCCCGACTCCTTCGAGGCCATGATCCGGGCCTTCGGTTTCGGCCGCCGGACCGGCATCGAGCTGCCGGGCGAGCCCGAAGGCAGGCTCCGGCCGGCCGGCGAGTGGAGCCGCCGCTCGCAGGCGTCGCTGTCCATCGGCTATGAGATCGCGGCCACGCCCCTGCAGATGCTGCAGGCCGTCAACGTCGTGGCCAGCCGCGGCCATCTCGTTCCCCCCCGCATCGTCCGCTCGGTCCAAGGCGGCCGGCCCCGACCGGCCGCGCCGGAAAGCGCGCCTGTCCTGTCCCCGGCCGCGGGCGAGCGGCTGGCCGGCATCCTGGAGCGCGTGGTCGGCGAGGGGACGGGCCGGGAGGCTGCGGCCGAGGGTTACCAGGCCNNCCCCGCCTGTCCATGGTGGTCATTCTCGACGATCCGAAAGCGGGCGAACACTACGGCGGTCAGGTGGCCGCCCCGGTCTTCCGGGAGATCGCCCGCAGGGCCCTGCTCGTCGTCGGCGTCCCGCCGCATCGCCCGGCCGGCGCCCTGGCGGCCCGAGCGGGCCGGGAGGCGGCCCGATGATCCTGGAAGACCTGCTCAAGGGCGCCCCGGTCCTGACCCTGACCGGCGATCCGCGGACCGAGATCGCAGGCCTCGCCTACGCTTCCCGCGACGTGGCCCCCGGGTTCCTCTTCGCCGCCCTCAAGGGCGAGAAACGGGACGGATTCGAGTTCGTGCCCGAAGCCATGGATCGGGGCGCGGCCGCCATCCTGTCCGATCGGCCTCGACCGGAAGGGCTGGCCGCCGCCTGGATCCAGGTCTTCGATCCCCGCGAGGTCCTGGCCCTCGCCGCGGCCAACTTCTACGGCCACCCGGCCAAGCGGCTGAAGATGGTCGGCATCACCGGGACCAAGGGCAAGACCACCCTGACCTATCTCCTGGAAGCCATCCTGACCAAGGCCGGCCTGACGGCCGGGATCATCGGCACCATCAGCTACCGCGGCCCGGGCTTCGTCCGGGAGGCCGCCCGGACGACCCCCGAAGCGCCCGACCTGCAGCGCCTTCTGGCCGGGATGCTGGAGGCCGGCGTCACCCACTGCATCATGGAGGTCTCTTCGCACGCCCTGGACCGCCGGCGCGTCTCGCGGATCGGCTTCGACGTGGCCGTCTTCACCAACCTGGGCGGCGATCATCTGGACTACCACTTGACCATGGAGGACTACTTCGCGGCCAAGAAGAGACTGTTCTTCCTCAACGACAAGCCCAAGCGGACGGCCGTGGTCAACGACGACGATCCCTGGGGCAAGCGGTTGATCGCGGAGCTGCCCATGACGACCATCGGCTACGGGACAGGGCCGGCCGCCCTGGTCCGGGCCGAGCGCCCCAAGCTCGACGGCCTGGGCATCGAGGCCCTCATCCGCTTCCCGGGCGGTCAGGTCGCAGTCTCCTCCCCCCTCTCCGGCCGCCACAACCTGTCCAACATTTTGGCCGCCTTCTCGGCTGCCCTGGCCCTGGGCCTTCCGGCCACGGTCATCCGCGACGGCATCGCCGCCATGGGCCAGGTGCCTGGGCGCTTTGAGCGGGTCCCAAGCAGCCTCGGCTTCCAGGTCTACGTCGACTATGCCCATACCGAAGCTTCCCTGCGCAGCATCTTGGAAACGGCCCGCGACCTGCGGCCGGCCCGCCTCCTGGTGGTCTTCGGGGCCGGCGGCGACCGCGACCGCGGCAAGCGGCCGCGCATGGGCGAGGCCGCCAGCGAGCTGGCCGACAGGATCTACCTGACCTCGGACAACCCCCGCTCCGAGGACCCCCTGGCCATCCTCAAGGACATCGAGAAGGGCCTGGTCAAGACCGGGGCCAAATCCTTCGCCGTGATCCCCGACCGCCGGGAGGCCATCGCCAAGGCCTTGGCCGAAGCGAAGCCCGGCGACATCGTTATTCTGGCCGGCAAGGGTCACGAAACCTATCAGGAGATCAGGGGCGTCCGGCTTCCCTTCAGCGACGTCGACGTCGCCCGTGAGATCCTCCGCTCCATGGGGTCGCGCTGACATGGCCGTCCTGCGTCTGGACCGAATCGCCGCCGCTGCCGGCGGAAGCCTGGCCGGGAACGGGGCGGCGATGGCCTCCGGATTCGCCATCGACTCGCGGCTGATCAAGCCGGGCGACCTGTTCTTCGCCATCGCGGCCGAGCGTGACGGGCATTCTTTCGTCGCCGACGCGGCCTCCCGCGGGGCCGTCGGCGCCGTCGTCTCGAAGGACGTCGCGGGCCTGCCGGACGGCTTTACCCTGCTCCGGGTAGCCGACACGGTCCGGGCCCTGCAGGATCTGGCCCGCTCCGTTCTGGCGGAGCGACGGATCAAGGTCGTGGCGGTGACGGGCAGCGTCGGCAAGACGACGACCAAGGAATTCGCCGCGGCCGTCCTGTCCCGCCGCTTCCGGGTCCTCAAATCCGCGGGCAACTTCAACAACCACCTCGGGTTGGCCCTCTCGATCCTCCAGCTCGAAGAGGCCCATACCGCCGCGGTCTTGGAGATGGGCATGCGGGCGGCCGGCGAGATCCGGGCCCTGGCCGCGATCGCTCCGCCCGACGTCGCCGTCATCACCAACGTCCAGCCCGTGCATCTCGAGTTTCTCGGCTCGCTGGAAGCGGTGGCCGCGGCCAAGTGGGAGATCGTGGAAGGCCTCAAGCCCGGCGGAATAGCCGTCCTCAGCGCCGACGACCCGCGCCTGGTGCGACGGGCCGCGGGCCGGCCTCGAGAGCGGACTGTCTTCTTCGGCCGCAGCCCCAGCGCCGATGCGGGCGCGGAGAGAGTCGTTCGCCTCGGCTTCGACGGCCTCGGCTTCGACCTTCGGCTGCCCGGCCGCACGGTCCCCGGCCGCCTGGCCTTCTTAACCGATGGATACCTGGCCGACGCCCTGGCCGCGGCGGCCGCCGCCTGGGCCCTAGGCGTGCCGGCCGAGGAGATCGCGGCTGGTCTGGCCGGGCTTCGCCCCCGGCCCGGACGCGGCGGCTGGATTCGCCTGTCCCACGGCGTCGTCCTGATCGATGATTCCTACAACTCCAACCCGGCCGCCCTGGCGGCCGCCCTGCGCGGACTGGCGGATCT
>DFYJ01000076.1:0-6425 GCA_002383325.1 Candidatus Aminicenantes bacterium UBA4085
GAGCTGCGCGAGCTGGACGGGGCCGAGTAGCTCCGGGCCGAAGAGGATGAGCTGCGGCTCGGCGCGCTGTAGCTGCGCGACGGCGAGGCGGTGCTGCGGTTCGAGTAGGAAGACGAGCTGCGCGAGCTGGACGGGGCCGAGTAGCTCCGGGTCGAAGAGGACGAAGGGTACTCGCGCGCAGAGGAGCGGTTCAGCGTGCCGGAGGAGGAGCGGGTGGAGGAGCTTCGGGAGCTGGAGGGCGCCGCATAGCTCCGGGCTGAAGAGGACGAGGGGAACTCCCTCATCGACGAGCCCGAAGCCCGCGAGGCGGAGTCCCGTCCCGTCCGAACGCTGCCCGAGCTCATCCGCGAGGACGAATTCCCGGTGGAAGGATAGCTGCGAACGGCGCCGCTCGCCGCCGAGTCGTTCCGCCGGATCGAGGGCGTGCTCCCGGCCGCGCTCCGGCTGCCCTGGGAGGGATAAGACCTGATGGACCGGGCTTCACCGGCCCCGATCCGGGGCGCGGAGCCGGATCGCAAGGACCCGTTCGCGTCGCCCTGCCGAATCCGGCCGGTGACGGCCTGGCTGTTGCCGCCGGAGCGGATGGAGCCTCCCTCGCGGAGGGATCGCGATCCAATCCCGGAGACGGCCTCGCGGCCGCGGGTGCTGGAGGAGCGGATCTCGCCGGCCGAGAGCCGGGTGCCGTTGCCGGCAAAGCCCCGTTCGACGCTCCGCGCGCCGCGGCCGGAGAAGGCCTCGGCGGCCCGGGCGTTCATGACGCTGTCGCCGCGGCCCGTACGCTCGAAGCCGGGCTGGCTGCCCCTGAACTCGAGGCTGGCCATCCGGCCGCCCATGCGGTCGAACCTGACGGCCGCATCGCGGACATTGCGGGAATGGATCTGGTCGCGCCGGATCATGGTCATGGTCCGGTCGAAGCCGCGGTAATCCCTATGGTTGTTCCGGTCGTAGCGGCCGTAGAACATGTTGTTCCAGATGTAGCCGGGCCGGTTCCAGTAGCTCAGCGGGCACCAGCCGTAGTAGTCGCCGTTCCACCACCAGTCGACCCAGGCCGGGCCCCAGCCATAGCCCCAGTTCCAGCCCAGGTGGTGGCGGGGGATCCAGTACCAGCCGAGGTTCGCGCCCCAGCCCCAGCGGCCGTAGTGATACGTGCTCCAACCCCACGGATCATAGGACACCCAAGTCCAGCCGATGACCGGGTACCAGACCCAGCGGCCGTTGCTGTAGGGCCGCCAGTCGGCGCCCATGCCCCGCGGGACCCAGACATAGCCGTAGTCGGCTTCATCGACCCACGAGCCGTAGGAGTCCAGCTCATACTCATAGTCGGCGTATTCGGCCGGCAGGTACGAGGTCGTCCGGGTCGTCCGGCTCGCGAAGAGCGCGTCCCGGGTGTCGTTCCAGGCCGAGAAGTCATCCCGGCGGGCCATCAAAGAGACGGGCTCGGAGGCGAAGCTGCCGTCGACNNGAGACGCTCTGGCCGGCCTCGATCACGATCGAACCGCTCTGGCCGGCCCCTTCAGCCGAGCCCTCCAAGACGGAGAGCACGGTCTCCCCGCTCCGGACATCCACGCGGTACAGGCCCTCCGATAAAACATAGAAGGAGGCATCCGGGGTGTGGATTTCGAAGTTCTTGGCCACATCCATCGCGGCGACGCGGACAAAGGCGCTGCCGACGAGGACGTGGAACTTGGTCGGCTGGCCTTCGGAATCGGGCAAACCGGCCATTTCGACCTGCGCGCCCTGGTCGAGCCTCAGATAGTTGCTGAGCCCGAGTTGGATCTCCAGGCGGCCGGTCTTCGTACCCAGCTTATCGCCCTCGACGACGACCAGGTTGACCTGGCCCTGCTCGAAGCCCTGATTCTGGGCTCGCTGCACATAGACGTCGCCTTGGACGAAGCTCATGCGCGTGTAGCTGCGCTCGTAGTAGCCGTTGGCCTGGGCGAGCGCGGCGAGCGGCAGAAGGACCGTCATCGCGGCAGCCATGACCCACTTGTTTCTCATTTCATTTCTCCTCTCACCCTCAATAAATGCGAGAACCGTGCCAAGCCCCTCCCCCCTGGCGGCGGGCTCTGTGAAGGGAAAGTCGTCCCTTTTTTAGGACATTTGGATGAGGGCAAAAAAAACCTCCGCCCCCGCTCCGATAAGGAGCGGGGAACGGAGGCGGAGCAGAGCCTTCTTCAGGCCGGCCGTCAGAGATCGGCGGACCGGCGCTGAGCCTTGGGAGCTTCGGGTTGGGGAGCGTCCTCGGGAACATTCCTCATCATCCCGCGCCGCATCCCGCGGCCCTCACGCATGCCCATTCCCATACCCATGCGCATGCCCTGGCGCATGCCCATGCGGAAGCCGTGACGCTGGGCCATCCCGGGACGCATTCCGCGGCCCATCCGCATGCCCATACGGCCGCCGACACCCGGGCCCATGCCCATCGGCGCGCCGGAACGCATGCCCATGCCCGGACGCATACCCATGCCCGGGCGCATGCCCATGCGGCCGAAGCCGCCGCGGAACGTCTTCATCTTTTCCAGCTGCTCGGGGGTGAAGATCTTCTCGCGCTCCAGCTCATTCTTCAGGCCGGCCTTGGCCCGCTCGGCTTGGAGCTTGAACATCTGGTCGATCAGGGGGTTCATCTTGGCCGGATCGGGACGGCCGTCCTTGCGCAGAGCCTGCATCTGCTCGCGCAATCCGTTCATTTGCTCTCCGAAGGCCTGGTTTTCGGCCTGCCGGGCCTTGCGGAACTCATCCAGCTTGGCCTTCTGCTCGGGGGTCAGGTTCAGGGCTTCCTGGACCCGGGCCAGCGGCGCTTGGACGGCGGGCTGGCCGGGCTTGGCCGGAGTCGGCTGTTCCTGGGCCAGGGCGCTGAGTCCCAGGGCGGCCATGGCCATCAGGGCGATCAGGGCGGCGTATCTTTTCATCTTGGACCTCCTTAGTCCGGTTTCGCTGGATTAGACAGCGGCGGCCGCCTATTCCTTGGCGGGCCCTGGCGATCCGGATTCCGGTCCATCTTCTTCTCTGCCTATTGGACACCTCCACCGGCCCAAGCATTCCCCCGTCATTCGGTCTTCTCCCATCACCGGAATCAGGGGTGGTTTGGGATCACCCTTCAGGGGAACGGCGCCGCGCGCCGTGATCTGATGATGCCGGACCGGTTGTCTCCCGGGCCCTGCGGTGCTAGGCCGGCCGGGGCGAAACCGCGCGTGACGGCTAGAGGGCGTCCCAGGCCTGGACGCCCTCGGCGGAGATGCGGGTGGGAATGATTCTGACGCCCCGCCCGAGCCGCCCGATGGCCTCGGCCATGGCCCGGCGGCGGGCATCGTCCGGACCGGCCAGGACGGTCATAGAGCCACCGGCTCCCCCGGCCCCATTGACCTTCCAACCCGCGGCGCCGAAGCTCTGGAAGAGCCGCGCCGCCCGATCCGCCCTGGGCGAGACCAGCCCAATCCCCAGCCGTCGCTGGGCTTCATTGTTCAGAGTCATGATCCGGCCGAAGGCCTCCAGATCCTCCGCCCGCAGGGCCCGCCTGGCCTCCCCCGCCAGGTCGGCCAGCTCGCGCAAGACCGCGAACTGGGGGCCGCCCCGCTCCAGCTCGGCGATGACGGCCTCGTGAATGGCCGAGGAGCGGTGCGGCGAGCCCAGATAGACCAGGGCCAGCCTGCGATCCATCTCGGCCCGCAGGTTCTGGGACAGGCGGAGGGGGGATGTCTCCGCCTTGGGGTATTCGTTCATGACGATGAAGCTCACGCCGCCGTGAGCGGCCGCGATCTGGTCCTGGATGCCGCTCTGCCCGCCGAGCATCTCCGTCTCCACCCGGTGGGCCAATCCGGCCAGCTCGGCCCAGGCCAGGGGCCGCGGACGCAGGGCGTTCAAGACGCCCAGGAGGGCGACTGTAACCGAGGCCGATGTTCCGGTGGAGATGCCGGCCGGAACATGGGAATGGAGGGCGATCTCGAGCCGCAGGTCCGGATCGGGCGGGAGAGCGGAGACGGCGTACTGGAGCAGGCCGTGCGGCTCGGCTCGGGGAGCCGCCGGATCGACGCGGATGGTCTGACCGTAGTTGGAAGCCAGAATGGCGACCCGGGCCTCGCCCTTGGCCCGCTCGAAGACCCGCGCCTGGGCTTCGACGGCCGGTTCGACGGCCGCGTTGAGAACCCGGCCGCGGCCGGCGAACCAGGTGTCGGTCCAGCCGCCGATGTCGTTGATCCGGATCGGAGCCCGGGCATGGATCACACGGACGGGACGGGGGCGGGGCTTGGTTGGCATGCCGACAGGTCCTTTCGGAGGCGGTTCGCGCGGCGCCGCTCAGGCCGTCTTCCGGTGCCGGACCTGGTCCAAAGCGACCGCGGCCACGATGATGACGCCGATGATGATCTCCTGAATGTAGTTCGGCCAGCCCATCATGGTGCAGCCGTTGCGGAGGAAGGACATGATGAAAACCCCGATCATGGAGCCCAGGATGCTGCCTTCGCCGCCGCTCAAGCTGCCGCCGCCGATGACCACGGCGGCGATGATGTCCAGCTCCAGCCCGACCGCGACGGTGGGATCGCCGACCGTCAGGCGCGAGAACTCCATCACGCCGGACAAGCCGCAGAACATCCCCCCGATCGCGTAGATCGCCACCTTGGCCGCCCCGACCCGGACGCCGCAGAGCCGGGCCGCCGACTCGTTGGAGCCGATGGCGAAAGCATGGCGGCCGAAGACGGTCCGGCGCAGCATCACGGCCATGACGAAGGCCAAAGCGATCATCAGCCAGACGCCCGGCGCCAGGAGAAGCCAGGACGGGCGCGGCGACTTGGCCATCAGCTCGTTGATCCAGGTCAGAGGCGCATCGATCTTCTGGTTGCGGGCGATCCACTTGGCGACGCCGCGGGCGATGCCCATCATGCCCATGGTGATGATGAACGGCACCAGCCGCAGGCGGGTGATGAGGATGCCGTTGACGAATCCCACCAGGGCGCCCGTCAGGATACCCAGAAGGACCGCCAGGAGCGGGGGCAGGCCCTGGTTGACGGCAAAGGCGGTGATGACGCCCGAGAGGGCGATATTCGAGGCAGCCGAGAGGTCGATGCCTCCGCTGACGATGACCAGAGTCATGCCCAGGGCGCCCAAGGCCACGATGACCGATTGGGCGGCGACGGCCTTCAAGTTGGCCGGCCGCAGGAAGCGCGACGAAACGTCGGGCATGGCCGAGAAAAGGGCGATGACCAGGATCAGACCCAGAAAGGGCGCCATGAGGTTGACCGCGGACTTGAGCTTGTTCGGGGGATTCATGGTCTCATGCCTTTCCGGTGGTCGCGGCCGCCATCAGCCGTTCGTCCGTCCACGCTCCGGCCGGACGGTCGGCTACGACACGGCCGCGGTAGAAGACCGCGATCCGGTCGCAGACGCCGAGCAGCTCGGGGAAGTAGGAGCTGACGAACAGGATGCCCTTGCCCTGGGCGGCCAGGCGGCCGATCCATTCGTAGATCTGGGCCTTGCTCAGCACGTCGATGCCCCGGGTCGGCTCGTCGAACAGCAGGATGTCGGCCTGCTGGTGGAGGAGCCGGGCCAGGACCGCCTTCTGCTGGTTCCCGCCCGAAAGCGAGGCAGCCGGCGTTCGCGGCCCGGGGGCCTTGATGGCCAGGGTCCGCATCCAGCCCGCGGCGGCCGCCTCGCGCCGCTTCTCGTCCAGCAGGATCCCGCGGCGATAGGGCCGGAGGCGGCTGAGGGTGATGTTGTCGGTGAGCGATCGCGGCAGGGCCAAGCCTTCGCCCTGGCGGTCCTCGCTCAGCAGTCCCATCCCCTGCCCGATCCGGGCGCTCGGATGGGCCGCGCCCGCCCGGCCGGCCACCGTGACGGTGCCGCGCTCCGCCGCGTCCAGCCCGAAGATCGTCCGCAGGGTTTCCGTCCGGCCGGCGCCGACCAGGCCGGCCAAGCCGATGATCTCGCCCCGACGGAGCTCCAGCGTCACAGGCTCGGCCATCCGGAGGCCCTGCAGTCCGCGGAGCGAAAGGAGGACGTCGCCCGCCTGGTGCGGGACGCGGGGAAACATCTCTTCGACGGCCTTGCCGACCATGAGCCGGATGATCTCCTCCAGCAGCGTGCCGGCTAGGGGCCCGGAGCCGGCGTTGCGCCCGTCGCGCAGCACCGTGTAGGAGTCGGCCACGGCCTGGACCTCCTCCAGGAAATGGCTGATATAGATGATGGAGACGCCCTCGGTCTTGAGCTTGCGGATGACCTGGAAAAGCCGCTCGGTGTCTTCCTGGGTCAGGGAGCTCGTCGGCTCGTCCATGACCAGGATGCGGGCCCGGTCGAGCAGAGCTCGGGTGATCTCGACGATCTGGCGGGCCCCGACGCTCAGGCAGCGGACCGGCTCGTCCAGGCCGATCTCGGGGTGGTGGAGGAAGGCCAGCGTCTCGCGGATTCGGCGGCGGGCCTCGGCCCGGACGAGGAAC
>DFYJ01000076.1:6508-21242 GCA_002383325.1 Candidatus Aminicenantes bacterium UBA4085
AGGATCTTCATCAGGGTGCTCTTGCCGGCCCCGTTCTCGCCGAGCAGGGCATGGACCCGGCCGGGAGCGAGTTCGAAGTCGACCCGGTCGAGGGCCGTCGTGGCTCCGAAGCGCTTGCCGATGCCCTTCATCGAAAGGACGGGGCCGGCGGCGGAGGTCGAGGCGGTCATCGCTCGAGGATCGAGAGGTCGGGCGTCAGAAGCATCCTGATCTCGTCCGTGGACATGTTGTCCTTGGTGGCCAGGGCGACCCCGGTGTCGATGAGCTGGGAGATGGTCTCGCCCCGCAGATACTGGACCATCGTCCGGACGCCCAGGTAGCCCATCTTGACCGGGTTCTGCAGGACCAGCCCGTCCAGGTGCCCGTCGGCCAGCGCCTGGACCAGCTTGGGCGAGCTGTCGAAGCCGACGAAGCGGATCCTGCCCGCCAGGCCGGACTCCTGGACGGCCCGCAGGGCCCCGAAGGTGCTGGACTCATTGGGGCAGAAGAGGCCGTCGGCGTCATGGAAGCGGCTGAGCAGGTTCTCCGCGGTCTGGTAGGCGGTCTCCGTGGTCGGGCCGGCGTATTGGTCCTTGGCCAGCAGGGTCAGACCGGGGAACTCGCGCTCGATCGTCTCCAGGAAGCCCCTCTCGCGCTCGGTCGTCGAGGCCGATCCCGCCTGGTAGCGGATGACCAGGATGCGGGCCCGGCCGGTGAGCAGGCCGCCCATGCGGCGGGCCGCCAGGACGCCGCCCTGGTAATTGTCCGTGGCGATGAAGCTGATGTAGTCCTTGCCCTGCAGGCCCGAGTCGACGATGACGACCGGGATCTTGTCCCGCATGGCGTCCTGGACGGGCCGGACCAAAGCCCGGTCGTCCAGCGGGGCCAGGACGATGCCGTCGACACCGCGGCTGATGACATCCTCGACCACGGTGATCTGCTGGGCCCGGTCGTCCTCTTTCTGGGGTCCTTTCCAGATGATCTCGACACCCAGCTCCTTGGCCGCCTGCAGGGCCCCGGCATGGATGGATTTCCAGAACTCGTGGGTCGTTCCCTTGGGGATGACGGCGATCTTGAGGACCTTGGCCGCGCCGTCCGAAGGAGGCGCCTCCGGCCGGCCGCAAGCGGCCGGGAGGAGCGCCGCGGCCAGGAGGGCGAGCGCGCCGGCGGCGGCGAAGAGCGGAGATGAGCCGTGGCGGGAGTTCATGGGCCGAGTCTATAACGGAATTCGCGGTCGAGTCAAAGCAAGCAAAAAAAAGCCAAGCAGCCGCCCCCATCCTCCCCCCGGCGCGGGGCCGGGGGAAGAACGAGGCCGACGACTTGACCGGGAGAGAGGAGAGCTTCTACTTCTTCTTCAGGATGGGCATGCCGGTCTTGGTGGTCTCCATGACCTTGAGGCCTTCGGGCACGGCATCGATGGCGCCCGGCTTGATCTCGCGGGCGAAGTAATAAATCATCTGCTTGCGCCCGCCCTTGAGCGTCACGTTCTTCCCATGCAGGTAGTAGACCGTGCCCTTGGAATTCTTGAACTCGAACGCCATGATGGAACCTCCTCTTCGAACGTCGCTCCGAGGACTGCGCCCGCGGACGGGACCGCCCGCTTCGAGCGTGTTTCCCCTGGGGACCTTTTCAATTGTCCATCGAATCCTTCCCCTGTGTCAAGGCGAGGCCGGGCCTTATCGGCGCCCCGCGGCCATCACCGCAGATCTCCTTGCCCCGTCCCGCTCCCGGAACGTCTCAATGGGTGTAGCCCATGTCCGGCGGAGCGGCCCCGGGATCGATCGGCCCGCGCTCGGACTCGAACCGCTGGACGTTGGAGGCCAGCGCCTGCAGGAACCGCTTGGCGTGAGCCGGACAGAGGATAATCCGGCTGAGGAGCTTCCCGCTCGGCCCGTCGGGAGAGAGGAAGGCAAAGTCGAAAATGAACTCCTCGCCCGAATGCCGGATGGCGGCCAAGTTCGAATACAGCCCTACGGCCACGCCCTCGTCCACCTTGATGTCGATTTTTTTCTCGTCCACGTCGACCTCCTGGAACGAATCGCAAATTATTTGAAAATATTTCTTGCCTTTCGGAGCCGTGGATGTATAATGTCCTTGGCTTTCTTGCGCGGGCTGGAGAGAGCCCCCACCTTTTTGGTTCCCATCATCAACCCCCCTTTTGCTGACAACAGCCCGCATAACCCCCCCGGAGGGGTTCGAGGGGGGAGAGGGATCAAGGCCTGACCATCCGGCCCGCGACCTCCTGAATGATCTTGAAGGCCGCGGCGGCCGTGATCCCGGAGGCATCCCGCGAGGGATTCAGCTCGACCACATCCAAGCCGACAATGGCGGCCCGGACCGACTGCAGGACGCCCAGCGCCTGGCGCATGCTCAACCCGCCCGGCTCGTGATGGGAGACGCCCGGCGCGAAGGCCGGATCCAGGGCATCGAGATCGAAAGAGACATACAGGGGATTGTCGAAGGTCAGATCCAGACCGTCCCGGAAATCCCTCATCTCCACCCAGCGCACGCCGTACTTGGCCGCCAGGGCCCGGTGCTCCTCGGTCGCCGTCCGGATGCCGACCTGGACCAGTCGGACCGCCAACCCATCCTCCAGGATGCGGGCGAAGGGGCAGGCATGCGACAGCCGATCTCCATAGAGGTCCTCATAGAGGTCCGGATGGGCATCGAAGTGGAGGATGTCCAGCTTGGGAAACGGGCTGGCCAAAGCCCGCACGGCGGGATAAGTGATGGAATGATCCCCGCCCAGGATGATCGGCTTGGCGCCCGCGGCCAGGATGGCGGAGACTCCCTTGGTGATCAGGCCGAAGGACTTGTCGATGTCGCCCGATGTGTCCACGTCGCCCAGATCGACCAGGACCGTGTCCCGCTCCAGGTTGACGCCCAGCTCGGTCTCGGGGTTGTAGCACTTGCCGGTCGAGACGGCCCGGATGGCGGCCGGTCCCGCGGCCTGGCCGCGCTTGTAGCTCGACTTCTCGTCGAAGGGCACGCCGAGGACGGCGATGTCATAACGGGGATGCTCGGACAGAAGCTTGAGGGCGCCGCCGAAATCGCTCATGGTCGACCTCCCGAGGATCGATGGGATGCGGCCCATTATAGCAGAAACGGCAGACTCCCCCGATCCGGGGGGACCGGGGGAGCGCTGAAAGGAGGGTGAGAACTTGACCCCATGATGGACCCGTCCGCCCCGGCCGTCCATCGCCGCCGGCGGTCAATCCGCGGGTGAATCGCCCTCACCCCCACCGGGCCGGCCCAGCCGCGCGAGGCTAGCCGCGCGGGATGATGACTTGGCATTGCCGATCTTCCTCACTATAATACCGCCGGGCATCCCACATGAGCTGCGTCCTGGAGTTCACCGACGTCCGCAAGACGTTCCGGCTCGGATTCATCCCCAAGCCGCGCGAGGTCCTCAAAGGCATCACCTTCGCCGTCGAGGAGGGGGAAGTCTTCGGCTACCTCGGTCCCAACGGAGCCGGTAAGACGACCACCATCAAGTGCGCCCTGGGCCTGATCTTCCCGGACGCCGGGACGATCCGCCTCTTCGGCCGACCCCACCTCGATCCCAAGGCCAAGACCGGCCTGGGCTTCCTGCCCGAGAATCCCTACTTCTACGACTACTTGACGGCCTCCGAGTTCCTCGACTTCTATGCCCGGCTGTTCGGGATCCCGGCCGAGGTTCGGAGCGAGCGGATTCCGCGCCTTCTCCGGCAGGTGTCCATGGAGCGGGCCGCGGACCTGCCGCTGCGCAAGTTCTCGCGCGGCATGCTGCAGCGGGTCGGCTTGGCTCAGGCCCTGATCAACGATCCGTCGCTCGTCATCCTGGACGAGCCGCTGGGCGGGCTGGACCCGCTCGGCCGCAAGGAGATCCGGGACATCATCCTGGGCCTGCGCGACGCCGGCAAGACGGTCGTCTTCACATCCCATATCCTGCAGGACATCGAGATGATCTGCCGCCGGGTGGCCGTCATCATCGGCGGCCGGATCCTGAGCCAGGGGCGGCTCGCGGACCTCGTCTCGGAGAAGGTCCTCTTCACCGAGATCACGGTTTCGGGAGTGCCGGAGGCCGAGCTGGCCGCCTTCGGAGCCTGTCTCGGCGAGCCCGGCGGCCGGGTCCTGGTCAAGGTCTCCGATGAGCCCGGAGTCGAGGCGGTCCTGGAGACGGTCCGGGCCCGCAAGGCCCGTGTGCATTCGCTGGTGCCGCGGACCCAAACCTTGGAAGATATCTTCGTCGACATGGTCAGGACGAAATGAGCGCCATAGGGACCATCGCCCGCAACACCTTCAAGGAAGCAGTCCGCGACCGCGTCCTCTACCTGCTGCTCTTCTTCGCCGGCGTCTCGATCGGACTTTCCCGGGTTCTGGCCCTGCTGACCGTCGGCGACCGGATAAAGATCGTCAAAGACGTCGGGCTGGCCTCCATCGCCTTCTTCGGGGCCCTGATGGCCATCCTCATCGGCACCGGCCTGGTGTCCAAGGAGATCGAGAAGCGGACCATCTTCACCCTCCTGGCCAAGCCCATCCGCCGGGCCGAGTTCCTGCTGGGCAAGTTCGCCGGCCTGGTCTTGGTCCTCCTGGTCATGACCGGGCTGATGAGCCTGATCCTGCTGCTGCTGGTCTTCGTCCAAACCCTGACCGTTGACGTCAAGCTCCTGGCCGCCGTCTTCTTCCTCTTCCTGGAGCTCGTCCTCCTGACGGCCGTGGCCATCCTCTTCTCCTGCTTCTCCACCCCCATTCTCAGCTCGCTCTACGCCCTCGGCTTCTATCTGATCGGCCACTTCAGCTGGAGCCTGGAGACGCTCATCCGGAAGATGCGCCCCGGGGCGGGGCGGACGGCGGTCAAGGCCCTGCACCTCGTTCTGCCCGACCTGGAAATCCTCAACTATAAGACGGAGGTTGTCCACGGCCTGGCCATCCCGGCCGCGGCCTGGCTGACCGGCCCCGCCTACGCAGCCGTCTACACGGCCTTTGTCCTGGCCCTGGCCGCGCTGGTCTTCCGGCGCCGCGACTTCGTCTGAGCCATGAAAAGGAGCCCCGTCCCGGCCGTCGTCCTCATCCTGGCCCTAGCCGCCTCGGCCGGGCTGAAGACGCTCAACGACGGCCTGCCCCGGACCAAGGTCCCGGGCTCCGGCATCATCTACATCCCCTCGGGCGCCTATCTGAAGCCGGTCACCTTCGGCTTCTCCTCGCTGGCTGCCGACCTGATCTTCCTCTGGTCCATCCAGTACTTCGGCAACCCGGCCATCCCGGACAAGCTCGAGCACTTCACCCATATCTTTTCCATCATCTCCGAGCTCGACCCCCGCTACATCGACCCCTACGAAGTCGGGGCCCTCATCGCCCTCTACGACGCCCGGGACGTTCCGCTGGCCATCAGCATCCTGGACATGGGCCTGGCCAAGAATCCCGGCCGCTGGATCTTCCCGCTCGAGGCAGGGCATTACGCCCAGCTTTACGCCAAGGACATCGACCTGGCCCGAACCTATTACAAGAAGGCCATGGACATCCCGGGCGCGCCGGCGATCGCCAAGCGGCTCTACGCCAACGCCGCGTTCAAGGCCATGGATTTCC
The DNA here is from genome assembly GCA_002383325.1 of Candidatus Aminicenantes bacterium UBA4085. Lineage (GTDB taxonomy): Bacteria > Acidobacteriota > Aminicenantia > Aminicenantales > UBA4085 > UBA4085. The sequence goes on from DFYJ01000076.1 coordinate 12,056, forward strand.
GGACCGCCTGGGAGACCTGGCTGGAGGTCCGCGACACCGCCGACGACGAGGAGATCCGCAAGATCGCCTCCAACCACCTCTACAACATCCAGTCCGTCGTCGACGCCCAGGCCGTCCGCAACGCCGTCTTCGAGTTCCGGTCCCGGGCGGGGCGCAACCCGTCCAGCCTGGAGGAGCTCGTCCGGGCCGGCCTGCTGCGGGAGGTTCCCCGCGATTACGACGGCCGCGACTATCTCTATGATCCGCAAACGGGCGGGATCTCGACCCGGGTGAACCCATGGAAGCGATGATCCTGTTCGGCCTGCTGAGCCTGTGCTGGGGCAGCTTCCTCAACGTCGTCATCTACCGGGTGCCGCTGGGGATGAGCCTGTCCCATCCGCCCTCGACCTGCCCGGCCTGCTTGAAGCGGATCAAGCCGCAGGACAACATCCCGATCCTGTCCTACCTCATGCTGCGCGGCCGCTGCCGGTCCTGCGGGGTCCGCGTTTCCCCCCGCTATGTCTTCGTCGAGGCCTTGACGCCGGTCGTCATGGTTCTTCTTTTCTTCAAATTCGGGCTGGGCTGGGCTTTCGCCGTCTTCGCCCTCTTCTCGAGCGCCCTGATCGTCCTGGCCTTCATCGACTACGACCACAAGCTGCTGCCAGACAGGATCGTCTTCCCGGCGGCGGCGGCGGGCCTCGCCTACGCCTTCTTCCGCCCCGACATGAGCCTGGGCCAAGCGCTCCTGGGGGCCGCCGTGGGCGGAGGCTTCCTCCTTCTGGTCTTCGGGCTCTACTACCTCATCCGAAGGAAAGAGGGTCTGGGCATGGGCGATGTGACCATGATGGTCATGGTCGGCCTCTACCTGGGCTGGCCCAAGACCGTCCTGACCCTCATCCTGGGCAGCTTCGCCGGAGCCTTGGCCGGCGGCATCCTCATGGCCGTCCGCAAGAAGGATCTCCAGTTCGCTCTGCCGTTCGGAACCTTCCTGGCCCCGGCCGCCTACGTCGCCCTGGTCTGGGGCGACCGGATCATCTCGGCCTACTTGAGCCTCTATCCTCATCCGTGAGGATTGAGCGATCCGTCAGCTCCCTGCGCCCGACGATTCCCGTCCTCATAGACTGACGGATCTGTTGAATCTCACGGCTGAGGACAGCGAAGCGTCGTCCCCGCCCTGATCAATCCCAGGGCTGCCAGGAGGCGACGATGTAGGTGGTGGAGATGGTCCCGTATTTCTCCCACGCCCCGAGGGACTCGTCGTAGTGGATGCCCGTCTCCGAGGACATGGTCAGGTAGTTGCAGACCAGCGAGCCGTAGAAATCTCCGTTGGCGGCATAATCGATGGTGGCCTCGGGGACATAGACGACCCCGTAAAAATCCGAGTTGGCCCGCCAGATCATATTCGTAAAATCAGCCGTGCCCATGATGGCCAGGGCCTTGGGGTCCAGGGTCAGATTGTTCACGGCGGTGTTGGAGTCCTGCTGGAACGTGCCGTGACCCAGGACGATCTCGACCGTCGAGCCCGGCGTGATCTCCAGAGTCGAATTGGCGTTCATCAGGAAATCGCCGTCGACGAAGAGGGTCACGTGGCCCGAGATCGTGACTTTGGAGTTGGTGGCCAGGGTGAAGGACGAGTACGTCCCGCTCTCGGTGATGACCGTGTCCGTCGAGTCCGTGGTCGTCGTCAGGGCGCCGCGCGGCGGCAGACTCGGCACGGGAAAGGGGGGCAGGGGCTTGGGGGCGTTGAGGGCCGTCTTGTCGCCGGTGATCGTGGCCGCATTGCGCAGCCGGATGACGTATTCGGGATCGCTGCCGAAGCCGGTGATGGCATCGCCGTGGACGATGGTGTTGTTGAGCAGGACCACGTCCCACTGGTGGAAGGCGTTGGTCCCGACGTTGCCCAGGCTGCGGTAATTCGCGGGGTCATAGGCGCCGTCGCCGGAATTGTAGCTGTCCGTGTAGGCGTTGCCGTGCAGATCGAAGCCTTCGTCGCCGAAGATGCCGAAGTCGAAGAAGCTTTGGAAGCCGTGCTCGAGCACGACCCGGACCTTCCGGTCGATGGTCAGATCGCCCGTCCAGCCGACCCGGCCGATCGCGACAACGACCAGGTCGTCCGTTCCGACCCCGGTCACGGTGACATCCACATCGCCCGCCGCCGTCCCGTCGCTGGTCGTCACCCCGGTCAGGCTCAACGTCCGGGTCGCGCCCTCGCCGGCCCAGGAGGCGATGCTGCCGTAGTTGAGCTCCCAGATGGCCCGGTCGACGCCGGCCTCAGCCAGGGACTGGGCGGCCAGCTCGCGAAAGTCCTTCTCCGTCAGCCGGTGATTGCTGCTGACGCGCACCAGAGTCGGGACAGCCAGCATGGTCAGGACCAGGACGGCCAGCAGGGAGATGAACATGACCGTACCGCGGCGGCCCGGACGCACGGGACTCCGGCCGGGGGGGGCGGGACGCCGCCTTTTCATGAGGCAACCTCCGGGGCCACCGGGCGGTTGCGGAGCTTGAACTGGGAGCCGACCCCTTCGCGCAGCGTCCGTCCGGAGCCCCCCAGGGAAGCGGACAGGCTGACGCTGACGGAGACGGCGTCGGCAAATCCCGCGGTCAGGACGGCGCCTGAGGCGTCGAGGTAGGCGGCCGTGAAGCGGCTGACATTGTCCCCAAGGAAGCGGCTGGAATCGCTGCGGATGCTCACGCCGGCCAGAGCGTCGAAGGATCGCTGCAGCTTGCCGTTGACCAAACGGTAAACGGCGTAGTCGAAGGAAGCTTCCGGATCGACCCAGGTGCCGTCCGCGGCGACGGAAGGAATCTTGAGGATCAGGACGGAGGAGGAAGCGGTCAGCGTTCCCCACGAAGCCGCCACCCCGACGGCCGAATGGATGTCGCGGCCCAGCCAGGCCAGAGGATGGCGGACGTCCTCCTGGAGGTCGACCGAGAGGCTCTGGTCGTTGAGGGTCGACTGGGCCTTAACGTAGAATCCCATGACCGCCGCCAGGACGACGGCCAGGACCAGCAGGGAGATGATCATCTCGATCAAGCTGAATCCCCGGCCGCCGGAAACCCGTGAGCGCGGTCTCATATCCGATTGATTCCTTTCCTGGTCATGTAGGTCACAAGGGTCTTGTTGCAGGCGGCCCCGCGGTAGGTCCAGCGGACTCCGATGGTGACTTTCTTGATGTCGTTTCCCGGTCCGGCTTCGACAGCCAGGATGCCCGTCCCGCCCGGCAGACCAGTCAGATCGTTGTCGCTGAACGAAGTGCCCAGGCCGGCGATCGAGTCGAAGGGCAGGGACCGCACCGCTTCCATCTTCTCCTGCACGATTTGGGTGGCCAGGGCTGCCTGACGGGCCCGGGCTACGGCCCCATAGCCATAGAGGAAGACGGAGATCAGGGTTAGAAGCATGATGGCCAGGATGGTCACAGCGACCATGGCCTCCAGGATTCCGAACCCGGGGCGGGGTTTCGTCCTTTTCGCCGTCCTACGCCGCAAGCGGATTTCTCCTTTGATCATCTTCATTATCGGCCTAGGGAAGAGCTTTTTCCTCACCTCAGGGGGTGATCCGGCGGGGGTATTCGTGTGGTCCGGGGAGGAATCCCCCGGACCAGGCGGACGACCCGTTTGAACTGCCGCCGGGGAATGTGGTATTGCTTTAGAGCCATGCCGTCCGAAAAGCGCTCCACCTTGACCGTCATCTTCCTGATTTCAGGGATGTTCCTGGGCTTCGGACTGTTCGCCAACATCCCCGCCCTCTACCAGGGCTTCCTGGTCGGCGACCAGGCCGTCTATTACATGATGGCCCAGAGCCTGGCTTTCGACGGCGACCTGGAGTACACGACGCGGGATCTGATCCGCTACAACGAGGACTTCTGGGCCGGCCCGAACGGGATCTTCCTCAAGAAGGTGGTCAAGGACGGGCGGGAACGCCTTTACTATGCCAAGTCGTTCGCCTACTCCCTGTTCGCCGCGCCCTTCGTCCGCCTGCTCGGGCCGGGCGGCCCGCTGACCTTCAACGCACTGCTTCTCTTCCTCATCCTCCTCATGGGCTGGAATCACTTCGCCCTGGCCAACAGCCCGGGCCAAGCCCTGGGCAAGATGGCCGCCTACCTCGGCGCCTCGGTCGCTTTCCTCTATGCCCTGTGGATGACGCCCGAGCTCTTCAACATGTTCCTGGTCTTCGCCGTCCTTTTCCTGTGGAGATACAAGTCCGAAGCCCGCAGGGCCCGGGCCGCAGCGACGGCGGACGCGGGCTCCGGGCAGACCCCCGGTCCATGGAATCGCTTCCTGCTGTCCGGTCGCTCGGACTACCTGGCCGCCGTCGCGGCCGGGCTGGTCGTCTTCTCCAAGCCGACCAACATTGTCCTGACCGCGCCCCTTTTCCTGTCCACCCTCCTGGTGGGGAAGAAATTCTGGAAGGCGGTGGCCCTGGGCCTCGTCCTGGTGCTCACGGCGGCCGTCCTCTTCGCCGCCAACCTGGCCTGGACGACCGAGTGGAACTACCAGGGCGGGATGCGCAAGAGCTTCGCCGGCCATTTCCCCCTGGAGACCAAGGACGTCGGGTTCGACACCGTCGGCTCGAACCCCATGACGACCGACGGCTATTTCGACCGGATCAAGGGCACCATCGGGCTCCTGCCGCACAATATCTTCTGGTACGTCTTCGGCCGGTTCACCGGCCTGGCCTGGTATTTCTTCCCCGCCCTGCTCTATCTCGGGCTGTTCCTGCGCGGCCGCAAGAGCCTGGACGCCTGGCTCATCCTGGCCGCCGCGGCCGGCCAGATCCTGGTCTATCTGGTCATGATGCCGGACAACTACGGCGGCGGCGGCGGCTCCATGGCCAACCGCTACTTCATGAACATCTACCCGATGCTGCTGTTCCTGCCGGACATCCGGATGCGGCCTCGCGAGACGGTCTGGCCCTGGCTGGCGGCGGCCGTTTTCGTCGCCCCCATCCTTCTCTCGCCCTTGGCCACGACTCAAGATCCCTCGGCCCACGCCAGGCGCTTCCCCTATACGCTGCTTCCGGTCGAGTCCACCCTCATCAACGACCTGCCGACGAACACCAATCCGGCCCGTTTCCGGCAACGCTGGGGCATGCCCTACTTCGACGACCGGTTCCTCTATTTCCTCAACGACAACTTCAACGACAAGCACCGCGAGGAAAACGGCTGGTGGACCTACGCCGACCGGACGGCCGACATGGTCCTTCGGACTTTCTTCCCGGTCCGCGAGGTCGTCGTCCATCTTCAGAACAATCCCCGCCAGGACAACGAGATCACGGTCCGGCTGGACGGGAAGACGCAGAGGATCCTGCTGCAGCCGATGCAGAAGGGCGAGCTGCGGTTTTCCGTCGGCGGCGGATTCCGGATCTCCCAGAGCCACCAATATCGCTTCAAGGTCCGGGCGGCCAAGGGCTCCATCCCCTACCACGAGATCCCGGGCAGCGACGAGAAGCGCCATTTGGGCGTCTACTTCGAGCTCGAGCTCATCCCCGGGGCCCGCTGAGATGTGCGGCATCTGCGGCCTGGCCCGGCCCGCGGCGGGGGCCTCGCCCGTGCCCGAGGACCTCGTCGTCCGGATGTGCCGGACCATCGTCCACCGCGGCCCCGACGACGAGGGCGTCTACGTCGACGAGCGGGTCGGCCTGGGCAACCGCCGCTTGAGCATCATCGACCTGATCACGGGGCACCAGCCCCTGTCCAACGAGGACGGCTCGGTCTGGATCGCCTACAACGGCGAGGCCTACAACTTCGCCGAAGTCCGCGACGAGCTGATCGCCCGCGGCCACGCCATGGTCACCAAGTCCGACACCGAGACCCTGGTCCACGCTTACGAGGAGTGGGGCGCGCCGGGCTTCCTGGACCGCTTTCGGGGCATGTTCGCTTTCGCCCTGTGGGACAAGCGGGTGGGGAGCCTGCTGCTCTTCCGCGACAGGGTCGGGATCAAGCCGCTCTACTACACCCTGACCCCCGGCGGGACGCTGGTCTTCGGCTCGGAGATCAAGACCATCCTGATCCACCCCTCGGTCGAGCGGGAGCTGGAGCCGCGGGCCCTGGACCTGTTCCTGACCCTGGAATACATCCCGGCCCCCTGGTCCATCTTCAAGGGCATCCACAAGCTCCCGGCCGGGCATTACCTGGAGTACCGCGACGGGAAGGTCACGATCCGCAGGTATTGGGACGTCGAGCCTCCGGCCGACCCCGCGGCCGCGGCCAAGCCCGTCGACATCCCGGCCCTCTGCGATGAGCTCTACGCCCTGCTCAAGGAGAGCGTCAAGCTGCGTTTGGTCAGCGATGTGCCCCTGGGGGCTTTCCTCAGCGGCGGCATCGACTCCTCGACCATCGTGGCCCTGATGCGCGAGCTGGGAGCCTCGCCGTTGAAGACCTTCTCGATCGGGTTCGCCGACCAGACCTACAACGAGCTCGGCCACGCCCGCCGCATCGCCGAGCTGTTCGGGACGGAGCACGAGGAGTTCATCATCGAGCCGCGGGCCCTGGAGCTGACGGAGAAGCTCATCCGCCACCTGGACGAGCCGCTGGGGGACTTCTCCATCTTCCCGACCTATCTCGTGTCGAAGATGACCCGGGCCCACGCCACGGTGGCCCTTTCCGGCGACGGCGGCGACGAGCTCTTTGCCGGCTACGAGCACTATCAAGCCCAACGGTTGGCCCGGACGTTCGGCGTCCCGCTGAGCGGGCGGGCCGCGGGAGCCGTCGTTTCGCGCCTCCACCCCTCGGACAAGAAGAAGGGCACTTGGAACAAGCTGCGCCGCTTCACCCAAGGCTTCGACCACGAGGCCCGTCTGCGGCACATGCGTTGGATGATGTTCCTCAGCGGGCGGGACAAGCGGCGTCTCTACGCGCCCGGGCTGATGGAGTCCTTGGGCGGCATCCCCGCCCTGGACGCGGATGAGCCGTTCGCAGGTCTCTACGACAAGGCGGGCCGGTTCGACGACACGACCGGCGAGCTCTACCTCGATCTGAAGGCCTACCTGGTCGACGACATCATGGTCAAAGTCGACCGCATGAGCATGGCCGTCTCGCTGGAGGCCCGCGAGCCGCTCCTGGACCACAAGCTGGTCGAATTCGCTTTCCGCCTGCCGGGCGACCTCAAACTGCGGGGCGGGCAGACCAAGTGGATCCTGAAGAAGACCATGGAGCGGGTCCTGCCGGCCGAGAACGTCTGGCGGAGCAAGGAAGGCTTCAGCATCCCCATCAAGCACTGGCTGAAGACCGACCTGCGCGGGCTGATGGAGGATGTCCTGGCCGAGGACAAGCTGCGGAGAGACGGGCTGTTCAACCCGGCCCCGGTCCAGGCCATGATCAAGGCTCATCTCGCGGGCCGCGAGAACTACAGCCACCAGCTATGGGCCTTGATGGTCTTCCAGATCTGGAAATCCACCTACCTGGGCTAATAAGCCATGCTTCGAACGATCCGCCTCATCCTCCTGGCGGCGGCCTTCGGTGCCGCCGCGACGCCGCTGCGGGCCGAGGACGTCCGACCCGAAGGGAAGTGGACCGTCAATCCTTCCCTGGGATTCCTTCTCCCGGTCCGGCTGGGCAGTCTTGTCCCGCTCGCGAATACGGCGGACGTGCCCGGCGTCGACATCCTCCTGGAATCGAAGGGACCGCAGGCCGCTTTCTCGCTGGGCCGCAGGCTGGGCCGGCGGGTCGAGCTCCAGCTCGAAGCCTCCGCCGGACGGGCCGCGATCATGGAAGACGTCGGCATCGGCTTCGCCGGGATTCCGTTGGGCAAGACGCAGTTCTCCGAGGCCCTTGTCTGGTCCTTGGAGGTCCGGCTGCTTGCCGGCTTCGGCGGCCGTGTCCTCGAGCCTTATCTCGCGGTCGGACTTGGCGCCACAACGCTCGACATCAAGGCGCTGGATTCCCGCACGCAGCTCGGGGCCGAGCTGGGGGCCGGCTTGAAGGCCCGCCTGTCGAGGCATTTGCGGGCCGTCCTGGAGTTCAGGGATTCCATCAGCCTGTTCGACTATTTCGCGGACTTCCGGATCTTCTACGCCATGATCTATACGGCCGAGTCGCCCTCTTTCCAGCACCGCCTGGGCGCCCGTCTGGGCTTGGGCTACGTTTTTTAAACGGCCCGCCGGATCGCCCCGCGGCGCCGCTCGATCGTCAGCCCCTTCCAAAGCGTCAGGCGCTTCCCGTCGGAGAGCGCCCGGATCGCCTCCACGTCGTCCAAGGACACATCGCGCAAGTCGCCCTTGAGCGTCTTGAGGTAAGCGCGGACGATGCGGCGGGCCAGGGCAGGCGGCTGGCGCCGCAGGGCCGTGGCATCCAGGGTCGGAGCAGCCGGCGATCCTCCCGAGAGCTTTTTCATCCTGACCGCGGCGGCTGCATCGAGCCAGGCCTCTTCGTCGGCTGCGATGCGGGCCAGCCGGGCCAGGGAGCGGACCACGGCCGGCTCGAAGCGCTTTTCCAGGTAAGGGATGAGCTCGCGCCGGACCCGGTTGCGGAGGAACGCCGCATCCCGGTTGGTCTCGTCGCGCCGGAAGGCTACACCGCGGCTCTCAAGGAAGGAGAGGATCTCCCGGCGCTCGAGCGTCAAAAGGGGACGGATGATAGCCAGGCCGCGCCGAACGGGAATCCCGGATAGTCCCATCGGCCCCGTTCCGCGCAGGAGACGCAGGAGAACGGTCTCGGCCTGGTCGTTCATGGTGTGGCCGGTGGCAATCAGGGAAGCGCCGGCCTCGCGGGCGGCGGCTTCCAGGAAGCGGTAGCGGACCTGGCGGGCGGCTTCTTCGATCCCGATTCTTCGGGAGCGAGCGATCGCCCGGACATCGCCGCGCCCTGCGAAAAAAGGGAGGCCGAGAGCCAGGGCGGCCTTTTCCACGAATCGTTCGTCGGCCGAGGCGAGAGGCCGCAGGCCATGGTTGAAATGGGCGACCGCCGTCGCGAAGCCCTCGTCGGCGCTCAACTCCAGGCAGAGGTGGAGCAAGGCCATGGAATCCGGGCCGCCGGAACAGGCGACGAGGACGGTGTCCCCGGGACGGATCAAACCCTGGCCGATGACCGAAGCCCGGAACTTGCGGTAAGCGGGGTGGAGCCGGCGCTTGGGAGCCATGATGGGGAATTCTATCACAGCCGAAACCGGCGGGCGGCCCCGCGAATGATCAGCCTTTTCGGCGGTGGATGGGAGGGAAATGGCGGCGCAGGGATTTGAACCCCGGACACTGCGGATATGAGCCGCATGCTCT
>DFYJ01000015.1 GCA_002383325.1 Candidatus Aminicenantes bacterium UBA4085
TCGTCCGCATCCTGACCGAGCCGGAGAACGCCCTGATCAAGCAGTATGCGGCCCTGATGGCCACTGAGGGCGTCCGGATCGACTTCGCGGCCGAGGCCATCGACGAGGTGGCCCAGATCGCCGAGGACGTCAATCGCGAGGCCGAGGACATCGGCGCCCGCCGCCTCCACACGATTCTGGAGAAGGTCATGGAGGAGATCGCCTTCCGGGCCCCCGACGTGGAGTCGAAGACCATGACCATCGACCGGGCCTATGTCCAGGCCCAGCTCAAGGACGTCCTCAAGAACGAAGACCTGAAGAAGTTCATCCTATGAGCCGACGCTCCCGCCGGGCCGCCCTCCATGCGGCGGCCGCCCTTCTCCTCCTGGCCGCTTCCGGGTGCGGCAAGAAGGGGCCGCTTCTGCCTCCGCTGCGGATCGTGCCTCAGGCAGCCGAGGATCTGCGCGCCTCCCAGCGGGGGGCCCGCGTGATCCTGGAATGGGTCAACCCTCCAACCTACAACGATGGCTCCGCTCTCCCGGGCATCGCCGCGATCGAGATCTGGGAAGGCGCCGCCATCGGCGATTTCCCGGCCAAGGCCCGGCTGATTCTAACCCTCGCCGCCGCGGACCTGGAGGGGCTGCGGACCGGTCCGGGCCCGGCTTCCCGCGCTTTTGCCTTCTCCTTCGTCCCGTCCGAGCCGGCGGCGCCGGCCGGCACGGCCCGGCTCTATGCCCTGAAAATCATCGACGCGCGGCGAAAGCGCGCCTCGGAATTTACAGTGCCTGCTTCCGTCCTCTACGTTCCCGTGCCCCGGCCGCCGGCCGGCCTGGCTGCCGAGACGGAGGAGACGCGCATCGTCCTGACCTGGACGCCGCCCGCGGCCAACGCCGATGGGACGGCTCCCGCCGCCCTGGGCGGGTATGTCGTCCTGCGGTCCGAGGGCGACGAAGCGCCGCGCCGGATGACCGAGCGGCCCCTGGCCGAGCCGCGCTACGAAGACACGGACTTCGCCTTCGACCGCGCTTACCGCTATGTCGTCCGCGCGGCGGCTTCGGCGGCCGTCTCAGCCGAGAGCGAGGATTCGGCTCCTCTCGAGATCAAACCGCGCGATACCTTCCCGCCCGCGGTCCCGGCCGGATTGTCCGCCTCCGCGGGCGGCTCCGTCATCACCCTGCTCTGGGAAGCGGGCCGCGAGTCCGACCTGGCCGGGTACCGCATCTGGCGCCGCGAGGCCGGAGGGGAATGGGCCGCCCTGGCGTCCGACATGGTCGCCGGTAGCGCCACCACCGACGCCTCCGCTGCTCCGGGCGTTCGCTATGAATATGCCGTCTCGGCCGTCGACGCCGCGGGCAACGAGAGCGCCCGTTCCGCGCCCGCCGCCGCGGTTCTGCGGCCGCCCAAGCCCATCGTCATCGCATGAGGAGACCCGCATGAAGTTCTTTCTCGACACCGCCAACCTGGACGAGATCCGCGAAGTCGCCGGCTGGGGCGTCCTCGACGGCGTCACGACCAACCCCTCCCTGGTGGCCAAGGAGAAAATGAAGTTCGAGGACCTGGTCAAGGCCATCTGCGCCGTCTGCTCCGGTCCCGTCAGCGCCGAGGCCGTTTCGGAGAAAGCGTCCGAAATCATCGCCGAAGGCCGGGCCCTGGCCGCCCTGGCCCCCAACATCGCGGTCAAGATCCCCATCACCGTCGAGGGCCTGAAGGCCATCAAGGTCCTGGCCTCCGAGGGCATCGCCGTCAACACCACCCTCGTCTTCTCGCCCGGCCAAGCGCTCCTGGCGGCCAAGGCGGGGGCCCGCTTCGTCAGTCCCTTCATCGGCCGGCTGGACGACGTGTCGCAGGACGGCATGGGCCTGATCGAGGAGATCTCCGGCATCTTCGGCAACTACAGCTTCGACTGTCAGATCATCGTGGCTTCGGTCCGCCATCCCCGCCATGTCATCGATGCGGCCCTGATCGGGGCCGATATTTGCACCGTGCCGTTCCCGGTCATGGACAAGCTCGTCCGCCACCCCTTGACGGACCTGGGCATCGCCAAGTTCCTCAAGGACTGGGGCCAAGCGATCAAGTGACCGGCGATCCGGTCGTCATAGCCGGAGCGGGGCCGGCCGGTCTGTATGCCGCCTAGCGGCTGGCCCTGCCCGCTCGTCCTGGCAGGATCTACCTTCGCGGCTTACCTCCCCGGAAGTACCGCCTTCCGCCCGTGCCTGACTTTTGCCATGATCCGTGTTATATTTTCAAGCGGAGGAGTGTGGTCGGGATACGATGAAAAAACTCCGCAGGCTCAGGCAATTCGTCGTCTCGCTGATCATTCTGGCCGTCCTCGCCGGGGCCGGGATCGCGGTCAAGAACGTCGTTTTGCGCCAGATCCGCGTCCGCATCGAGTCTTCGCTCCATTACACCAAGCTGCGGCTTCGGGTCATTCCTCCCGCCGTCATCCTCGAGGACGTTCGATCGGTCACCGCCTCGCCTTTCTTCTCAGCCAAGGCCGTCGTCCTCAGCATCTCCTACCTATCCATCTTCAAGCGGGATCGGCCCCTGACCGTCTTCATCGATCAGCCCGTCCTCCGCCTCTACGAGACCGATCCCAGCCGTCCGTCCACCAAGCCGGATCTGCGTCTCCCCTTCTCCATCCAGGCCGGATACATCCGGAACGGGGACTTCGCCTTCTGGAGCCGGGGCGTCTCGGGCCGGGCCACCGGCTGCAAGGCGGCCTTCCGACGGTCCCGCGACAGCTTCATCCTGCAAGTCATGGCCCCGGAGGCCGTGATCATGCCCGAGGACATGGACCGTCCCGTGTACGGCCGCGTCCGCGGACTGGTCGAGGGCCGCGGCAAACGCCTGACGCTTCACCGGTTGAGCTTCGACGGGCCCGATGCGATCCTGAAACTGAAGGGGCTCCTCTTCAACGAGACTCGCGTGACGTACGATCTGCAGGCCAGCCTGCGGGCGCCCATGGCCCGGGTGGCCGATTACCTGAACCTTCCCTTCGTCTGGGCCGGACGGCTGGAGGCCGACGGCCGGATCTCGAATACCGGGGGAGCTCTGTCGGTCAAGGCCGACCTGAAAGCCCCGGCCCTGCGTCTCAACGGCGATCCGCTGGGCCGGGTCGAGGGGCCGCTGGCCCTGGGGGCCGGTCCGCTGGGAACGCTTCGCCTGACCCTGCGCCCGGATTCCGGGCCTGTCGGCAAGCTGGATCTCGAGTTCGGTCCCGGATACGTGGAAGGGACGGCCCAGGGCCTGCACGTTGACGCCGTCCTCAAGGGGCTTCGCGTCCCCTGGCCGGTCCGCTCGCCCGTCGATGGGACATTCCGCGTGGCGGACCGCGGCGTGCGCGTCCGCGGAGTGATCACGGACGATCCCGCCTCGCCGCCGGTCGACGGACGGTACTCCGTCCGGGGCCCGTTCGATCTGACCTGGAAGGGGCCCGAGCAGAGGCTGACCTTCGTTGCGGAGAGGATCGAGTCGGGTTTCGGCGTCCTGCGGGCCCGGGGCGGAGTCGAGATCGACCGCGAGGTGGCCGTGACGATCGACGGCGAGGTGACCGACGTCCGTGGGGCCCGTGACTTCGCCGCCCGGATCCTGGGGCCTATCCGGATCCCGGAGATACGCGGCCGCGGCACGGCCGAGATCAGGATCGTGGGGAGCTACCAGGCCCCCCAGGCCAGGATTTCGTTCACCCTGGCCCCAGCCGGATTCGACGCCTTCGATGCGGCCTCCGCGCAAGGCTTTGTCGAAGTCGCCGGCGGAGGAGCCTCGGGCGTCGTTCGGATCGATGACCCGGATGCCAGGGGTGAGATCCGGCTGCAGGCCGGGAAGGGAAGCTTCGAGGTCCGGGCGGCGGTTGAAGATGCCCGCATCGAGCGCGTCCTGTCCGCCCTGGACCTGTCGCTGCCGCTGCGGGGAAGAGCGGCGGGCGAGCTGCTGGTCAGGGCCGCGCCGGCGGCCCTGGGCGTGAAAGGCAGCCTCAGGACCGAAGCCCTGGAGGCCGCCGGCCTGGACCTGACGGACGTCAGCCTGGGCTTGGAGTGGATCTCTCCCTCGGAGCGCCTGGCTTTGACGGACCTGGAAGCCGGGCTGCTCGGCGGCCGGATCTCCGGCAGCCTCCGCATCGGGCTCAAGGACATGGCCTACGAGGCCGACCTGAAAGCCGAAGGCCTTGACCTTTCGGCGGCCGCCGCGGGACTGCGCGGAATGGCCGGCTTCACCCTGGCCGGCAATGGATTTCTGGATCGGCGTCCGGCCGAGGGCTCTCTCACCGTCCGCGGCCTGGGCTTCCAGACCCTCGGTCCCGCGGAGGCCTCAGGGACTCTATCGGCCGGCTTCCAGGGCGGGCGGGCCACGGTCCGGCTGGCCGGCCGTCTCGATCCCGGAGGCAACGAAATCACGGCTACCTTCACCGCACCGCGGGGCGATGAGGGATTCCTGGTCACGGCCCGGGGCCGGCTCATCAGGCCCGAGCTGGTCATTCCCTGGAAGGGGATCCGGGCCGAAGCCGACTATCTCCTCGACATACGCGGCGGCGGGGATGGAGTCAAGCTGGATGCTACCGTGGACATCAAGGGCAGCCTCCTGCCGATCCCGGATTTTCCCCATGCCCTGACCGATTTCACGGCGCTCCTCCGCATTCAGAACGATAAGGCTTCCCTGCGCTCCTTCCAGGGCCGGATGGCCGGCGGCGATGTCCAGGCGACGGGTGAGATGAGGCTCGGGCGGCGGGGACTGGAGGGGCTGGATCTGTCCTTGGGTGGGCGCGGAATGGCCCTGACCCTCATCGAGGGCACCCGCACTCTGGCCGACCTGGACCTGCGCCTGGAAGGAGACAGAGGCCGGATGACTCTCTCGGGCGGAGCGGACATCAAGCAGATCACATGGCGGCGCGAGTTCACCGACCCGATCGCCTTCACCTTCCCGATGCGCCGATCCGAGGCGGGCCTGAGCTTCCTGAGCGGCCTGGTCCTTGATGTCCGGCTACGGACTGAAGAGGGGGCGGTGATCGAGAACTCCATGGGCCGCATCCAGGGCGGCTTCGACCTGACCCTGTCCGGCACGGTCGACGCGCCGGTCATTCTGGGCGATATCGAAGCTCTGCGGGGCGAGATCACTTTCCTGGACCGGTCCTTCCGGGTCATCCAAGGCCGGCTGAGCTTCTTCAACCCCTCCTCTGTGGAGCCCTATCTCGACTTCCGAGGCGAGACGTTTCTCAAGGACTACCGGGTCACTTTCTCCCTGACCGGACGGGTGGACCGCCTGCGGCCCGAGTTCGCCTCCTCGCCTCCGCTGCCTTCCGAGGATGTCCTGGCTTTGCTGGCCCTGGGCGAGTCCTTCAAGCGGACTTACCGCTATGAGTCCAGTGCCGGCATGGGCACGGGCTCGCTACTGTCGTTCCAGCTGGCCGAGGCGGCCCAGAAGCGGGCCGAGAAGCTCTTCGCCCTGGACAGCTTCCGCATCGATCCCTTCGTGCTGGGGGCGTCCACCGAAATGACGGCCCGCCTGACCGTGGGCAAGAAGATCTCCAGCAACGTCGTCCTGCTCTACTCCACCAACCTGACCAGCCAGCGCGAGGATCTGGTGCGGCTGGAATGGGACTTCAGTCCAAGCTTCGCCCTCGTCGCCATGCGCGATGAGCGCGGGCGCCTGAGCATCGATGCCAAGGTCCGCAAGCGCTTCTAGGATCCTCCGAGCGGCGGCCTTGGCCGTTCTGGCCTGGGTCTGCCTCGGCCCGGTCCCGATTCGGGCGGCGGCGGCGCCTTCGGCCGCCGAGACGGTCGCCTCGGTGGAGATCCTGGTGGATGGCCGCCCGGCCGACACCGACTTCACCCAGCTCGTCCCGCTGCGGGCCGGCCAGGCCTTCACTCCCCGGATCGCGGACGAAGCCCTGCGGCAGCTCTATCGGACCGGCCTATTCGCAGATGTCCGCATCCTGCGCCGCGACGAGGACGGGCTGCGGCTGACCGTCGAGCTGGAGCGCCGACTGACCGTCCGCGATGTGACCTTCCGCGGAGGGGAGGGGCCGGCCTCCCGCCTGCCGCGCGAGAAAGTCTTCTCCATCCGGGCCGGGGCCGCCTACACCGAGTCCAAGCGGACCCGGGCCGAGAACGAAATCCGCGAGGCCCTGCGCCGCGAGGGCTATCTCAACTGCGTTGTCATCAGCTCGGTCCGCCGGGTCGAGGGACATCCGGCCATGGATGTCCTGTTCGAAGTCGATCTCGCCGCCCGCTTCACCATCCGTGAGATCGGCTTCAAAGGCCGGCCCATCGTCGAACCGGCCGAGCTGCAAGCGCTCATCAAGACCGGGCCGGGTCAGCCCTATAATCCGGCGGCCTTGGAGGAGGATACGGCCCGGCTGAAGTCCGTCTACCGGGACCGCGGCTACCCGCGGGCCGACGTCTCTATCCGGGGCCGGGTTTTTCACCAGTTCGACCAGACCGTCTCGCTGAACTACTTTATCGTCCCGGGCGACCGGATCGTCATCGAGGTGGCCGGCGCGAAGGTCGACACGGTTCCCTTGCGGGAGATCTGGGAGCAGGATGTCTTCGAGGACTGGGCCGTCAGCCGGTCCGAAGCCCGCATCCTGGCCGAACTGCGCTCCCGCAGCTATGTCCTGGCCTCGGTCACCTCCCGGCTGGAGCGCGGCGCCGATGCGCTCCGGGTCATCCACACCGTGGAGCCGGGGGCCAAGCTCCGCCTGCGGGACGTCCTCTTCGAGGGCATGACGCGCTTCACGCCGGAGGATCTGCGCAGGGATCTGGACATCGGTCCCCGCCTGCCGATAGTGGCCGCCCTGAACGGGGCCGAGGCTTACAGACTGCCCGAGCGGATCGCCTCCCTCTACCAGGCCCAGGGCTACCCCGAGGCCAGGGTCCGGCTGGGCTTCCGCACGGACGGAGGGGCGTCCGATGTTGTCCTGACCGTTACGGAAGGCCCCCGGCGGACGATCGATCATGTCGCGGTCACCGGCGCGGCCTTCTTCCCGGCCGGCGATCTCCTGGCCCATGTCGCCTCCAAGCCCGGAGCGGCCTACACGTCGACGGCCGTTCAGCGGGACGTTGGCCGTCTGGAATCCTATTACGCCGACCGCGGCGTACGCGAGACCAAGGTTGCCGCCGCCGTCACGCGGACGGCCGAGAACCTCTACGCCGTGGAGTTCCGCGTCGTGGAAGGCCGCCGCCTGCGGGTCGACAGGATCGTGGTCACCGGATCGCCGCTCACCCGCCGCCGGCTCATCGACCGCCAGATGAAGATCAAGGAGGGCGATTGGGCCGGCGCCGAGGCCATCCAGGAGAGCCGCCGCAGCCTGGAGCAGCTCGGCGTCTTCTCGGAGGTCCGCATCGAGGAGGTGCCGACCACGCCGGACGCCGTCAACCTGGTCGTCAGCCTGCGCGAGGGCGAGCGCAACCAGGTCAGCCTGGGGCTGGGTCTGGAAACCAAGAACGAGCCCGTGACCTTGAACCTGGGCGAGAACGTTATCGGGCCGCGGGCCACGGCCGAATTCATCCGCGGCAACGTCTTCGGCCGGGCCGCCCAGTTCAGCCTGGTCGGCCAGTTCAGCGCGAGGGAGAAGCGGGCGGTCGCCTCCTGGGAGGAGCCTTACCTGTTCGGCTGGCCGGTGCCGGTCGCGCTCAACGGCTGGATCGAGCGGGAAGCCCGGGAGAGCTACGGCTTCGACCGGCGTGGCGTCAGCCTGACCGCGACCCGGCCCCTGGCCTCGGGCTGGACCTCGCTGACCACCCTGCGCTGGGCCAGCACGACCCTCTACTTCCTGGAGATCGAGGAAGACGAGGTCGATCGCCAGCACTTTCCTTTCTCGGCCACCTCGATCTCCGAGACGTTCCTCCTCGACAAGCGGGACGACTCCTTCAACCCGGAGAGGGGCTTCTTCTTCAGCGCCGCGCTGGATTGGGCCTACCCCCTCTTTCATGCCGAATCCGATTACATCAAGACCTTCGTCAAGTACCAGGTCTACCGGCCCGTCTTCGGGCGCTGGAACTTGAGCCTGACCGGACGGGGCGGACTGGCCATGGGCCGCATCCCCATCCACGAGCGGTTTTTCGCCGGCGGCAGCAACTCTTTCCGCGGCCGGTCCTTCGACCGGCTGGGGCCCAAGGATGCCAGCTCCGACATGCCGGTCGGCGGCAAGGCCATCTTGGTGATCAACGCCGAGCTGAGCTTCCCCCTGCTGTCCTCGCTGCCGGCCCTGACCGGGGCGGTCTTTTACGATGTTGGCAACGTCTTTCTCCACCGCGGCGACTTCAGCCTCGGCGGGCTGGAGAACACCATCGGCGCCGGGCTCCGCTACCGGACGCCGCTGGGGCCGATCCGCTTCGACCTCGGCTGGAATCTCAACGCGCCGGACGACCAGCGCCAGCCGCTGGTCTTCGTCACCATCGGGAATGTGTTCTAACATGCGCTTCATCCAAGTCCTTATGATCACGGCGGCCGGCCTCGCGGCGGCGTCCGCTCCGGCGGCCGGCCAGACCCGGCCGGTCGATTGCATCGCGGCGGTCGTCGAAGGGGCGGCCATCAGCCGCTTCGACGTCGAGACCGCGGAAGCCATCGGCCTGTTCGGGCCGATCGGGACTTCCGACGCGGCGGCCCGGCGAATGGCCGTGCTGGACCGTTTCATCGACCAAAAGCTCATCCTCGATCAGGTCCGATCCGCCCCGGCCGCCGACGCGGCCGCGGTCGATACCGAGTGGCGGCGCTTGTCGGCGCGCATCGGGCCCGAGGCGCTGGCCGCCCGGCTCGGCCGCCTCGGCCTGGGAGAGGTTGATCTCCGCCCCTATCTCGAGGAGCGGGTCCGCTGCCGGCGGATCGTGGAGGAGCGCTTCGGCCGGACCATCAGCGTCAGCCTGCGCGAGATCGAGGCCTACTACGCCGACACCTACGTCCCGGCCCGGCGGGCCGAGGGGCGGGCCGCCCAGCCGCTGGTCGATGTCCTGGACGCCATCGAGGCCGAGATCAAGAAAGCCAAGATCGAGGCCCAGGCGACGGCCTGGGTCGACGGGCTGCGGGAGCAGGGCGAGGTGGAGATACGCCGCGATTGCCTCAGATAGCGGAGCCAATAATGAAGAAAGCCGTTTTTCTATTTCCCGGCCAGGGATCGCAGGCGGTCGGCATGGGCAAGAGCCTGTACGAGCGCTCCGAGGAGGTCAGGAGCCTTTTCCATGCGGCCGACGGGATCCTGGGCTTTTCGCTTTCCCGCCTCTGCTTTGAAGGGCCGGAAGACCAGCTGCGGATGACCGCCCATACCCAGCCCGCCCTCCTGGTCGTCAGCCTGGCCGCCTTCCGCCTGCTCGGGCGCGTCCCGGCGGCCGCGGCGGGACACAGTTTGGGCGAGTACTCGGCCCTGGTCGCGGCCGGATCACTCGGATTCGAGGACGCGGTGGCCCTGGTCCACAAGCGCGGCCGCTATATGCAGGAAGCCGTGCCGGCCGGCGTCGGCGCCATGGCCGCGGTCTTGGGCATGCCCTATGACGAGCTGGCCGGGCACCTGGCCCGCGTCGAAAGCGGCCTGGTCCAGGTCGCCAACTGGAACAGCCCCGACCAGATCGTCATCTCCGGCCACAAAGCGGCGGTTGAGGAGGCCCTGGCCCTGGCCAAGCCGCCCAAGGCGGTAATCCTCCCGGTCAGCGGGCCTTTCCACTCGCCGCTGATGAAGCCGGCCGCCGAGCGGCTAGCGGCCGATCTGGACGCGATCTCCTTCCACGATCCAGCCTTTCCCGTCGTCAACAACGTCGATGCCCAACCCATCCGGACCGGGGCCGCGGCCCGCGACGGCCTCAAGCGCCAGGTCTGCGGGCCGGTTCTCTGGATCAAGGCCATGGAGAGCCTGCGTGAGGAGGGCATCGATGTCTTCGTCGAGATCGGGCCGGGCAAGGTCCTGTCGGGCCTGATGAAGCGCATCGGCCGCGGTTGGCCTCATCCGTTCGTTCTGGCCGGGGTGGAGGACGGGGACTCCCTGGACAAGACGTCCGCTCTCCTCTAAGGGACGGGGAGAGGATCAGCCCCGGCTGGGTTCGGCCCGAACCAGCCGCGGCCCGTATTTGAAGAAGACCTCGAGGCCGGAGAGGACCGCTGCCGTCAGGGCCAGCCCGAGAAAGACCCGCGGCGCGGCGGTGAAGCGGCCCAGCCACTCCGGGTTCAGCAGCAGCAGGACGATCGCCGCGCTCTCCAGCCAAACCTTGATCTTGCCGGCAGCCGAGGCGGCGATGACGATCTCTTTGGCGGCTGCGATGGCCCGGAACCCGGTCACCGCCAGCTCGCGGCCGATGATGATCACGGCGATCCAGGCCGGGACGGCTCCGGTCTCGACCAAACAGACGAAGGCGGCGGTCAGGAGCAGCTTGTCGGCGATGGGGTCGAGGAGCTTGCCCAGCTCGGTCACCGTATTGGTCCAGCGGGCCAGGATGCCGTCCACGGCGTCGGTCAACATGGCCAGCAGGAAGACGCCCAGGGCGGCCAGGTTGTGGCCGGGGAAGCGGAGAAGCAGGAAGGCCATCAGAACCGGAACCAGCAGGATCCGGAATGAGGTCAGGATGTTCGGCGCGTTCACGGCGGGCGTAGATTATCCCAGTTGCCGAGCGGGGTCAAACAGCCGGGTTGCATCGTTTTTCGGGCGGCATTAGAATCGGGCCATCGTCCGCCCCGGCGGATGCCCACCTGGAAGGAGAAGACAACATGGCCCACAATCTTCCCGCCGCGCCCCGGCGTCTCGGTTCGGCTCTGGCCGTCCTGGCGGCGCTGACCGCCCTGGCCCTGGCCCAGGCTCCGGTCCGCAAGCCGGCCCGGATCACGGGCGCCGATCCGCAGAAGCGTCTGGCCGGGTATGAGACCCTGCAGAGGATGAAGGCCGACTCTCCGTCCAAGGATCTGGCCTGGCAGTTCCTCGGTCCGACCAATATCAGCGGCCGGATCACCGACGTGGCCGTCGTCCCGCCCAAAGGCAAGGCCTATACCATCTACGCCGGCGCGGCCTCGGGCGGCGTCTGGAAGACGGACAACGAGGGCACCACGTGGGCGCCCGTCTTCGACCAGGGCCCTTCGGCGGCTGTTGGGACGCTGGCTTTAGATCCTTCCGACCCGCAGGTCCTCTACGTCGGCACGGGTGAGGCCAACATCTTCCGAAGCTCCCAGTCGGGGACGGGGGTCTACAAGACGGCCGACGGCGGCCGGACCTGGATCCACCTGGGCCTGGCCGCGACCCAGACCATCGCCCGCATCGTGGCCCATCCGACCGACGGGAAGACGATCTACGTTGCCGCCTCCGGCCGCGAGTGGACGGCCCATCCCGAGCGAGGCATCTACAAGACCGTCGACGGCGGCGCGACCTGGGCGAACATCCTGTGCGTCGACGACGGGACGGGAGCCATCGACCTGCGCATGGACCCGGAGGATCCCCAAACCCTCTATGCCGCCACCTGGCAGCGGACGCGTCTCAAATGGAATGACCCTCGCAATACTCCGGCCTCCTCGGGCAGCGGTGTCTGGAAGACGGTCGACGGAGGCGTTTCCTGGAAGCCGATCAACGCCGGTCTGCCCGAAGCCCGTTACCGCGGCCGGATCGGGCTGGACGTCTGCCTGTCCAAGCCCGACGTCCTCTACGCTTTCGTCGACAACTATGAGAAGTCGCGCGATCCGAGCGAGGACGAACGGTTGGACGTCTACGGCCTGCCCTCGGCCGGCATCATCAAGGGAGCCACGGTGTATCGCTCGGACGACAAGGGCGCGACCTGGAGGCAGGTGAGCGGCTTGACGCCGGAGCAGAAGTCTTTCATGGAGCGCCACTCCAACACGTACGGCTGGGTCTTCGGTCAAATCCGGGTCGACCCGAGCGACGCGGAGACCGTCTACACCATGGGCATTCCGCTGTGCGTCTCCAACGACGGCGGCCGGACCTTCCGCGTCCTGGACGGCCCGGGCGGGGACCACCATGCCCTGTGGATTGATCCCGCCAACGGCGCCTACATGGTCAAGGGCTTCGACCAAGGCGTGGCTGTGACCTACGACCGGGGGAGGAGCTGGCGCTATTTCCAGAGCCAGATCCCGGTCGCCCAGTTCTTCAACATCGCCTATGACATGGCCGCGCCGTTCAAGGTCTATGGCTCCATGCAGGACCACGGCAGCTTCCGGGCCCCCGTCGACTTGTCGCGCGGCCGCGGCCGCATCCCGGCCCAGGAATTCCAGGACGCCCCCGGCGGGGAGGGATCCCACCATGCCGTCGATCCGGGCAATCCGAACATCGTTTTCTCAGCAGGGTTCTACGGCACGATCGCCCGGACAGAGTATGACAAGCCCGGCCGGGCGCCCGGCCGGCCGTTCAGCAAGAGTCTTCTGCCGAAGGCCGCCGAAGGCGAGGCGCCCCTGCGGGGCCAGTGGCTGGCTCCCTTCATCCTCTCGCCCCACGATCCCGCGACCATCTACCACGGCATGCAGCTGGTCCTGCGCTCGCGCGACCGCGGCGACACTTGGGAGCGGATCAGCTCCGACCTGAGCGCCTTCACGGCGGC
This sequence comes from Candidatus Aminicenantes bacterium UBA4085, assembly GCA_002383325.1. Classification (GTDB taxonomy): domain Bacteria; phylum Acidobacteriota; class Aminicenantia; order Aminicenantales; family UBA4085; genus UBA4085. Next base: position 12,495 of record DFYJ01000015.1, read on the forward strand.
GGAGAGGGGAGACATCCCGTACCATACCATCTTCGCCCTGGCCGAGTCGCCCCTGCGGGAAGGCCTGCTCTACGCCGGGACCGACGACGGCCGGGCCTGGGTCACCCGCGACGACGGCAAGAACTGGAGCGAGATCACCGCCGGCCTGCCCTACCAGAAATGGATATCCCGAATGGTCCCTTCGGGCTTCGAAGAGGCCGTGGTCTACATGACCCAGAACGGCAAGCGCGACGACGACATCGCCCCCTATGTCTGGAAGTCCGCCGACTACGGTCGGACCTGGATCTCGATTGCTGCGAATATCCCTCTCGGCCCGATCAACGTCATCCGCGAGGACCCGGTTGACCGGAACATCCTCTACCTGGGGACCGACGGCGGCGCCTTCGTCACAACGGACCGGGGCCGGACCTGGTCGACGCTGGGCGGCGGCCTGCCCTTCGTCTATGTCCACGACCTGATCGTCCACCCCCGCGACAACATCATCGTCATCGCCACCCATGGCCGGGGCATGTGGGCTCTGGACGCGGATCCGATTAACGGCAAGGGCCGCCGGACGCCGCCCGGCTCGGGCGATTGAGGGGATTTCCGATGCGGCGCCCGGCGCTCCTCGCCCTCCTGATCGCCGCCGTCGCGGGCCTGGCCGCGGGCCCCCTCGCGGCGGCGGACGACATCGTCCTGCGGGAGGCGCTTGTACTCAAGATGCCTCGCTCCTTCCAGCGCTCGGTTCTGGCGGTGGATCCGGTGGAAGCGGCCCTGGCCGCTGGATCCTGGCGGGCTCCCCGGCCCGGAGACCGGGTCGCCTTCACGGCTTCCGAGTCGGCCGTCTGGGAGACGCTGCGGGCCGATGAGAAGGGCTGGTTCGGCGGCCTCGGCGACGCCTATGTCCATGTCCGCGTGGCCAGCCCGCGGGCCCGGACCGCGATCCTCGATGGCCAGGGGGATGCCTATGTCTTCGTCAACGGCGAGCCCCGCATGGGGGCCAAGTACGCGGTCAAGGACGTCTACGAGTCCTGGGAGCCGCGCTTCGACTACGGGCAGGTCCCCATACCGCTGCGGCAGGGGGACAACCAATTTCTCTTTCGCTGCAACCGCGGGCGATTCAAGGCCATTCTCTCCGATCCGCCGGCGAGCCTGCTGCTCAATGGGCGCGATGCGACCCTGCCGGACATCCTGACCGGGGAGCCGTTCGAGGCCTGGGGCGCAATCGTGGTCATGAACGCCTCCGGCGAAACGCGCCGCGGCCTGACCGTGACGGCTTCCGGCCCGGGCCTGGAGACGATCACCACCGCGATCGGCGACCTCCAGCCCCACCGGGTCCGCAAGGTGCCGTTCCGGATGCGGGGGGAGGTTTCGGCCGAGCCGGGCCAGGCCTCCGTCGTCCTGACCCTGGGCCCGGCCGGAGGATCGCCGTCCTTGAACCTTCCCCTGGAGCGCAAGTCGCCCCGGCAGAATCACCGGCGGACCTTCCTCAGCTCCATCGACGGCAGCGTCCAGTACTACGCCATCCAGCCGGCCCAGGGCGCCGGGGACGGCTTCCGCCCCGGCCTGGTCCTGTCCGTGCACGGAGCCTCCGTGGAGGCGATCAACCAATCCGGCGCCTATGCCGCCAAGAGCTGGACGAGCATCGTCGCGCCGACCAACCGCCGGCCTTACGGCTTCGACTGGGAGGACTGGGGGCGCCTCGACGCCCTCGAGGTCATGGACGACTACAAGGCCCGCTATCCCGTCGATGAGAGCCGGGTCTATTTGACCGGGCACTCCATGGGCGGCCACGGGGCCTGGATTCTGGGCGTTCTCTTCCCCGACCGCTTTGCCGCGGTCGGCCCATCGGCTGGATGGCTCTCCTTCAAGACCTACGCCTCGCGCCAGAAAGACGAGGGCCGGACTCCGGCCGAGAAGCTCGCGGCCCGGCCGCTCCTGCAGAGCGACACCCTGGCCTTGATCAGGAACCTGGCCGGCCTGGGCGTCTACATCCTGCACGGCGACAAGGACGAGAGCGTCCCGGTGGCCCAAGCCCGGCAGATGTCGGAAGCGCTGGCCGGGTTCCACAAGGACTTCGCCTATCACGAAGAGAAGGACGCGTCCCATTGGTGGGACAGGTCGGACGAGCCCGGGACGGACTGCGTGGACTGGGCGCCGCTCTTCGATTTCTTCGCCCGCCATGCCCGGCCTCCGGCCGGGACGGTGCGCGATGTGGCCTTCACGACCCCCAATCCCGGCTTGACGTCCACGCGCCATTGGGCCCGCATCGAAGCCCAGGCTGTTCCGCTGACGGCCAGCTCGGTCCGCCTGCGGGTCGATCCCGGCGCCCGCCGCTTCGCCGGCACGACGGAGAACGTGGCCCGCCTGGCGCTGGATGTCTCCATGATGGGGGCGCCCGCCGTTGTCGCGGTCGACATCGACGGCCAGTCCCTGAAGGCCGAGCCGCGCGACGGGACCCTCTGGCTCTACCGGACGGGGGAAGCTTGGTCGGCCGGCGAGGCTCCCTCGCCGGCCCTCAAGGGGCCGCGCCGCAACGGGCCGTTCAAGGACGCCTTCCGCAACCGGATGCTGTTCGTTTACGGGACCGGGGGAAGCCCGGAGGAGAAGGCCTGGGCCTACGCCAAGGCCCGCTTCGACGCCGAGATGTTCCAGTACCAGGGCAACGGCTCGGTCGAGCTGCGGGCGGACCGGGACTTCGATCCGGCCGCCGAGCCCGACCGCAGCGTCATCCTCTACGGCAATGCCGCGACCCACGCCGCCTGGAAGGCCCTGTTGGCGGATTCCCCCGTCCAGGTCGGCCGCGGCTTCGTCCAGGCCGGGCCGGAGCGAATCACGGGGCGGGACTTGGCCGTCCTCTTCCTGCGCCCGCGGCCGGGCAGCGCGACGGCCTGCGTGGGAGTGGTGTCCGGGACCGGCCCTCAGGGGATGCGCCTGACCAATGCCCGGCCTTACCTCCTGGCGGGCTACGCCCTGCCCGACCTTGTCGTCTTCGACTCCGGCCGCGGAAGGCCGGAAGGCGGCGGCCTGCGCCTGGCCGGCTTCTTCGGCGCTGACTGGGGCTGGGCCGGAGGCGAGTTCGCCCGCGGCGAGTAGAGGCGCCTACTGTAGGAGTTCCAATCTCATCTCCGGGAGGGCGATTAGGAGTATCGTCCCGGCGGCTTCGGGCTCTATTCGCCTTTTCCCACAACTCTCTTCGGCGCCTGCGGCGCTTCGCTGTCCTCGTCGGAACATCGCTTCGATGGTTCCCGCGAGGGCGGAACTCCGCATCCTTGACTTACCGATTACATTGATCACCCACTCCATCACGATTTCATTTGATTGTCGCGTGCTCAAACATCCCTCGGCGCCCGCTGGGCGCCCTCAGAGAATTGTGGAAAAAGGCTGAGCCCTTGCAATTTCGCCGTTGGCCGACACCCCTAATCGCCCGTTTTTCCCGGAGATGGGGGGGGCGCATTGATTTGGCGTTTTTACAGGTGATACAATCGCCCTTCCGAGACGGAGCGGGCCTGCGGGGCTCGCCTCCGCCATCCGCGCGAAAGGAGTCCTTCCGATGAAGCGAATCGTTATCCCGACCCTCGTCCTCGGCCTTATGGTGCTGGTCACCGCCTGCAAGAAGCCGGCCCCCCAGCCGGAGCCCCAGGCCGGAGCCTTCCAGTGGCAGATCGACCAGTTTGCCGACGCCAAGATCCTGCGCTATCAGTCCAAGGGCTTCGAGGATCTCACCCCGGGCCAGAAGGAGCTGATCTACTATCTGAGCCAGGCGGCGCTCTGCGGGCGGGACATCACCTGGGTCCAGAACTACAAGCACAACCTGGTCATCCGCAAGACGCTGGACGCGATTGTGGAAGGCTACAAGGGCGATCGCGGCGATCCCCAGTGGCAGGACTTCATGACCTACGTCAAGCAGGTCTGGTTCGCCAACGGCATCCACCACGACTACGCCTCCGACAAGTTCGTTCCGGGCTTCACGCCCGAGTACTTCGCCGGACTGGTTAAAGGGTCGGAAGGAGGCAGGCTCCCGCTGGCCGAGGGCCAGACCGCCGATGCTCTGGCGGAATTCCTGAAGCCGATCCTGTTCGACCCCGCGGTCGACGCCAAGAAGGTATCCCAGGATTCCAGCCAGGACCTCGTCAAAGCTTCGGCCATCAACTTTTATGAGGGCGTGACCCAAGCCGAGGCCGAGAAGTTCTATGCCGCGATGGCCAAGAAGGACGACCCGGCGCCGATCTCCTACGGTTTGAACTCGCGCCTGGTCAAGAAAGACGGCAAGATCGTGGAGGAGGTCGCCTCGATCGACGGTCTCTACGGCCCGGCCATCGCCCAGATCGTCTCCTGGCTGGAGAAGGCGGCCGGAGCGGCCGAGAACGAGCAGCAGAAGAAGGTCATCGAGAAGCTCATCGAATATTATCGGACCGGCGACCTCAAGAAGTTCGACGAGTACAACATCCTCTGGGTGGCCGACACCCAGTCCCGGATCGACTTTGTCAACGGCTTCATCGAGGTCTACAACGACCCCCTGGGGCGCAAGGCCATGTGGGAGTCGAACGTCAACTTCAAGGACCTGGAGGCCACCAAGCGGGCCGACGCCATCTCCGGCGCCGCCCAGTGGTTTGAAGACAACTCGCCCATCGACCCCCGCTTTAAGAAAAAGGAAGTCAAGGGCGTCTCGGCCAAGGTCATCACCGCGGCCATGCTGGGCGGCGACTGCTACCCGCCTACCCCGATCGGGATCAACCTGCCCAACGCCAACTGGATCCGCAGCCAGTACGGCTCCAAGTCGGTGACCCTGGAGAACATCACCTACGCCAGCGCCCAGGCCTCGCTCCTGTCCGGCTTCGGAGCCGAGTTCACCGCCTCGCCCGAGGAGTTAGAGCGGTCGCGGGCCTACGGAGCCCACGCCGGCAACATCCATACCGACCTGCATGAGGTGCTGGGCCATGGCTCCGGCATTCTGCTGCCCGGCGTGACCGGCGAGGCGCTCAAGAACTACCACTCGCCGATCGAGGAGGCCCGGGCCGACCTGTTCGCCCTCTACTACATCATGGACCCCAAGATGGTCGAGTTGGGCCTGCTTCCCTCGGCCGAGGCGGCCAAGGCCGACTACGACGGCAGCGTCCGCAACGGGCTGCTGACCCAGATCGTCCGCATCAAGCCCGGCAAGACCATCGAGCAGGCCCACATGCGCTGCCGGTCCATGATCGCCCATTGGGTCTACGAGAAAGGCCAGGCTGAGAACGTCATCGTCAAGGAAGTCCGCGACGGCAAGACCTACTTCGTCATCAAGGACTACCAGAAGCTGCGGGGCCTCTACGGCAAGCTCCTGGCTGAGATCCAGCGGATCACCTCCGAGGGCGACTACGAGGCGGCCAAGAAGCTGATCGAGACCTACGGCGTCCAGATCGACCCCGTCCTGCACAAGGAAGTCCTGGAGCGCTACGCCAAGCTGAATCTTGCGCCCTATACAGGATTCGTCAACGCGGTCTACACCCCGGTGGTGGAGAACGGCAGGATCGTGGACGTCAAGGTCGACTACCCGACCGACTACACCCAGCAGATGCTGAAGTACGGCAAGGAGTACTCGTTTCTCTGAGGCCCGCTGGACGGTTTAGCGCAGGCCTGCCAATAGGCGGATGGAGAATCCGCCTTTGATCGTGTCGCCCTTGGCCAGCGGCCGGTTCTCCGCTTGGTGGTGCGGGGCGTAGAAGGAGTCGCCGCCGCCGGTGTTGAAGCCGGCGGCCAGCAGACCGATCCGGCCGCCGTCCAGGAAAGCCCGGGCGGCCATCGGGCCGTTGCCGGTCAGCAGGACTCCGTAGCCCTTGGCCGAAGTCAGGCAGGCCCAGTCGAGATCCGCCTTGGTCGAGCGGAAGTCGTTCGAACCGAGGCTGGTCTGGTCGTCTTTCCAGGGCCACTCGGGCGCCTGCCGGAAGCGGAAGTCGCGCCCGGCGGACAGGGCCTTGGCGGTGCCGCGCGGCCGGCCGATATGATCGTCGGGATAGACCGACCAGAGGCCCTGTCGGCTCCAGTCCAGGGTGTCCATCTCCCGCGGCAGATAGAGGACGAGGCCCCATTGGCGAGGGTTGATCGCCTCCTCCATGGTGAAGGAGTATTCGAAGTCCGCCCGGCCGGCCCCGTCGATCCTCATTTTATAGCCGCCTCGGGCTTCTTTATACCGGCCCTTAACGATCAGGACCACGGCTCCATCTTCCTGGACGGCCTCGACCGATTCGGTCGTCCAGCCGGTGGCCGGGCCGTTGAGTGGCTTGACGTCAAAGCTGAAATCGGGAGCGCAGGGACCCGACGACAAGGGCAAAAGCATCAGGACGGGGCCGCCGGCCAGCACCGGGACGCCGTCCGTCTCGGCGCCGAGGATCGCCCCGTCGGCCTTGTCGATGATCCAACGGGTGGAGGGCCCGCCCGCGACGTAGCGGCCGCCTTCCTCTTTGAGCTCGACCGAACCGGGAATGGTTCCGGTGAACGGCGGCTCCGGGACGGTTCGGGATCCCACGGCGATCTCGACCGCCTCAGCCAGGAAGCCCCTCGGGCTCCAGAACTCGAGGCGCAGGATCTGTCCGGCGGCCGCTCCCTCCGGAGCCGGGATCTCCAGCCGTCCGCTCTGCCGGGGCGGCAGGTTCATGGCAGCCCGGCCCTTGACCCGGCCCAGGCTCCACTCGATGCGCATCTCGGCCAGATCGGTGAAGTCGTGGCGGTTCTCCACCTCGACCTTGAGCGGCCGGCCCGGGGCGGGCACGGGCACGATCGCGGGCTTGACCCGGACCGGGGAGTAGCTTTCCTTCAGGTGCCAGTACTCCGGCTTCATCCGGCGCCAGCCGTCCAGCGGCCCCCACTCGCCGTAGCCGACGGCCCGGCCTGAAGGCAGATGGAAGACATCGTCGAGGCCCGACCAGACCGCGCCCCCGATGACCGTCGGCGAGATGAAGACCCGCTCCCACTGCCGCCGCATCCCGGCGCCCCATTCGTCGCGCAGGCCGGGATCGGCCTGAAGCTCGGCCCGGTTGTAGCAGTTCAGGTGGACGTATTCGCCGTAGAGGAGGGGCCGAGGGAAGTCCAGAGCCCTCTCCGGTCCCTGCGGCCCGGGGTAGTGGAAGTTTGCCACAGCCATGTCCGAGGAGCCGAAGTTGTTGTAAGCCCCGTAGGCCTGGTCGTGGAAAGTCTTGGGCCGGGTCGGATCGAGGGCCTCGGCGAAAGCCTTGGCCTTGACCCAACTGGGTCCCCAGGCCGACTCATTGGCCAGCGACCAGAGGATGATCGAGGGATGGCGGCCGTGGAAAGCGATCATCTCACCGATGGCCCGCTCCAGGTACGGATAGAGCTTGGGCTCGTCGGGGGAATTGGCTTTCCACCGGGAGTTGGCCCCGTGGCCGATCCAGACCAGCGGCGCCTCGCACTCGACAAACAGACCCAGCTCATCGCAAGCTTCCAGGAACTCCTCGGCCGGCGGATAATGCGAGGTGCGGATGTAGTTGACGTTGGCCTCGCGGAAGAGCTCCGCGTCCCGTCGCTCCAGGTCGGGCGTCAGGCTGCGGCCGAGCAGGGGATGGGTCTCGTGCCGGTTGACGCCGCGCAGCTTGACCGGACGGCCGTTGACGTAGAGCCGCGCACCCGCGGTCTCGACTTCGCGGAAGCCGAAGCGGCGGCGGATCGTCTCGACCGTGCGGCCATCGACCTTCAGGGTCGCGACCAGAGTATGGAGGCGGGGATGCTCGGCGTCCCAGAGGACCGGGGCCGTGACCTCGGCCGCGAAGGTCTTGTCATCGGCCGCACCCGGGGCCAGGTCCCAGGCCGAGAGCGGCGGCCCGGCCAAGTCGATGGCCGCTCCGGAGGGGTCGAGCAGAGTCCATTCGATGCGGATTCCCCGGGCCGCCTTGGAGCCGGCGTTGGCCAGGGTCAGATCGGCCTTCAGCCCGGCCGAGCGGCCGTTTGCGGCCAGGTCGGTCCGAACGTCCAGCCGCGAGAGGTGGATCTCCGGCACGGCCATTAGGGCCGCCTTGCGGACGATGCCGCCGATCTGGTAGGCGGCGTACTGGGTGGCGCTGGCCAGCTCGTCGGCCAGCGACTCGTTCTGCACGGATACGGCGATGGTCGCTGCCGCCCCGGGGTGGACGAGGTCCGTCACGTCCATCTCGAAGGCATTGAAGCCGCCCAGATGCGATCCGGCCGGCCGGCCGTTGACCCAGACCTTGGCCTCGCTCTGGACGGCGTCGAAGCGCAGCAGGATGCGGCGCCCGGCCCAAGCCCGGGGGATGGTCACGGTCCGGAGATACCCGGCGGCCGTGGCCGGCTTGACCGTGAAGCCCTGCATGGTCCAATCGCCGGGGACGCGAATGGACGGCCAGCCCGCCGCCGAGCGCTCGTTCATGGTCCAGAATCCCTGCGGCGGCGCGGGCCGGAACTTCCAGATCCCGTCGAGAGACAGAAGGGGGGACTCGAGGCCCGGCCCGGCTTCCGGCCGCGGGGTGAAGCGGTAGGCGGCCGCCGGCGCGGAGGCCGGCCCGGCCCCTTGGCGTTGAACATCCCCAAGAACCGGGGCGGCGATCGCCAGGACGGAGGCGAGCGCGAGCTGGACGGGGAGCGGTATCCGAGCGGCGACGGCGGGGCGGACGGTCATGACGGCTCCTTTCATTCCCCCCCAGTTTAGCCGAGGCGGAGGAAAATACAATCCCTTTCCGGTATAATCGTCCCCGTGGAAAAGACCGCCCTGACCCCGATGATGGAGCAGTACTTCCGGGTCAAGGCTCTCCATCCCGATGCCCTTCTCTTCTTCCGGCTGGGCGATTTCTACGAGATGTTCTACGAGGACGCCCGGACGGGGTCCCGGGCCCTGGAGATCGCCCTGACCTCCCGCCAGAACGTGCCGATGTGCGGCGTGCCGTTCCACGCCGTCGACTCCTACCTGGCCCGCCTGCTGCGGCAGGGATTCAAGGTGGCCATCTGCGAGCAGGTCGAGGACCCCAAAGCGGCCAAGGGGGTGGTCCGGCGCGAGATCGTCAAGGTCCTGACCCCGGGAACGGCCGTGGAGATCGACCTCGAGCGGGGCAAGGAAGGCCTCTTCGTGGCCGCCCTGCATACCGGCCCCAGCGGCTGGGGTCTGGCCCTGGCCGATCTGGCGGCGGGGGAGATCCGGGTCTTGGAGGGGGAGGCGTCCGATCTCAAGCCCCTCGTCGACGAGCTGTTCAAGGCTTCTCCCCGCGAGGTCGTCGTGCCGGCGGGGGAGGAGGCGGTGGCCTCGGACGTCCTGGACCGAAGCGGCCTGGGTCGGGTCCTGCGCAGCCCCGTGGAGGCCTGGACCTTCGAAGCCGGACACGCCCGCCGAACCCTCCTTGATCACTTCCGGACCGCCGGCTTGCAGGGCTTCGGCCTCGAGGACCGGCCGCGGGCGGTCTCGGCGGCCGGGGCGCTGCTCCATTATCTCAAGGGGGTTCGGCGGGATTCCGTCTCGCTGGTCGGCCGGCTCAGCCTGGTCCGACCCTCGGACCGGTTGATTCTGGACGCGGCCACGGTGCGCAACCTGGAGCTTGTCCGCAGCGCCCGCGACGGCCGGGACGGCGGGTCCCTGCTCGAGACGATCGACCTGACCGTCACGGCCATGGGCGGCCGGATGCTGCGCGATTGGCTGCTGCGGCCCATGACCGACCGGGCCGCCATCGAAGATCGCCTGGACGCCGTGCAGGGCTTTCTCGATGCGCCCATCGCCCGCGGTGAGCTGCGCCAAACGCTCAAGAGCGTGCTGGACCTGGAGCGGCTGAGCGGCCGCATCAGCCTCGGCGCGGCCCATCCCCGCGATTGCGTGGCCCTGCGCAAATCGCTGCTGCCCCTGCCGGCGGCCCGGTCGGCCATCGGCGAGGTGGGCGGGGCCCTTCTGGAGGGTCTCCGCAACGGTTGGGACGACGCGGCCGACGTGGCCGGCCTCATCGGCCGGGCCATCCTGGACGAGCCGGCCTTTCTGCTGACCGAGGGCGGCATCATCCGGGACGGCTACAACGCGGAGCTCGACGAGNNGGCCGTCAGCCGCTCCGGCAAGGGATTCATCGTCGATCTGGAGAAGAGGGAGCGGGAGCGGACCGGGATCGGCTCGCTCAAAGTCCGCTTCAACCGCGTGGCCGGCTACTATATTGAGGTGACCAAGCCGAACCTGTCGCAGGTCCCGGCCGACTTCATCCGCAAACAGACGCTCGTCTCCTGCGAGCGATTCCTGACCCCGGAACTGAAGAGCTACGAGGAGAAGGTCCTCGACGCCGAAGAGCGCATCGGGCAGATCGAGGGCCGCCTATTCCAGGAGGTGCGGGAAGCGGTGGCCGCCCAG
>DFYJ01000053.1 GCA_002383325.1 Candidatus Aminicenantes bacterium UBA4085
GGGCGTCATGCTGACCCACGCCAACTTCATCAGCAACATCCTGACGCTCCACGCCCAGCACGGCTTCGACCGTAGCGACACCATCCTGTCCTTCCTGCCGCTGTCACACGTTCTGGAGCGGATGTGCACCTTCGCCTTCCTGTCTCAGGGCGCTTCGATCGCCTACGCCGAGAGCATCGACACCGTGGCCGCCAACCTGGTCGAGGTCCGGCCGACGATCATGGTCTCGGTGCCGCGGGTCTTTGAGAAGCTCTACGCCAAGGTCATGGACACCGTCCTGGCCGGGTCGAGCCTCAAACGCAAGATCTTCTTCTGGGCCGCCCGGACCGGACGGGAATGGGGCCGCCGGGCCATCGAGCATCGGACCATCCCGGCCGGCCTGAAGCTCAGGCGGGGCCTGGCCCATAAACTGGTCTTCGGAAAGATCCTGGAAAAGACCGGCGGCCGGATCAAGTACTTCGTCAGCGGCGGAGCCCCGCTTTCGGGCGACCTGGGCGAGTTCTTCTTCGACCTGGGCCTGCCCATCAAGGAGGGCTACGGCCTGACCGAGACCGCTCCGGTGGTGGCCTGCAACACCTTTGAACATCTCCGCTTCGGCACGGTCGGCCGGCCCATCCCCGGCGTCTCGGTCCGTTTCGCCGAAGACGGCGAGATCCTGGTCCAGGGACCGAACGTCATGCGCGGCTACTACAAGATGGAGGAGGAGACCCAGGAGGCTTTCTCCGGCGGCTGGTTCCACACCGGCGATATCGGCTACCTCGATCCCGACGGCTTCCTGGTCATCACCGACCGCAAAAAGGACCTGATCGTCACGGCCGGCGGCAAGAACGTCGCCCCGCAGCCGATCGAGAACCTCATCAAGCAGAACCCGCTGATCGCCAATGCGGTCGTGGTCGGCGGCCAGCGCAAGTTCATCTCGGCCCTGATCGTTCCCAACCGGGAGAAGATCGAGGCCCATGCCCGCGAGGCCGGGATCCAGGCGACGGGGTACCGGGAGCTTTTAGACGATGACCGCATCAACCGATTTCTGCTGGCTGAGATCGACAAAGCCACCCCCAACCTGTCTCCCTACGAGAAGGTCAAAAAGATCGTCCTTCTGGATCGCGACTTCGAGATCGAGAGGGAGGAGCTGACCCCGACCCTCAAGGTCAAGCGCTCCATGGTCGAGGCCGCCTACAAGCCGCTGATCGACGCGCTTTACAAGGATTGAGGGAGGCGGAGGAGGACCATGACCGCCCTGCGCCGCATCGCCTTGGGTTGGGCCGCCGCGGCCGCCGTCCTGGCCGCCGGGGCCTGCGTCTTCGTCCTCGACGATCCGTCCGGCTTCGCCGCCGGCGTCCGGCGCGACCTGCACCGGATCGTCGCCTTCCAGCCCGGCGGGACGCTGTCGCTCCGCCATCTGGACGGGGACATCGAGATCCGCGGCTGGGACCGGGACGAGATCGAGATGATCGCCGAGTCCCAGGCCGGGGATGGCTTATGGAACCCGGGATCCGGCCGGCCGCGCTTCGACATCGAGGAAAGCCCCGAGCGCCTGACCATCCGGACCCGCTGGGAAGGGGACGCCGCGGGCGCCCGGCCTGTCAGGATCTTCCTCAGCGTTCCCCGCTCGCTGATCATTGAGGAGGCCTCGACCCAGGCCGGCGGCATCGCCATCGCCGACCTGTACGGTCAGGCCCGCGTCTCCATCCTGGAAGGCGACCTGGCGGTAGAGAATTTTTCCGGCGGACTGTCGGCCGCGATCGGCCGCGGCCGGATCCGGGCCGAGATCCTCGACCTGAGGCGCGGCGACGAGGTCAGCTTGACGGTCCGGGAAGGCGACGTTTGGCTGGCCTTGGAGCCTGCGGTCAGCGCCGTGGTGGAAGCCGAGGCTCCGGACGGCGTCAGCGCCGATTGGGATCTCCCGGAGGGAGCCCGCCAAGCCAAGCTCAAGCTCGGCGCGGGCGAGGCCTCGATTGCGGTCAAAACCGGAGCCGGGAAGATCGAGCTGCGCCGGACGCCGGAAACGAGCTGAGGAGCGGACCATGGAGGAAAGCCAGAAGATCGTCCGGACCGCCATCCTGATCCTGATCTTGGTCGTGGCCGCAGCCGGGGTCTACTATCTTTTCCTGGCCGATCGGGGCGGAGACGACGAAGCCACGGGGAGACCGGTCGCCGAAGCGGTCCGTCCGCCCGCGGCCGCGGCCGGCCAGCCCCTGCCCAACGGGGCGGTGACCGCGCCGCTGGACGGCAGCGATGTTCTGGTGCGGGAGATGGCCGGCGATGTCTCGATCCATCCGGTCTTCGCCCGATGGCTCGGCTCGACCGGCCTCGTCCGACGCTTCGTGGCAGCCGTGGACGCGATCGCCAACGGGAGCAGTCCGCGTCCCCAAGCGGATTTCTTCACCCCGCGGGCTCCCTTCACGGTGGTTCGTCGGGGCGGGAAGCTGTATCTCGATCCAGCCTCCTACGAGCGCTACAACGTCGTGGCCGACGTCCTGGATTCGGTCAGCGTAGCCGGTTGCGCCAAGCTCTACCGGGACTTCCAATCCCAGATCCGCCAGGCTTACCGTGAGCTGGGCTACCCGCAGGGCGACTTCCACCGCGTCATGCTTAAGGCCGTCAACGAGATTCTCAGGGCTCCCGTGGTCGATGGCCCGATCGAGGTCGAGAAGCGGGTGGCGGCCTACATCTGCGTCGACGCCCGGCTGGAAGGGCTGAGCGCAGCGCAGAAGCATCTCCTGCGCATGGGGCCGGAAAACGTTCAGCTCATCCAGGCCAAGCTGCGCGATCTGGCCCCGGCCCTGGGCTACGCCGAGGGCGAGCTGGCCGATCCGGTCAGCCTGGCTTCCGGGCGCTGAGCCTCAACCCGCCTTCCAGCGGAAGGGCCGCTCGCGCCCGAAGTCCGGCACGAGATGATCGCCTTCCGGGAAGACATCGGGCTGGGCGAAGAGGCACTCGAAGCCCAGCTCCCGGGCCCGGGACAGAACCCGGCCGTATTCCTCGGCCCGCAGCCCCCGGCGAAGCTCAGGCGGCGCCTGATGACAGGGATGGTATTGACTCATCAGACTCAGCCCCACGGAAGGGGACAGGCTGCGGGCGATCCACTCCAGAACCGCCAGACTGTCTTCGGTGCAGCCGGGCAGAACGAGGTGTCGGATGATCATGCCCCGGCGGGCCATCCCGTTTTGATCGATGACGAGATCGGGCTGCTGCAGGTACATCTCCTGCAGCGCCGTCGAGGCCCTCTCGAAATAGTCCGGAGCCTCTGAATAGCGGGCCGAAAGCTCCGACGAGACGTATTTGAGGTCGGGCAGATAGATGTCCACAATCCCGGCCAGCCGCTCGATCACGGAGTCCTTCTCATAGCCGTTGGAGTTCCAGACCAGGGGCAGGAGGAGGCCGCGGGGCCGGGCCATGACCAGGGCCCGCAGGGCCGGCAGGACGACATGGCTGGGCGAAACCAGGTTGATGTTCAAGGCGCCCCGGGCTTGGAGATCGAGCATGGCCTCGGCCAGCTCGACGTCGGAGACGGTCCGGCCGACGCGGCCCCAGGAGATCTGGTGGTTCTGGCAGAAGAGGCACTTCAGGTTGCAGCCGGTAAAGAAGATCGTCCCGGAGCCTGGTCCGGAAGGGCCCGCGGCTCCGGAGATCACCGGTTCTTCGCCGTAGTGAAGGAGGGCGGAGGCCAGGCCGGCCCGGGGGCCGATCCCGCAGATCCCGGTCCGGCCCGCCGTCCGGTCCGCCCGGCAATCACGGGGGCAGAGGTCGCAGGCGGCTTCGCGTCTGGACAAGGCCTCCAAGGCCCTTTCGATGCGGGAGAGGACGGCGTCCATCAGCCATATTCTACCAGATCGGGCCGACTGGGGTTTGACTCCACTCCCGCCCTGGGGTATAAGACGGCTTCCTCTTTAAGGAGCCGTCATGGAATTCCTCTCCGGCGTCCTCGATTTCATCCTCCACCTGGACACCCAACTGAGCGCCCTCATCCAGGGGGCCGGCGCCTGGGCTTACTTGATCCTGTTCGTGGTCATCTTTTGCGAGACGGGCCTCGTCGTGACGCCGTTCCTGCCGGGAGACTCGCTGATCTTCGCTGCGGGAGCCTTCGCCGCCCGCGGCGACCTCAACATCCTGCTCCTCTTCGGGCTGTTGGCCGTGGCGGCCGTCCTGGGGGACACGGCCAACTATTGGATCGGCAAGATCATCGGGCCCAAGGTCTTCCAGAAGGAAAACTCCCGGATCTTCAAGAAGTCCTACCTCGACCGGACCCATCGGTTCTACGAAAAGTACGGAGCCGAGACGATCATTATCGCCCGCTTCGTGCCCATCGTTCGCACCTTCGCCCCCTTCGTCGCCGGCATTGGGCGTATGACCTACGCCCGTTTCCTGAGCTACAATATCATCGGCGGCATCGGCTGGGTGGCCGTATTTACCTTCGGCGGCTATTTCTTCGGCAACATTCCCTTCGTCCGCAAGAACTTCACCCTCGTCGTCGTGGCCATCATTCTCATCTCCCTGGTCCCCGCGGTCTGGGAGATCCTCAAGCACCGCAAAGCCGGCCGGGCCTGAATCGCGGCGGCCGCGGTCACTCCGCCGGCCAGGGACCGGTCAGGGATTGCAGCATCTTGTTCCGCCGCAGGGCGTGAGCCGTCACGTCGGTGTGCAGGGGGGTGACCGAGATCCAGCCCGCGTCCACAGCCCGGACGTCGCTCGCGGCATCGCCGACATGCGACGGGCGGCCGGTGCCGATCCAGTAATAGGCGTTGCCGCGGGGATCGCGCTTTTCGATGATCTCGGGATCGTAGAACTTCCAGCCCAGCTTGGTGATCTTGAGACCCCGGACCGGCGGAGCCGGGATGTTGACATTGAGGCAGATGCCCGGCGGCAGCGGCTTCTCGAGCAGCCGGGCGGCGATCCGGCGGACGACTCCGGCCGCGAAAGCGGGGTAAAAGCGGCCCGACGCGTCCGGGATCATCGAGGCGGCCAGAGCCGGAAGGCCGAGGAAAGCCGCTTGGACGGCGGCCGCGACCGTTCCGGAATAGTGGACGTCCTGCTGGCCGAGGTTGGGGCCCGGGTTGAGGCCGGAGACGAGCAGGCCGGGCCGGCAGGGAAGAACCTTGCGCAGGGCGAAATAGACGCAATCGGCCGGCGTGCCGTCGACCGACCAGACGGACGGTCCGTGGCGGTGCAGGCGCAGCGGCTGGCGGAGGGTCACGGCCAGCGAGGAGGCGCTCCGCTCCCGGTCGGGGGCCACGATGACCGCCCGGCCCAGGCTGCGCAGGCGGCGCTGCAGGATCCGGATCTCATCGCGGAAAAAGCCGTCGTCGTTGCAGAGCAGGATCAAGGGCTTGTCCGCCGCGGCGGACGGGACGGGCTTCGGGCGCGGATTCACGGGTGGTCTCTCCGGACATCCATCCGGGAGGACCGGACGGAAAGAATGGTCGGGACGGGCGGATTTGAACCGCCGACCCCATGCACCCCAAGCATGTGCGCTACCAGGCTGCGCCACGTCCCGACGCCTCAGAGGTCTCCCGGGCGGCGTTCGAAACCGGCCGCCGTCCCGAGTCGAAAAAGGGGAAGGAATTATACCAGAAAGGCCGCCGGCGGGGCTAGGATTTTTTTGGCTTGGCCGACAGGACGGCCGAGATGTCCTGCAGCTCCTCGCGGACGTGCGCCAGGGTCTTGCGCAGGCGATCGGGATGGACCGGCTCGGCGGCCCTCAGACCCAGCTCCTCCTCGATCTTGCGCTTGGCTCCGGCCAGGGTCACGCTCTTGCCGTCGAGGAGTTCCTTGACCCGGACGATGATGGCCACGTCTTTGGCCCGAAAGATCTTCTGTCCCGTCCCGGTCAAGCCGGGCTGGAGGAAAGGGAATTCCTTCTCCCAGGCTTCGATCGCAGCCGGATCGACCTTGGTGAGGCGGCTGACCTCATCGAGGCGATAGAAAAGCTTGCGGGAGGGGCTGGATTTGCTCATGGCCTGATCAGGCCCCTCACCTTAGCACGTCCGGAGCGGGCGGGTCAATATGATATAATCCGCCCGATGGACGAGCGCGCTACGCATGTGCCTCTGGCCGAGCGGATGCGGCCGCGGGCCTTCGAGCGCCTGCGCGGCCAGGATCATCTGCTGGGCAAGGGCAAGATCCTCGGCCAGCTGATCGAGTCCGGAACGCTCGTCTCGCTCATCTTCTGGGGTCCTCCCGGATCGGGCAAGACGACCCTGGCCATGATGCTGGCTCGCCATTTCGACCTGCCCCACACCTTCTTCTCCGCGGTTTTGTCCGGGATCAAGGAGGTCAAGGAGGTCATGGCCCGGGCCGAGAGCCACCGCCGCCTGTACGGCAAGCCGATGATCATCTTCATCGACGAGATCCACCGCTTCAACAAGGCCCAACAGGGGGCCTTTCTGCCTTATGTCGAGCGAGGCGACATCATCCTCTTCGGCTCGACCACGGAGAATCCCTCCTTCGAGATCATCGCCCCGCTCCTGTCCCGAACCAAGGTCCTGCTGCTCAACGCGCTGACCCGGGAGGCCATGTCCCTGATTCTGGACGACGCCCTGGCCGACGAAGCCCATGGACTGGGCGGCAGAAACCTGCGCATCGAGGAAGACGCCCGCGGGGTGCTCATCGAACAGTCGAACGGCGATGCGCGGCGGGCCCTCAACACCCTCGATCTGGCGGCTTCCCTGACGTCCGAACCGTCGATCGGCCTGGAGACGATCCGGGAAGCGCTCCAGAAGCGGACCGCCGTCTACGACAAGGCGGGGGAGGAGCACTTCAACCTGATCTCGGCCCTGCACAAGAGCCTGCGCAACAGCGACGTCCAGGCGGCCCTCTATTGGCTGGCCCGGATGCTGGCCGGCGGCGAGGATCCGCTCTACATCGCCCGCCGCCTGGTCCGCTTTGCCTCCGAGGACGTCGGTCTGGCCGATCCGCAGGCTTTGGCCGTAACCTTGCGGGCCAAGGAGGCTTATGACTTCCTCGGCTCGCCCGAAGGCGAGCTGGCCCTGGCCGAGGCCGTCGTCTATCTCGGAGCGGCGCCCAAGAGCAACCGCGTCTATGCCGCCCTGCAGCGGGTCCAGAAGGACGTCGAGGAGCACCCGCACGAGGCCGCGCCTCTCTCCATCCGCAATGCGGTCACCGATCTGATGAAGGAAGTCGGCTATGGCCGGGATTACCGCTACGCTCATGACGAAGCCCTGGGGACGTCGGCCATGGAGACGATGCCCGAACGGCTTCGCGAGACGGTTTTCTACGAGCCGGGAGGCATGGGCTTCGAGAAGGACATCCGCAAGAGGATGGACTGGTGGCGGGAGGCCAAGGACCGGATCAGGCGCGGGGGGGGCTAGCCTCGGGCCGGCTCAGTCCTCCTCCTTCTCCTTCATGAGATAATACATCTCCCAGCTCAGGTCGGTGGCCAGGCAGTCGAGACAGGAGCTGGGCGTGGTGGCCAGCTCGCCCAAGGCCAGCTTGTCTTTGATCATGGCCTTGACCTTCTTCTTGATCTTGTAGAGCAGGATGTAGTTGACCATGGTTTTCCTATCGAATTGATCGGTGAAGAGCCCGATTTTAGCATGGCCGCGCGGCCGGCCGCAAGCGGCACCGTCGTCGTTGGCGCCGCCCCTGCGGCCGTGGTATGATCCTGCGTCCGGACAAACGGAGGTTCTCCCATGACCCGAGACGAAGCCCTGGAGCTGTTGAAGACCCATCTTCCGAACAAAAACCTGATCAAGCACTGCCTGTCCGTGGAGGCCTGCATGAAGGCGCTGGCCGTCCGGCTGGGGCACGACCCGGGGCCCTGGGCGATGGCCGGCCTGATCCATGATCTCGATTACGAAGCGACCGCCAAAAGCCCGGAGCTGCATACCGTGGAGACGGTCAAGATCCTGGAGGGCTTGGGCTTCGCGCCCGAGATCGTCCAAGCGGTCAAGGCCCATGCCGGCAAATCTCCCTGCCAGAGCCCCATGGACTGGTCGATCTTTGCCGTCGATCCGCTGACCGGACTCATTATCGCCGCCGCCCTGATGCATCCGGATAAGAAGCTGGCCGCGATTGACGTCGAGTTCATCAAGCGCCGCTTCAAGGAGAAGGGCTTCGCCCGGGGAGCCCGGCGGGAGGACATCGAGCAGTGCCGGAACACGGGCCTGGAGCTGGACGAGTTCATCGGCCTTGCCCTGGGGGCCATGCAGGGCATCGCTTCCGAGCTCGGGCTTTAGGGGAGAGAAGCCCGGACCGGAATCGTCCGGCCCGAGCTTCCCGGAAAAGCGATCGACGAGACGTCAGAAAACGTCGATATTGGCCCCGATCTCCACGAACCGCCCCCGCCAGGGGTAGATCGGCTCGGTGTAGATGAACTGGTTGAAAAGATTGGAGGCCTTAGCGAAGACTTCGACCATCTTCCAGCGATAGGCGGCCACCATGTCCAGGTTGAAATAGCCGGGGATCTCGACGTTCTCCAAGTTTTTGGAATCCCACCAGCTCGACGTTGAGCCGTACAAGCCGTATCCGCTCAAGCGGAAGCCCCGGAACGGGCGAATGGTCAGATCGAAGTTGAACATATGGGGGGAGAGGGCGTCCAGCGGCCGGTCGTCCGATTCATTGCGGTGATCGAGGTAGGTGTAGGAGACCGTCGCGTCCAGGGGGCCAACCGTCTTCTGGATCTGGATCTCGCCTCCCGTGATGTGGGCCTGGCCGACGTTCAAGTATCTTTTGCTGCCGTCGGCCAGGACGTAGGAGTCGATCATGTTCTTGAACTCGTAGGTGAAAACCGAGGCCGAGACGAAGACACCCTTGTTCCAGGTCGCGCCCAGCTCGGCATTGGTCCCGGTTTCGGTTAAAAGGTCGGGGTTGCCGCTGGAGGGAGAATAAAGGGCGCGCATGTTGGGCATCCGGGATTTCATGGAAGCCGAAGCGTGCACATCGAGAGCCTGGCTGGGGCTGAATTTCAGGCCGACCATGGGGTTGAGGCGGGACGTTGATTCGCCGGTGTACTTGTCGATGACGTCCAAGCTCACGCCGCCGATGACCTGCCACTGGTCGGTCAGGCTGAAGACGTCCTCCAGGGCGGCCGAGAAAGTGCCTTGGTTATACTCATCGAAGGCCAGGCCGGCGTCATCCTGAATCCTGGCGATGTCCTTCTGGAAGTTCAGGCTGGCCTTAAGGCGGTTGGAGGCGGAGAGCCCGATATCGGCCAGGGCGAAAGCCCCGTAGACGGTATTGTCGAAGGTGCTCTCGAACTGGCGCTTGGTCATGGCCGCGTCCTTATATTGGTCCAAGGTGTTCTGGTATTTCACGCCGAAAGCCCGGAAGCGCAGAGTCGAGTCGCCGCCCAGCGAAGTGAAGCCACCGGCGTTCAGGCCGTAGCGGTCCCAGTTCTTGAAATGCCAGTAGCGGGCCGACTGGACGCCCAGGGCGGCCGGCATGGCGTAGTCCGAGGTGTAGATGTTGCCGTTGACCATGATCTCGGTCTTGTCCGTGGGCGCGTAGAAGAGCTTGCCGTTCAGGTTGAAGCGGTGGTAGGCCGTGTTGGCGTAGAAGACATCCTGGCCGGACGCTTCGTCCGGATAGGAGTATCCGTGGGAGGACTGGTAGCCGGCGTTTCCGACCAGGGAGAACTTGCCGAGACGGACGCCTCCGTCCAGACCGCCGGCCTGGGTCCGTTCGGCGCCGAAGCCGGCGTTGACCGTGAGATACGGATCGGTGCCGGGCCTGCGGGTGATGACGTTGACGATGCCGCCCAGGGTGTTGGGACCGTAGAGGACCGAGGACGGGCCCTTGGTGATCTGCAGGGTCTCGATGCCGGCGGCCGCCACCGTTTTCAGGTCGAAGGAGCCATAATAGGGCTCATAGCTGGGGACGCCGTCGATGAGCAGGACGATGCGGCGCGCGTCCATGCCCCGCAGCTTGAGGGTGAATTCGCTCTTGCTGCCGACCGTGACGCTGACGCCCGGGGCGTAGCGGATGGCTTCGGCCAGGTCGAGAGGACGGTTCTGTTCGAGCTTGGTAGCGCCGATCTGGGTCACCGTGGAGACGGGCTGGTCTTTGGGGGCCCGGCCGACGACCTGGATCTCCTCGATGACGATGCGGACGGGCTTCTCGGTCTGGGTTGGCTTCTCCTTTTCCGCCGTCTGGGCGGCGGCGGGAAGGGCGCCCCCAAGCCCCAGGACGAAAACAAGGACGGCAGCCAACGCGGTGCCTCGACGGAGGGAAGAACAGAGAAACGGGATCATGGATCCTCCTTTTCGAAAATGGAAGGCCGGGCCGTTTCCCGCCCGACCCATTGGCCGGAGAGCGTGGCCGGCGAGGGCCGGCTTTAGCCGCTCCGGCTCGGAGCAGTCGGGGACTATAGCAGAACGAAATCGGCTTGCCAACCCCCCTTGGGATTGTCGGGCCGCGCTGGGGGAGGGGCTGTTCGATTGCGCCGGGAGGCGTCCCTGTGGTATCAAGAGGGCGGCCGCAGCCGAAAGCGAGAGCCCGTTGATCGATCTGGAGAGGGAGTTCCTGAGAAAGAGAGACCCGGTCGTCCTGGCCGCCCTGCGGAGCTCGGTAGTCGGCATCGCCGGAGCCGGCGGCCTGGGCTCGAACGCCGCCGCCTGTCTGGCCCGGGCCGGAGTCGGGAAGCTCGTCATCGCCGACTTCGATACTCTCGAGGCCCCCGATCTCAACCGCCAGTACTATTTCGTCGACCAGATCGGGCGCCCCAAGGTGGATGCCTTGGCGGAGAACTTGCGGCGGATGAATCCTTTCCTGACCTGCGAGATTCATCCCGTCCGGATCGTCCCCGACAACATCGCTTCGCTCTTCGGAGGAGCCGATCTCCTGATCGAGGCTTTCGACGAGGCGGCTGAGAAGCGGATGCTGCTCGATGCCTGGCTCCGCTTGTTCCCTGATCGCCCTCTCATTCTGGCCTCGGGGTTGGCCGGGTTCGGCGGCAACAACGCCATCCGGCAGCGGGATCTTGGACAGCTCTTCGTCATCGGCGACGAGACGAGCTCATGCGAAGAGGGCTCGGCGCCGATGGCCCCGAGGGTGGCCGCCGTCGCGGCCATGCAGGCCAACCTGGCGGTCGAGCTGCTCGTGTCGAGGAAGATCGGACCAAGGAGATCAAGATGCTCAGGGTGAACGAATACTTCGACGGCCGGGTCAAGTCGATCGGCTTCGAGACTACGGAGGGTCCGGCCACGGCCGGGGTCATGGCTCCGGGCGAGTACGAGTTTGGAACTTCGACCAGGGAGATCATGACCGTCACCTGCGGAGTCCTGAGGGTGCGGCTGCCGGGGCGCGAGGAGTGGCGGGATTACCGGGCGGGGGAGAGCTTCGAGGTCGGGCCGGGCCTGAAGTTCAACCTCCAAGTCGCCTCTCCGGCTTCCTATCTCTGCCTGTATCGCTAGCCGGCGGTCTGGGTCAGCGCGGCGGGACCGAGGCGCGGGTCCACTCCCCGTCGACCATTCTCCACATCCGCCCATCGGGACTGGCGTTCCGAAGATCGAGGGGCAAATGCTCCGGCCGAACGTTGTCGTAGGCCCGGAGCGCGGCGAAGCGGGTCATGGCCGCCGGCAGACCGACCGAGGTGAAGCCCGGATGGCCTGAGGCGGGGAAAGGACCTCCGTGGACCATGGCCGGGACGACCGCCAATCCGGTCGGCATCTTGTCATCCAGAAGCCGGCCGGCCCGGACGCGCAGAAGCGGGGCGATGCGGGCATAGAGGCGCTCATCCTCCGTTCCGGCTCCCGAGTAGATCGACGCGGCCAGCGTTCCCTCGATGGCCCGGGCCACCGCAACCAGCTCGTCCGAGTCCGCCGCGGCGACCAGAATCGTCGCCGTTCCGAAGGCTTCGCTCTGGAAATCGGCCGGCCGCCGGAGAAATTCCGAGGCCGGGAGGCGTAGCAAGGTGTCCTCGAAGCGGAATCCGGGCGGGGGCAGGGCCCGGCCTCCGGCCAGAAGACGAGCGCCGGCCGCGATCATGCGTCCGACGGCCGCTTCGAGGCCGGCCAGGACGGCGGGGCCGAGAAGCCAGCCCGGCTCGCCTAGGCGAAAGGCGTCGACGGCCGCGGCCTGGAAGCAGGCCGAGCCGGAATCCTCGATGAAAGCGGCCAGCCCCGGCTTGGTGCAGAACTGCCCGGCCCCCAGGCTGCAGGAGGCGAACAGCTCCTGGGCCAGCGCTTCGGCTCCGGCCTGCAGCGAGCCCGGGAGGAGGAAGACCGGATTGATCCCGGACATCTCCAGGTAGATCGGCCGTCCGGCGGCTTCGGCCGCGGCTTTGAGCCGCAGGCCCGCCGCTCGGCTCCCTGTGAAGGCGGTCGCCCCGATCCGCGTATCGGCGACCAGATGCAGGCCGTCCTCGGAGCGGATGTGATAGACCATCTGCAGCGAGGCGGCGGGAAGGCCGGCCTCCATCAAAGCTGTGAAGACGATTTCGGCCAGGAGGCGGGTTGTCTCCGGGTGGGCCGGATGGGCCTTGGCCAGAACGGGATTGCCGGCGGCTAGGGCGGCGGCGAAGTCCCCGCCCGCGGCCGCGTTGAAGGCGAAAGGGAAGTTGCTCGGTCCCAGGACGACGACGGGGCCGCCCAGGGGCTCAAGGCGGGAGCGTATATGGAGCTTGGAGTCGATCGTCAACCGGCGCCAAGAGCCATCCCTGGCCGCGGCGGCGGCCTGGTGAAGCTGGCCGACCGTTCTTGGCAGCTCGGAGGAGCGCAGACGCGGCTCGGCGGGCAGGGCCGTCTCTTCGGCGGCGGCAAGCACTAAGCCGTCGGATCTTTCAAGCAGGCGGCTTGCCGCCAGATCAAGACCGTCGGCAATGCGGGCCGGAGGGCAGGCGGCCAATTCGGCCGCGGCTTCGGCGCCGGCCGCGAGAGCCTCGTCGAGATCATCCCAGGACGAAAGGGGGAAGAGCGGGGTCAGGGGCTGTCCCGTCCTGGGATTCAAGGCGCGAAAAGGAGCCCCCGCCGCTCGGGCCGGCCGCCAGCGGCCGGCGATAAGGACCGGTCGTTCGCTCATCCGCCGGAATAGATGGGGGAGACCGCGATCCTGTCTCCCTCGGCCAACTCGGCTTCCGGCGCGACGGCCGCCCCGTTGCGGGTCACGATCCGCGGCCGCTCCCCGGGAATTCCGATGCCGGCCACAAGGTCCTCGACCGTCGTCCCGACAGGGACGTCGAGCTCCTTGTCGCTGAAGCCCGCCGCATACATCAGCGGGCCGATGACCTTGATCAGGATCTTCATGCGTCGTCCCGGCCTCAAGACAGTGAGGCGATCTTCTCCACGGCCGCCGCTTCCTCGGCCAACCCCAGGGACAGGAGGGTGGCTTTGGTCGGAATGCCTCGCCGATCGTAGCCGCGCTGATCGTAGTAGTGCTGAAGCAGGCCGTCGTACTTGTCGACGTCCAGGTACTTGCCGGCGATCGGGCCTTCGGTATCGGCGTTGGAAGGGTCGAACCAGACGGCCGGGGGATAGTCCCCGCGGCGGTCGGCGTTGGGAAACTGGCGCAGGTAATGGAGCTTGATCATGGCATAAATGCGGTCGGCGGTGCGCCACATGTCGTCCAGGCCCCACTGCAGTCCGGTCACGGTGTTGAAGTACTTGGGGTAGTTGTCGAGCGGCCAGCCGTTCTCGATCCAGGGAAAGCGGCAGGAGACGAGGAATTCGAACATCCCGCCGCGGATGCGCTGCAGCTCGATGACCTTGGCCGCCTTTTCCGGACCGTAGGAATCGCGGGTCGTATGCTTGATCTCGAAGGTGATGATCCAGGCCTCGCGATGATGGGCTCCGATCGCGGCCACGCCGAAGGCCAGGGCCTGGCCCGGGATGAACTTGCAGTTGTAGGCGGCCACCTCGAGACCCTTGACCTGCATGGCGTAGGCCTCGGAATCATGGCCGAAAGCCCGGGCCATGCGCAGGGAGCCGTCGGCCAGAAGGCTGCCAAGCGAGCCCTCCCGGCGGGCGGCCAGCCCCAGCAGCTCCTTGGCCCGCTTGGCGTCGCCGAAGCTAAAGTCGCCGGCCACAACCCCGTGGTCGATGGCGTCGGCGTAGAAGCCCAAGACGCAGCCCGCCGACATGGTATCCAAGCCGTAATCGTCACAGAGGTAATTCAGGGAAGCGACTTGGGGCAGATCGAAGATCTCCAGGTTCGGTCCGAGCAGGGCGACGTTCTCGTAGTCCAGCTCCGATTCCCGGCCCTCGTCGTCCAGGACGGTGATGCCGCAGCGCATGGTGCAGGTCGGGCAGCCGTAGGTCGCCACGCGGGCGTTGTTGCAGCGCTCGCCGTCCACCTTCCAAGCGTCGGGATGGTGAGTCTTGCGGAAGTTGCGGACCGGCAGGCCGGCCACCTCGTTGCAGAAGGGCAGAACTCCCGTCGTGCTCTGGATGGACCAGCCGGTTTGCTTGTCGATCTGCCCGACCTTGCGCAGGTCGCCCGAGCCGAGGATCTTCATGGCCGCCGGGTCGGCCTGGGGAATGGGCTGGGAGCCTTTGACGACGACGGCCTTGAGGAGCTTGGAGCCCATCACAGCGCCGATGCCGGGGCGCCCTCCGGCTCGGCCCTCGAGGCTGCGGACGACGGCGAAGCGGGCCATGTTCTCGCCCCCTTGGCCGATATTGAGGACCCCGACGCCCTTGCCGTACTTGGCGTAGATCCAATCATTGCAGGCGTAGGCGCCCTGGCCCCAGACCTCGTCGGCGGGCAGGAATTCGACTTTGTCATCCTCGATAAAGAGCAGGGTCGGCCGTTCGGCCCGGCCCTCGACGATCAAAGCATCATATCCGGCTTTGCGCAGGTGCTCGGCAACACGGGTGCCTAGGTTGCCGTCCCCGTAGAATCCGGTCAGGGGCGAGATGGCGGCGACGACCGCCTTGCCGGTGTTCGGGGAGGGGATGCCGGAGATGGGCCCCAGGGCGACGATAAATTTATTGTCCGGGCCGAGGGGATCGACGCCGGGTGCGACCTCGTCGAACAGGATCTTGACGGCGAAGCCGCGGCCGCCAACCCACTTGTGGGCGAATTCCTCGCTGAAAGCCTCTTTTTTCCAGGTTTTCGTCGACAGGTTGACGCGCAGAAAGTAACCGGTCCAGCCGACCATTCTCATTCTCCTGCCAGGGATCGAACGGCCGGGCCGTCCGGGCTTTATGGATATCATGGGGTTTGGCTTTAGTCAAGGCGGGCCGATCCCCTTGGACAGAACCTCCGCCTTTGTTAGAATGAGCCTTCCATGTCTCCCAGCCCTACCGCCGACCGATTGTTTTCCGGCCGAGGGGAAGAAGTCCGCACCGCAGGAGCCGGCCGCCCATGACCGAGCCCGGCAGCCTCAAGGAGAAGATCTGGAAGACGATCTTCGGCCGTCCCCGTAATATCAAAGACCCAACCCTCTTTCATAAAATCGCCCTCATCCCGCTTCTGGCCTGGATTGGGCTGGGCGCGGATGGTCTATCCTCCTCGTCCTACGGCCCTGAGGAAGCCTTCAAAACGCTGGGAACGCATACCTATCTGGCCCTGATTCTGGCCTTCGCCACCGCCGTGACCGTCTTGATCATCTCCCGGGCCTACAGCCGGATCATCGAGTATTTTCCGCACGGCGGCGGCGGATACATCGTGGCCACCCACACTCTGGGCGAGAAGGCGGGCGTGATCTCCGGCTCGGCCCTTTTGGTCGATTACATGCTGACCATCACGGTCTCGATCGTCTCATGCGGAGACGCCCTCTTCAGCTTCTTTCCGGCCGCTTGGCAATCGGCCAAGATTCCCTTCGACCTCATCGCCATCGCCTTCCTGGTCATCCTCAACCTGAGGGGCGTCAAGGAATCCATCCAGTTCCTGACCCCGATCTTCCTCGTTTTCGTCCTGACCCACCTGCTTCTGATCCTCTACGGCATCGCCTCTCACTTGCCCCAGATCAGCGGCGTCGCGCACAAGATCGGGGCGGACTACCGGATCGGGCTTTCGACCCTGGGGGCAGGAGGCATGGCTCTGCTCTTCATGAAAGCCTTCTCCATGGGAGGCGGCACCTACACGGGGATTGAGGCCGTCTCCAACGGCCTCCAGATTCTGCGGGAGCCGAGGGTCCGGACGGGCAAGAAGACCATGGTTTACATGGCCGCTTCGCTGGCCTTCACGGCCGGCGGGATCCTCGTCTGCTATCTGCTCGTGGGAGTGGTCCCAACGGCCGGCAAGACGCTCAACGCGGTCCTGGCGGAGCGGGTTTTCGGCGGCTGGTCCTTCGGAACGACCCTGGCCGCAGTGACTATCTTCACCGAGGGGGCGCTCCTGCTGGTCGCCTCACAAGCCGGTTTCCTGGCCGGGCCGCGGGTCATGGCCAACATGGCCGTGGACTATTGGTTTCCCCACCGCTTCGCCTCCCTCTCGGACCGCTTTTCCATCCAGAACGGCGTCCTGCTGATGGGCGGGGCGGCGGCGGCCCTCCTGCTCTATTCGGGAGGCGACATCTCGACCCTGGTGGTGATGTATTCCATCAACGTCTTCCTGACCTTCTCCATCTCCCAAGTCGGCATGATCCGCCACTTCATCATGAACCGATCCCGTCTTCCAGAGTGGAGGAGGCGGCTGCCTCTGCACGTCGTCACTCTGGTCCTCTGCGCCGCAATCCTGGCCATCACCACGGTCGAGAAGTTCGCCTTGGGCGGCTGGCTGACGTTCGTCATCACGGCCGCCATGGTCGGACTTTGCTTCCTGACCAAGCGCCATTACGAGAGCGTCCGCAAGGGCGTCCGGCAGCTGGACGAGCTGCTGGCCATCCCGGCCGACTCCCGGCCCAATCAAGAGCCCGTCGATCCCGTCAAAATGACCGCCATCCAGCTGGTCAACGGCTACAACGGCTTCGGCGTCCATACCCTCCTGACCATCATCAAGGGCTTCCCGGGGCTGTACAAGAGCTTCATCTTCGTCACGGTCGCCGAGGTGGACGTCGGCTCCTTCCGAGGGGTGGACGACGTCGGCCGGCTGGAGAGGGCGGCGGCCGAGTCCCTGGCCAAATACGTCGACCTGGCCCGCCGACTGGGCTTCCCGGCCGAGTCCCGTTTCGAGCTGGGGACCGACACCGTCCAGACCGCCAGCCGCCTGGTCGAGACGATCGTCAAGACGTACCCCAGATCGACTGTCTTCGCCGGACAGTCGGTCTTCCGCCAGACCGGCATGATTCACCGGCTTTTGCACAACGAGACGGCCTTTGCCATCCAGCAGGAGCTGCGGTGGAACGGAATCACCGCCGTCGTCCTGCCCATCCGGATCGACATTTAGCCGGTCCCGGACCTGCGGGGGAGCCTCTTGACTCTCGGACCCTGCCGTCTCATAATGCCCCGGACCATCAGGATCGGATCGATTCATCCCCCCATCCCGCGCTGCCGGGGGCGGTCTCCGGCGGACGCAGGGAGGAGGAAGGCGGAGGCATGAACGAAGACGAATCGCTCAAGGACAGGCTCAAGCATGCCGTGATCGGCAAGCCCAAAAGCCTCAAGGACCCGACCCTTTTTCATAAGCTGGCCTTGATTCCTCTCCTGGCCTGGATCGGTCTCGGGGCCGACGGCCTGTCCTCCGCCTCCTACGGCCCGGAGGAGGCTTTCCGGACTCTAGGGACGCACACCTACCTGGCCGTCTTTCTGGCCCTGGCTACCGCCCTGACGGTCCTGGTCATCTCCACCGCCTACAGCCGAATCATCGAGTATTTCCCTTCCGGCGGCGGCGGATACATCGTCGCCACGCATACCCTGGGGGAGAAGGCCGGCGTCGTCTCCGGAGCCGCCCTTCTCGTCGACTATATGCTGACGATCACGGTCTCGATCGTCTCCTGCGGCGACGCCGTGTTCAGCTTCTTTCCAGCCGGTTGGCAGCCGTACAAGCTCGAATTCGAGCTGATGGCGATTCTCTTTCTGGTCGTCCTCAATCTGCGGGGGATCCGCGAATCGGTCACCTTCCTGGCTCCGATCTTCATCATCTTCGTCGTCACGCACCTTTTGCTCATCGGCTATGGCATCCTGTCCCATGTCGGCCAGGTCGGGGCCGTGGCCGGGCAGATCCGGGGCGACTT
Source organism: Candidatus Aminicenantes bacterium UBA4085 (assembly GCA_002383325.1). Classification (GTDB taxonomy): domain Bacteria; phylum Acidobacteriota; class Aminicenantia; order Aminicenantales; family UBA4085; genus UBA4085. Next base: position 18,011 of record DFYJ01000053.1, read on the forward strand.
GCGGACCGGACTTGCGACCTTGGGGGGAGGGGGAATGGCTCTCCTCTTCCTGAAGGCCTTCTCCATGGGCGGCGGCACGTTCACGGGTATCGAGGCCGTCTCCAACGGCATGCAGATTCTGCGGGAGCCCCGGGTCAAGACCGGCAAGAAGACCATGCTCTATATGTCCGTTTCCCTGGCCTTCACCGCCGGCGGCATCCTGCTCTGCTATCTGCTCCTTAAAGTCGCCCCCGTCCAAGGCCGGACGCTGAACGCCGTCCTGGCCGGGAAGGTCTTCGCCGGCTGGTCGTTCGGCGGGGCTCTGGCCGCCGTGACCATCTTCGCGGAGGGGGCGCTCCTGCTGGTGGCCGCGCAGACCGGCTTCGTCGACGGCCCCAGGGTCATGGCCAACATGGCCGCGGACTATTGGTTCCCGCACCGGTTCGCCTCGCTCTCCGACCGCTTCACCATCCAGAACGGAGTCTTGCTGATGGGCGGGGCGGCCGCCCTCCTGCTGGTCTATTCCAAAGGCAAGATCACGACCCTGGTCGTCATGTACTCCATCAATGTTTTCATGACCTTCAGCCTGTCGATGACCGGTATGTCGAGCTTTTTCATCAAGAACCACCGGCGCGAGCCCGCCTGGAAGAGGAACCTGGCCGTTCAACTCGTCGGGCTGGTTGTCTGCCTGACGATCCTGGCCGTGACCACGGTCGAGAAGTTCGCCTTGGGCGGCTGGCTGACCCTGGTCATCACCTCGGCCGTCATCGGCCTCTGCTATCTGACCAAAGCCCACTACAACAAGGTCCGCAGCGGCGTGCGCGAGATGGACGACCTCCTGACCGCCATCCCGGTTCAGGGCCCGGTCAATCTGGCTCCGGTCGACCCGGCGAGCCGGACGGCCATCCAATTGGTCAACGGCTACAACGGCTTCGGCATCCACACCTTCCTGTCGATCAACCGGGAGTTCCCGGGCATGTACCGGAACTTCATCTTCGTCTCGGTCGGCGAGGTGGACATCAGCTCCTTCAAGGGGGCCGACGCCGTCTCCTCGCTGGAGAGCGGCACCCAGCAGGCGCTGGACAAGTACGTCGACCTGGCCCGGCGGATGGGCTTCGCGGCCGAGGCCCGCCACGAGCTGGGCACCGACATCGTCGAGACGGCCAGCCGTCTGGTCGAGTCGGTCGCCCGGCGATTCCCCAAATCGACCGTCTTCGCCGGCCAATCGGTCTTCCGCCAGTCGGGGATGATCCACCGCCTCCTGCACAACGAGACGGCCTTCGCCATTCAGCAGGAGCTGCGCTGGCGGGGCATCACGACCGTCATCCTGCCGATCCGGATCAACATTTGACGGTCCGGGGCCGCCGCCGTCCCCGTTTCGTTGACTTGCGCCCCGGTCTTCCATTATAAGGGGCAGAGGAGATCCTAGAGCGCTTCATGTGGGAAATGCCCGAGATCGGCTCCCGGCATATCGCCTTCGAGGGAGTTTTCCGCTCGGGCAAGACCCGCCTGGCCCATATCCTGGGCCAGCGGCTGGGGTCCAAGGTCGTGACGGACAAGGCTGAGAACCCCTATCTCAAGGATTTCTATGACGAGAAGGATGGGGCCGCCTTCCTGGCCCAGCTCGTCTTTTTGGTGACCCGCTACCACCAGCAGGCCGGCCTGCTGCAGCGGGACCTGTTCGAGGACCGCATCATAGGCGATTATATCTTCGAGAAGGACAAGATCTACGCCTATCAAACCCTCTCGGATGACGAGCTGCTGGTCTACGAGAGGATCTACGGCGTCCTCGCCGATCGGGTGCCCAAGCCGGATCTGGTCGTCTACCTCCAGATCGCGGCCCCGACCCTGCTGCGGCGGATCGCCCGCGAGGGATCCCCGCTGGAAAAAGCCATCAGCGAGAAGTACCTGGAGGATCTGGTCGAGGCCTTCGATTTCTTCTTCTTCAACTACCAGGCGACCCCGCTGCTGGTGATCAAGTCGGACGATTTGGACCTGGCTTCGGAGAGCGACCTGCGGGACATCATCGACCAGATCGCCCAGATGAAGCGCACGCCCCTGTTCTACGTGCCCCAAAGCGCGGGGGCCAAGGATCTCAAGAAGCGATAAGCGGACTTTACCCCAACCCCGCGTCGGCAAGGCGGAGTGGGGAGAAAGGAGAAGGCCGATGAGCGAACCGTCCGTCGCGCGCGTGACCGTGCCCGGACTGCGGGCCCGCAAGGAGGCGGGGGAGAGGATCGTCGTCCTGACCGCCTACGACCATCCCACCGCCGAAATTCTGGACCGGGAGGGGGTGGACGTCCTTCTGGTCGGCGATTCGCTGGGCATGGTCGTGCTCGGCTACGAAGATACCCTGGCGGTGACGATGGAGGAGATGCTCCACCATGTCAAACCGGTGGCCCGGGCCGCCCGGCGGGCCCTGGTCGTGGCCGACATGCCCTATCTCTCGTTCCACGTCTCGGCGGCCGAGACCGTCCGCAACGCCGGACGCTTCCTCAAGGAGGGCGGGGCTCGGGCGGTCAAGATCGAGGGGGCCTCGCCCGGCCGCCTGGACATGATCCGGGCCCTGGTCGAGGCCGAGATCCCGGTCATGGGCCACGTCGGCCTGACGCCCCAGTCCGTCAACCGCTTCGGCGCCTTCCGGATCCGGGGCGGCGAGGCGGAGGAGGCGGCCGCGATCGTCCGCGGCGCCGAATCCGTCGAGGCCGCCGGAGCCTTCGCCGTCGTCCTGGAATGCATCCCGCGGGAGGTGGCGGCGGAGGTGACGGACCGTCTGAGGATTCCGACCATCGGCATCGGGGCCGGTCCGCATTGCGACGGCCAGGTCCTGGTCTTCCACGACCTGACCGGATTTTCCGTCGGCTACCTGCCCAAGTTCGTCCGCCGCTACGCGGATCTGGACGCCGCCGTCGGAAAGGCGGTCCGCCGCTACGCGGCCGATGTCCGGACGGGGGCCTTCCCGGCCGACGAGCAGTCCTATCATCTCAAGCCCGGCATCCGATCCCGCATGAAGAGCCTCCTGAGCCTGCGGAAGCGGAAGGCGTGAGATGAGGACGATCGTCGGGGCCGCGGAGATGAGGGAGGCGGCCCGCTCGGCCAAGGCCGGGGGGCTGCAGGTCGGCCTGGTTCCGACCATGGGCGCGCTTCACGAAGGCCACCTCAGCCTGGTCCGGGCCTGTCGGGAGAAGTCCGGTTGGACCGTCGTCAGCCTGTTCGTCAATCCCATCCAGTTCGGGCCGCGGGAGGACTTCGCCCGCTACCCGCGCGACCTGGAGAAGGACGCCTCGCTTCTGCGGGCGGCGGGGGCCGACATCCTGTTCGCGCCGACCGAGGTCGAGATGTACCCGCCGGGCTTCCGGACCCGGGTCGAGGTCGACGGCTTGCAGGACAAGCTCTGCGGCGCCTCGCGGCCGGGCCATTTCAAGGGCGTCTGCACGGTCGTCCTGCGACTTTTCCGCATTGTCGAGCCGGATCTGGCCGTCTTCGGCCAGAAGGACGCTCAGCAAGTCATGATCCTCAAGCGGATGACCCGCGACCTGGATCTACCCACCGTCATCGATGTGCAGCCCATCCACCGCGAGGCCGATGGGCTGGCCATGAGCTCGCGCAACGCCTACCTGAATCCGGAGGAACGGATCGCCGCCAAGGTCCTGTCGCGGGCCCTGGAAGAGGCCCGCCGCACGGTCGCTTCGGGCCGGCGCGATGCCGGACGGATTCTGGGAGCCATGAACGCGGTCCTGGCGGCCGAACCGCTGGCCCGGGTCGAGTACGCCGTCCTGGTCGATCCCGAAAGCCTCGATCCGACGGCCGAAGCCCGCCCCGGCGACCTGGCCGCCCTGGCCGTCATAATCGGAAGAACCCGGCTGATCGACAACTGGATCGTCGAGTGAAAGGATGAGCGCCATGCGCCGAACCATGCTCAAGTCCAAGCTGATGAGAGCGGTCGTCACCGCGTCCGACATGGACTACGAGGGGAGCCTGGGTGTCGACGCCGCCCTGCTCGAGGCGGCCGACATCATCCCCTTCGAGAAGGTCCATATCTACAACCTGGCCAACGGGGAACGCTTCTCGACCTACGTCATCAAGGAGCCGGCCGGATCCGGGACGATCGCGGTCTATGGGGCGGCGGCCCACAAGGCCGGGCCTGGGGATGTGATCATCATCGTCTCCTACGTCCAGATGGAGGATGACGAGATCGCCTATTTCAGGCCCAAGGTCGTCCTCCTGGGGGAGAACAACGCCATCAAGGCGGCGCAGGAAGGTCAAAGGCGGCGCAGATAGACCAGCAGCGCCGCCATCTCGGCTTCACTCAGCCCGGAGAAGGCCGGCATCGACCGGAACGGGCGGCGGAGCTGGAGGCGGACGCCCTCCTCGGTCGCCGGCCGGCCGCTGACGGGGAGAGTCGTCCTCTTGAACAGACCTTCCAGTCCGAGCCCGCCGCCCGCCGCGTTGCGGCCGGTGGAGTGGCATCCGGCGCACAGGCCGGTGAACATCTCCCGACCGGCTTCAGCCTCGGGATCCTGCGCGATCTCCTCGGAGCCGCGGCCCGCCATCGGGGCCTTGGCGCCGGGACCGGCCAGAATGCCGAAGCCGAGACCTCCGAGAACCACGACCAAGGCCGTCCCCGCGGCCAGCAAGCCCAGGCCGGGCACGAAGCGGCGCAGAACCGGGAAAGCCTTGAGCAGGCCGATCTTGGCCAGGAGGAGCGCGTCGAGGGCCAGGGCCAGGTGGCCGTGCAGGACGGCCCAAGGCGGCACGGCCGGGCCGGCTTGGGCCGCCAGCACGAAGCCCAGCCCGGTGAGGATCAGGAGAAGGCCGGCGAAGGACCATCCGGCCCAGACATGCATGGAGCGCAGCCAGTCTGAACGGCGGGCCGGAACGACCCTCCCCTCCAAGAGGAGGCGCGAGCCGGTCGCGGCCGCGGCCGCCAGAAGCAGGAGACCGGCCAGGATGGCTTTAAGAACGGGCAACATCGTCCTGTCCGCGCGGCTGGGCGGAGGCTATTCCAGCCTGTAGTTCGGAGCTTCCTTGGTGATGGTCACGTCGTGAACGTGGCTCTCCTTGAGGCCGGCCATGCTGATGCGGATGAAACGGGCCTTGTCCTTGAGCTCGGCGATGGTCCCGGCCCCGGCGTAGCCCATGCCCGAACGCAGGCCGCCGATGAGCATGTGGACGATGCCGGCCACCGATCCCTTGTAGGGAACCATGCCCTCAATGCCTTCCGGGACAAGCTTGGCCTCCGCGGCGGGGGAGTCCTGGAAATAGCGGTCCAAGCTCTTGCCTTCGCGCATGACCTCCAGCGAGCCCATGCCCCGGTAGATCTTGTAGGAGCGGCCCTGGTACATGACGGCCTCTCCCGGGGCTTCGTCCGTCCCGGCCAGCATATTGCCCAGCATGACCGTGTCGGCTCCGGCCGCGACGGCCTTGGCCACGTCGCCCGACGACTTGATGCCGCCGTCGGCGATGACCGGGATGTCCTTGTCCCGGGCGGCCGCAGCCACGTCCGCGATGGCCGTGATCTGGGGCACGCCGCAGCCGC
>DFYJ01000035.1 GCA_002383325.1 Candidatus Aminicenantes bacterium UBA4085
TCTCGATCTCGCGCTTGCCCCAGCGCCGGGCCCGGCGGCCGTCGTCGCCGCCGGGAGCCGGCGGCTCGTCGGTTGCATCGCCCGCCTCGGCCCGCCCGTCCTTCCCGGCCCGGAAGTCGCCCTCCTGCTTCTCGGCCACGTCCTGCAGGTAGGCGTCCACCGTCTCCTGCGGCTGNNCAGCATCCGCAGGCGGCCGTCCTTCATCCAGGCCACCCGGTCGCAGATCTTGGCCACCATGCCTAGGTCGTGGCTGACGAAGAGGATGGTCTTCTTGCGGCGGCGGAAGTCGTCGATGCGGTCCAGGCATTGGGGAATGAAGGCCGCGTCGCCCACGGCCAGGACCTCGTCGACCAGCAGGACGTCGGGATTGACGTTGATGGCGATGGAGAAGCCCAGCCGCATGAACATGCCCGAGGAGTAGGTCTTGACCGGAGCGTCAATGAACGGCTCCAAGTCGGCGAAGCGGACGATCTCGTCGAACTTGGCCGCGATCTCCTTCTTGCTCAGGCCGAGCATGATGCCGTTGATGAAGACGTTCTCGCGGCCGGAGATCTCCGGATGGAAGCCCGCCCCCAGCTCGATGAGGGCCGAGATCTTGCCCTGGACCGCGACCGTCCCCGAAGTCGGCTTGGCGATCCCGGCGATGAGCTTGAGCAGAGTGCTCTTGCCCGAGCCGTTGCGGCCGATGAGGCCCAGCGTGGTGCCTTGGGGAACGGACAGGCAGACATCTTCGACGGCCGCCACCATCTCCTCGGGCTTGAGCGAACCGAACAAGTCGCCCTTGACGATAGCGCTCTTGAAGGTCTGGAAGCGGTGCCGCGAGGAGTACTTCTGGTAGCGGCGGGTGACCCGGTCGAGGACGATGGCGTCCATCAGACCTCCTCCGGGAAGGAATCACGCAGGCGGTCGAAGACGGAGTAGCCGATCCAGAAGACCAGGAGCGAGACTAAGAAGGTCACGCCCAGGCGCTTCCAGTGGATGAGGCCGCCGTAGTAGAGGGCGCTGTGGTAGCCCTCGATGATGTGGGTCATAGGGTTGAGGCTGAGGACGGTCCGCAGCGCCGAGGACTTCTGGATGGGCCCGAGCTGCATCGAGTAGATGACGGGCGTCGAGAAGAACCACAGGGTCATGAGGTTGTTCAGGATGTCGCGGATGTCCCGGAAGTGGACCGTCAGGGCCGAGATGAGCAGGGAGAAGCCCAGGCAGAAGATGTATTGGATCACGACGACCAGCGGCAGGAAGAGGACGTACCAGGTCAGATGGCCGCCGAAGAGGAAGATGAGCAGGAACAGGATGGGCAGGCCGAACAGGAAGTTGACCAGGTTGGCGGTGACCGTGACCACCGGCAGGACCTCGGCCGGGAAGAGGATCTTCTTGATCAGGTTGCCGTTGGCCATCAGCGCCCCGGACGACTCCAGAGTCGAGGACAGGAACCAGTGCCAGGGCAGGAGACCGCTGAAGAGGTAGAGGGCGTAGGTCAGCGGCTTGCCGAAGAGCGGATCGCGGGGCTGGAGGATGAGGGCGAAGACGACCGTGTAGACCAGCATCAGCAGGAGCGGGTTGAGGAACGACCAGAGGAAGCCCAGAACCGTGCCGCGGTAGCGGGCCTTCAGGTCGCGCCCGACCAGGCTCTGGATGAGGACGCGGTACTTGAAGAGCTGGCGCAGGTTACGGATGAGCCGGGCCACGGGTCCTTCCTTCGCAGATCGCCTGCGTCTCGGGGGTCTGCTCGCCGTCGGGTCCGTAGAGGATGAGCGGCGCCGGGGTCAGGGGCAAGCCGGCTCGGCCGAAGCGGAATTCGCTCAGGAACAGGTTGGCCGGGTCATCCGCGCGGGGCCGGACGAAGCGCAGGCGGCGGGGGTGGAGATCATGCCCGGCCGCCGCGGCGACTAGGTCGTCGAAGCGGGCCGCCGGGAAGACGAACGAGGCCCGGCCGGCGGGCTTGAGGAGGTCGGAAACGGCGCTCATGACCTGATATATATCGCACGTTACTTCCTGCTTTGCAACGGTCTTCTCGGCCGAGGGGCTGGGAAATCCGGTCCCCCGGCGGACGTAGGGCGGGTTGGCCAGGACCAGGTCGTAGAGGCGGCCGGGGCGGAATTCGCGCAGGTCGGCTTGGACGACGTCGATGCGGCCGGTCATGCCGTTCAAGGCCACGTTGCGGACGGCCAGGTCGAACAGCGAGGGCTGCAGCTCCAGGGCCGTGATCCGGCGGAAGGGCTTGATCGAAAGCAAGATGGCGATGACTCCGTTTCCGGTTCCAAGCTCGCAGATTTCATCCCCGGGCCGGGTCTCGATGAAGTCGGCCAGCAGCGGCGCGTCCAGGGCGAAGCGGTAGCCCTTGCGCGGCTGGAGCAGGCGGACTTTGCCCCGGTAAAACTCGTCCAGCGTCTCGTCGCGCGCCGAACCGGCCATCATGAGGGTATCCTACCAGATTCCGATTTCGCGGACACGCCTCGAATTCGGCTCCCTGCGGAGGGGGTGGGAAGCCTTGGTTAAGCGGAACGCCTCTCCAGATCGTATAAAATGGGGGGTTTGCTTCCCAAGGAGATTCCTCATGCCCGGAAAACTCGGCCTCCTCAACCGCCGCCTCGTCGGATGCGGCTCGCTTGTTCTCGCCATGGCGACGTTGGGCCCGGCCTTCCCGCCTCTGCAACGAGGAGCCTCACCCGAGGAGAGGATCCGGAACGTCGAGAACGGGCTCGTCCGATACACGTTCGACAAGAATTTCCTGATGGAGCAGATCGTCGATTCCCGCCGGCTCGACGCCCTTCCCAAGCTCAACATCCTGGAGACCATGAAGGCCCTCAAGGTTCCCGGCTTGAGCATTGCGGTCATCGACGACTTTAAGATCGCCTGGGCCAAGGCCTATGGCCTGATGGAAGCCGGAACGGACAAGATCGTCACTACGGAAACCATGTTCCAGTCCGGTTCGACGACGAAGGTGCTGATGGCGATCGTCGTTCTCAAGCTCGCGGAGGAGGGAAAGCTTGATCTGGACGCCGACGTCAACGATTACCTGAAAACGTGGCGGGTCCCCCCGCATCCCTCCGGAAAGAAGGTCACCCTCCGCATGCTGCTGACCCATCGGTCGGGAATCAACCGGCCGGGAACCGGCTTCGACAAGGAGCCCGGGACTTCGCCGACCCTGCTGCAATTCCTGAAGGGCGAGAAGCCGGTCCTGAGCGACGGCGTGGCCTTCGACAACCCGCCGGGAGCCGAGCATACCTATTCCAACCTGGGCTACCTCGTTCTGCAGTTTATGCTCGAGGATCATTTTCGAACACCCTATGCCCTGCTTGTGGACCGGTATGTCCTCCGGCCGTTGAAGCTGAAATCGAGCTTCATCGCCTATCCGTTTCCTCCGGAATACGCCGCCCGGATCATACGTCCGCACGATCGGGACGCCAAGCCTTCCGCGGAAGACGGCCTCGAGACGGCGGCCCTGGCCCAGGCAGGAATGATCGCCACTCCCTCCGATTGGGCCGCGATCGCCTGCGAGCTGATGCTGGCCTCGGCTGGCCGATCGGACCGGATGCTGTCGCGCGAATCGGCCCAAGCCATGTTCCGGATGGGGGCCGAGCTCGATCCCTCCGAATTCGAGGGGATCACCGGCCAGGGGCTGGGTCTCTTCCTGTTCAGCCACGGGGCGCATCCGTATTTTCTCCATCAAGGGCACAACAGCCCGGGCGCCAATTGCGTCTTCATCGGCTCGAGAACCAGGGGGCAGGGGGCCGTCATCATGACCAACGGGATGCGCGGAATCCCGCTGTCCTACCAGATCGTGTCGGCCATCTCCAAGGAATACGGCTGGGATAAGGAAGGCGATTCCTGATCCGGCGCGTCCAGGGCGAAGCGATAGCCCCGAAGGGTCCAAGTGCGCCCCGGTCGCCTGATTGAAAAATCAATGAAGATCTACGTTTTCCACTAAATCGTCAATTTGGTATGTGCCTGATAATAAAAATTGGTATGTGTCTGCTAATTCCGGAGAATGTAGAGGAGAAAGTGGCCGCTGGGGGACGGAATCCGGCGGAAGCCTGCCCCTCTCAGGATGGCGTCGGCTTCGCCAAGCCAGGGTGTGGATTTCTTGACGGCCACCCCCCCGATCCTCAGCCTCTCCAGGCTGTCGGCGAAAGTCGCCCGAGCCTCGACGCGATCCTCGGGCCTGACCGTGCCCGAGATGTAATGAACCAGAAGCGCTCGCCGCTTGAAATCATCAGCACTCATCCGTGATCGCTGTTGATCCAGATACATCCTGCGGGAGACGACGCAGGGAGGATGCCCGGAGAGGGTCGGGATCCACTCCGCGACATGCTCGGGAGCCAGGACGGACCGGCCGGGAGGCGTGTTCCGGGCCAGAATAACGGCTGTCGGGTAGAGCGTCGGCGGGACTTTGAGCCCGGGGAGGGCGATGCGCACCCGGTTGAGCGGGGAGACCGTCCAGCGGGCGGGCACGAACAGAGCCAACGCGGCCAGGACTGCGGCGAAGCCGGCGGCCGCGGACGGATCCTGAGAGCCCAGCGGCTCGACCCGGAGCGACTGGGGAGGCTCCAAGCGGCCAAGCTGCGGCGCATGCTCCGGCACGCCTATGGCCATGTACCCTACGTTCGGCGGATGTTCGATGAACTAGATCTCCGGCCCGGAGACATTGCCGGGATCGAAGATCTGCGCCGCCTGCCTCTCATGGACAAGGCCGTCTATCAAGGTCTGACCATCCAGGAGCGGGGCGCCGATGACGTCCCGACCGGGCTTTGCCGGACTTTCCAGACCAGCGGCACGACCGGCCATCCGATCCGCTTTCTCATGACCCAGCGCGACTTTACTTTCCGCAACATGAACAGCGCCAGAGCCTACCTCGCCTCCGGATACAAGCCCTGGCAGCGGATGGCCGTCCTGGCCGGCGACCGCATGGTCAATGAGAAAAGGTCCTGGAATGAGAGGCTCGGCCTCTGGCGCCGCCGGGAGATTTCCTCCTGGAAAAGTCCGGGGCAATGGCTGGATGACCTAACCGCATGGAAGCCTCACTTCCTGATCGGCCGGGTGACGACGCTGGTTCTGCTGGCCGAGGCCGCCCGAGCAAGCGGCCACCCCCTTCGCGGGCTTCGAAGCGTCTTCGCCAGCGCTGAGGTCCTGGACGACGCGAGCCGAAGCCTCTTGAAGTCCGAATTCGGCTGTCCGGTTCTGGATTTCTATCTGAGCTTCGAGGGCGGCTGCTTGGCCTGGGAGTGCCCGGCCTGCTCCGGATACCATATCAGCGCCGACATGGTCATCATGGAGGTGCTGCGCGGGGACGGGACACCGGCCGCGGCGGGCGAGGAAGGAGAAGTGGTCATCACCAACCTCCACTCCACCGCTATGCCCCTGATCCGCTACAGGCAGGGCGACACGGTCGTTCTCTCGACGAAACAGCCGCGCTGCGGGCGCCGGCTGCCCCTCCTCGACCGCATCTACGGCCGCAAGGAGGATATGCTGACGCTGCCGAGCGGCCGCCGGATCGCTCCCCAGGCTGTCCCCCATGTCTTCATTCCCGTGCCGGGCATCAAGAGATGGCAGGTCGTCCAGACCGCTTTAGACCGGCTGGAGATCTCCATCGAGCCCCGAGAAGGATTTGACGACTCGGCCCGCCGGCTCCTGCGGGAAGAGATGATGAAGCTGCTCCGGGAGGATGTCCGGATCGATATAATCGAGGTTCCCGAGATCTCCCGCGATCCCTCTGCCAAGTCCCGCCCCATCATCTCTCTCGTCCGATGAAATAGCAGACACATACCAATTTAAATTAGTATGTGTCTGGAAATTAAATTGGTATGTGTCTGCTAATTCGCCAGGCGGGTGAAGACCAGGACATGGTCCGGGTGGATGTCGGCGTAGCCGCCGTCGATCTCGTAGCTCTCGTCCCGTCCGCCGCAGCGCAGCTCGATCGGTCCCCGGCCCAGGGCGGTCATCAGCGGCCGGTGGCCGGGCAGGATTCCAAGGAGGCCGTCGAGGCCCGGAAGGGACACAAACTCGACCTCGGCGTCGACCAGCGAGCGCCGCGGCGTCACCACCCGCAGCCGGAGACGGGCCGGGACGTCGCTCACCGGGACTTCAGCTCCTCGGCCCGCTGGATCACGTCCTCGATGCCGCCGGCCATGTAGAAGGCCTGCTCGGGCTTGTCGTCGTGCTGGCCCTCGACGATCTCCTTGAAGCCGCGGACGGTCTCCTCGACCGTGACGTAGCGCCCCGGACGGCCGGTGAAGACCTCGGCTACCTGGAAGGGCTGGGACAGGAAGCGCTGGATCTTGCGGGCTCGGGCCACGATCAGCTTATCCTCGTCCGACAGCTCCTCGATGCCCAGAATGGCGATGATGTCCTGCAGGTCCTTGTACCGCTGGAGGATCTCCTTGACCCGGCGGGCGACCAGGTAGTGCTCCTCGCCGACGATCCCGGGGTCGAGGATGCGGCTGAAGGAGGCCAGCGGGTCGACGGCCGGGTAGATGCCCTGGTCGGTCAAGGCCCGCGACAGCTGGGTCGAGGCATCCAGGTGGGAGAAGGTCGTGGCTGGGGCGGGATCGGTGAAGTCGTCGGCCGGCACGTAGATGGCCTGGACCGAGGTGATCGAGCCCTTCTTGGTCGAGGTGATCCGCTCCTCCAGCTCGCCCAGCTCGGTAGCCAGGTTGGGCTGGTAGCCGACGGCCGAGGGCATCCGGCCCAGCAGGGCCGAGACCTCGGAGCCGGCCTGGGTGAAGCGGAAGATGTTGTCGATGAACAGGAGCAGGTCCTGGTTCATCTCGTCGCGAAAGTACTCGGCCACCGACAGGGCGGTCAGGCCGATCCGCAGGCGGGCCCCCGGCGGCTCGGTCATCTGGCCGTAGACCAGGGCCGTTTTGGCGATGACCTTGGATTCGGTCATATCCAGCCACAGGTCGTTGCCTTCGCGGGTCCGCTCGCCGACCCCGGCAAAGACGGAGTAGCCGCCGTGCTTGAGGGCCACGTTGTGGATCAGCTCCTGGATGATGACCGTCTTGCCGACGCCGGCCCCGCCGAAGAGGCCGATCTTGCCGCCTTTGAGGAACGGTTGGATGAGATCAATGACCTTGATCCCGGTCTCGAACATCTCCAACCGGGTGTTCTGCTCCGCGAGCAGCGGCGGCTGGCGGTGGATGGGGTAGCGCTGTTTGGCCGCGATCGGCCCCATATGATCGACGGGCTCGCCGACCACGTTGATGACCCGGCCCAGAACCTCGACCCCGACCGGAACGGTGATGGGGCCGCCCGTGTCGATGGCTTTCATGCCCCGGGCCAGACCGTCGGTAGGATGCATGGCCACGCAGCGGACGGTGTCCTCCCCCAGGTGCTGCTCGACCTCGACGATGATGTCGACCGGGGATTCGGTGGCGAAGCCTTCGCTGGTGATCCGGAGGGCCGTGTAGATCTCGGGCAGCTCCATCCCCCGGAAGGCCACGTCCACAACGGGCCCGATGACCTGGGTGACCACTCCGGCGCGTTCGGCGTTCGATGTCGTGCTCATGTTGCCCTCCCTGGGGCGGCTATTTCTTCATGGCTTCCACGGCCGTCATGATCTCCAGCAGCTCCTTGGTGATGCCGGCCTGGCGGATCTTGTTCAGGATCAGGAAGTACTTGTGGACCAGCTCCCCGGCGTTGCGGGTGGCCCCGTCCATGGCCATCATCCGGGCGGCCTGCTCGGCGGCCTGCGACTCGAAGTAGGCATGGACGACCTGGTCCTCGATGACCAACGGCAGGAGGCCGTCGACCACGGCCGCCGGCCCGGGCTCCCAGGCCGGCGTTTCGGGCCGGTGGGCGAAGGCGGCCGGCTCGGGCGGGTGGACGGGCAGGATGCGGGTCGTGACCAGGCGCGGCGCCAGGACGGACTTGAACTCGTTGAAGACCAGGTAGACGGCGTCGGTCTCCTGGTGCAGGAACTTCTTCATCAGCCGGCGGGCCGTGTCGCGCAGGTCGGCCTCGGTCAGTTTGTCGGTCCGCTCGGGGAAGGCCCAGTCGATCGGATAGGGCTGGCGGCGGAAGTGCTGGACCGCCTTGCGGCCGACGAGGACCAGCCGGACCGCGGACGCGATCGACTTCTCGGCCGCGAACGCCTGGGCCCGGCTCAGCAGGGCGGAGTTGAAGGACCCGCACAGACCCTTGTCCGAGCCGACGACCAGCACATGGATCCGCTTCTCCTCCCGGGCGGCCAGGAAGGGGTGGCCCTCCGGCCCGGCCCAGCGGGCCGTCTCCCAGAGCAGGGCCGGCCCGGCGTGCCAGTGAGGCCGTCCCTCCTGGACGGTGCGCTGGGCTTTCTTGAACTTGGCCGTCGAGACGGACTTCATCGCCTTGGTGACCTGCTGCGTGTTCTTCACGCTCTTGATCCGGCGGCGAAGCTCGATCAGGGTCGGCATGTCAGAGGGATCCCTCGCGGAAGCGGCCGTTGAACTCGGTCAGGGCGGCGGCGATCTCATCGTCCAGGGCCGGATCGATGGTCTTGCGCTCGGCGATCTTGGCCGGAATGGCCGGATGCTCGCGCTGGAAGAACTCGTGCATCTTGCGCTCGTAGTCGCCGATCTTGGCCACCGGGATCTCGTCCAGGAAGCCGCGGTTGCCGGCGTAGATGATCAGGATCTGCTTCTCCACCGGCAGGGGGGCGAACTGGCCCTGCTTGAGAAGCTCCGTCAGCCGCACCCCGCGGTCCAGCTGGGCCTGGCTGATCTTGTCCAGCTCGGTGCCGAACTGGGCGAAGGTCAGCAGCTCGCGGTACTGCTGCAGGTCGCCGCGAAGCTTTCCCGCGATCTGCTTCATGGCCTTGATCTGGGCATTGCCGCCGACCCGGGAGACCGAGATGCCGACATTGATGGCCGGACGGACGCCGGCGTTGAACAGCTCCGGCTCCAGGTAGATCTGGCCGTCGGTGATGGAGATGACGTTGGTCGGGATGTATCCGGAGACGTCGCCGGCCTGCGTCTCGATGATCGGCAGGGCCGTCAGCGATCCGCCGCCGAGCTGATCGCTCATTTTGGCCGCCCGCTCCAGCAGCCGCGAGTGGAGGTAGAACACGTCGCCGGGGTAAGCCTCCCGGCCCGGCGGGCGGCGGAGCAGGAGCGAGATCTCGCGGTAAGCCGCGGCGTGCTTGCTCAGGTCGTCGTAGATGCACAGGGCGTGGCCGCCGTTGTCCCGAAAGTACTCGCCCATGGCGCAGCCGCTGTAGGGAGCCAGATATTGCAGGGGCGAAGGATCGCTGGCCGAGGCGGCCACGACTATGGAATAGGCCATGGCGCCCCGGTCTTCCAGGGTCTGGACGAAGTGGGCCACGGTCGAGTTCTTCTGGCCGATGGCCACGTAGATGCAGATGACGCCGGTCCCTTTCTGGCTGAGGATGGTGTCGATGACGATGGCCGACTTGCCGGTCTGGCGGTCGCCGATGATCAGCTCGCGCTGGCCNNGCGCGCACGGGCAGCCGGTCGACGACGCCGGGGGCCTGCCGCTCGACCGGAAGGTACACGTCGGTCTTGATCGGCCCCTTTCCGTCCAGGGGATGCCCCAGGGGGTCGACGACCCGCCCGATCAAGGCCGGCCCGGCGGGCACCGAGATGATCCGGTGGGTCCGCTTGACCAGGTCGCCTTCCTTGATGACATGGCTTTCGCTCAGCAGGACGGCTCCGACGCTGTCCTCCTCCAGATTCAGGGCGATGCCGGAGATGCCGTGGGGAAATTCCAGCAGCTCGTTGTACATGACCCGGTCGAGGCCGTAGATCTTGGCGATGCCGTCGCCGACCGAGATGACCGTGCCGATCTCGCGGATGTCCACATCGGTCTGGAAGCCCTCGATCTCGCGCTGGATGATTTTGCTGATCTCGTCGGCTTTGATGGCCATGGCGGTCTACCTTTCGCTGATGGTGTCCTTGAGCTTGTCCAACTGACCTTTGAGCGAGACGTCGAAGACGCGGTTGCCCTTGCGCACCGTCAGGCCGCCCAGGAGCGCGGGGTCGAGCCCGTACTCGCAGTGGACCGAACGGCTCTCCAGCCGGGCCAGCTCGGCCTCCAGGGCGGTCCGCTGGGCCGGGGTCAGGGCCGCCACCGAGCGGATCTCGTAGGTCGGCATGCCGTGAGCCGCCCGCCAGGCGGAGGGGAGGGCATCCAGGATGTCGGGCAGGATCTCCAAACGGCCGTGACGCAGGAGCAGGTCCAGGAAACGGACGGTCTTGCCGTCCGCCTTGATGGCATCCAGGAGGGCATGGACCAGGGCGGCCTTGCGCGTGGTGTTGAGGAACGGCCGCAGCAGGGCGGCCCGCAGGTCCTCGCGGCCTTCGATCATGGCGTTGAAAGCGGCCAGCCGGCCGCGGACGGAATTGTACTCGTCCTCCCTAGGGAGGGCCCGGGCCAACCCCTCCGCGTACCGCTTAACGAGGGTCGGATTCTTCATGCAGGGTCTTCAGCTTGGCGATGGACTTGTCGATGAGCTCGGCCTGGTCGGACGCGCTCAGGCGGGCCTTGATCCGCTCCTCGGCCAGAGAGGCGGCCAGCTCGGCGGTATAGGCCTTGAGGTCGCGCACTCCGGCTTTAAGGTGGGCCTCAACCTCCAGCTTGGCCAGGGCCCGCAGGCGGTCGGCCTCTTGGCCGGCCATCTCCCGGATGCGCTCCTTTTCGCGCCGTCCTTCCTCCTCGGCCCCGGCCCGCAGGCGCTCAAGCTCCGCCTCCAGGGATGACACCTTGGCCCGGGCTTCCGCCAGCCTGGCTTCCGCGTCGCGGCGGGCGGCCTGCGCGTCATCGAGCGTCCGGGAGACGTCCTTGGTCCGCTGGGACAGCAGGCCCATGATCGGCTTGCGGAGGAGCAGGAAGAGGCCGCCGAAAAGGATGGTGAAATTGATGATCTTCGAGAGCATGCCGGATCCGCCCGCCTCGCGGCCCTCTTCCGCCGCATGGCCTTCTCCGGATTGGGCGGCCGGCGTCACGGCCGAAAGCTCCTGGGAGGAGGCCGGGAGAGCGGAGAGCAGGGTGAGGGAGACGGCCAGCAGGAGGACAGGAAGGGAGGCCCGCCGGCGGGGCGTCACTGGAGCAGCCTCGCTTCGATCGACTCGGCCAAGGATTGGGCCTGGGCGGCCAGCTGGGCTTTGAGGCCGTCAATCTCGCGGGCCATCTCGCCCTTGGCCTTGTCCACCTCGTCCTTGGCCGTCTTTCCGACATCGGACAGGAGACGCGTCTTCTCCCTCAGGGCCTCCAGCTCGAGGTCATCGCGGATCTTGTCGGCCGCAGCCCGAGCCGCCTTGAGGGCCTGATCGACGTTCTGGATGTCCCTGGCGTTCTCCTCGGCGGCCCGCCGAGAGGCCTCCCGATCGCCGTTCAGGCGGGCTTCCCGCTCCGAGCGGATCTTCAGCAGGGGACGGAAGAAAAAGCGGCCCAGAAAGACGACCAGGATCCAGACCACCGCGAAGGTGATGATGACGGTTCCGTCGATTTCGAGCATGGGGCGGATGTTCCGGCCGAAATCAGAAACGGGATGATAGCATACCGCCCGCGGCGAATGCAAAAGCGCCGCCGGCCGGCGCTCAAGCCGGGCGGCCGAGCTTCTTGACCGCGCCCACGAGGTAGAGCGAGCCGGCGACAAGAACCGTGCCGTCGGGTCCGGCCAAGCCGCGGGCCAATCTCAGGGCCCGGCCGGGATCCGGCTCGAGGACGGTCTTGGCGGCGAACTCGGGCAGGGCTCCGGCCACGGCCTCCGGCTTCATGGCCCGGACATAGGGCAGCCCGGTCAGGACCACCCGACGGGCCGGGGCGAAGAGATGGCGGGCGGCCCGGCGGACGGCCTTGTCCTTCATCATGGCGAAGACCAGCACGAAGGGGCCGCGGACTTCTTCCCGCAGGAAGCGGGCTACGGCCCGGGCGCCTTCCTCGTTGTGGGCCCCGTCGAGATAGACCGTCGGGCGGCGGCCGATGATCTCCAGCCGTCCCTCCCAGCGGACGGATTCGAGGCCCCGGATGATCGCTTCGCGGGAAGGCGTCGGGATCCGACCGGAGCCGCCCAGCTCGCGGAGCGCCGCGATGGCGGCCGCGGCGTTGCGGCCTTGATGGGAACCGAGCAGTCCGGGCTTGAAGCTGTAGCTTTCCCCTTCGATGGTGTAGAGGAAGCGGAGGCCGGCCCGGGTCGGAATCGATTCCCATCGACGCCCCTTTCCCCAGACGGGCCGGAACGGCGCGCCGGCCTCGGCCGCGCGGGAGCGGATGACCGCCAAGGCCGGACCCCGCTCGGGCCCGCAGACGACGGGCACGCCGGGCTTGATGATGCCGGCTTTCTCGCCGGCGATGGCGGCCAGGGTCGGGCCCAGATACTCGCGGTGGTCGAGTCCGATCGAAGTGATGACCGAGACCAAGGGGGTGACGACGTTGGTCGCATCGAAGCGCCCGCCCATGCCCACTTCCAGGACGGCGACGTCGATCCGGCGCTCGGCGAAGTGGAGAAAAGCCACGACGGTCAGGACCTCGAAATAAGTGGGATGGGCGTCCAAGCGGCCGTCTCGGAGGAGGCCGTCGATCGTCCCTTTCAGGAGGCCGAGCAGGCGCCCCAGCTCGGCCCGGCCGATCATCCGTCCATCGACCCGGATCCGCTCCCGAAGATCGACCAGGTGGGGCGAGGTGTAGAGGCCGGTCTTCCGTCCGTCGGCCCGCAGGGCCGCGTCCAGCATGGCGCAGACCGAGCCCTTGCCGTTGGTCCCGGCCACGTGGAGGGAGGGGAACGCCTTGTGAGGGTCGCCCAGGGCCCGGAGCAGCATTCGGACGTTGTCCAGGCCCAGCTTGACCCCGAAGCGCTCCAAGGCCCGCAGCCAGGAGCGGGCCTGGGACGGAGACAGCGGAGCGAACAGCGGACGGGGGGTGCGGAGACCGGAGCTCACTGCGGCCGGTTGAGCAGGAGCCGCAGGGCTTTGATGACGAACGGCCGCAGAGCCTTGCGGGGCACGACATCGTCCAGGAAGCCGTGCTTGAGGACGAACTCCGAGCGCTGGAAGCCCTTGGGCAGCTTGACCTTGATGGTCTGCTCGATGACCACGGGGCCGGCGAAGCCGACGAAGGCGTTGGGCTCGGAGACGTTGACGTCGCCCAGCATGGCCCAGGAGGCCGTTGTCCCGCCCGATGTGGGATCGGCCAGGACGGAGATGTAAGGCAGACGGGCTTCCTCCAGCTTGGCCAGGGCGGCGCTGGTACGGGCCATCTGCATCAGGGCCAGCAAGCCCTCCTGCATCCGCATCCCGCCCGAGACCGAGACGATGACGAGGGGGGTTTTCTCGGCCAGGGCCCGCTCTGCGGCCCGAACGATCTTCTCGCCGACCACCGAGCCGACGCTGCCGCCCATGAAGGCGAAGTCCATGGCGCAGATGACCGTCCGGATGCCGCCCAGGGAGCCGACCGCGGTCACAATCGCCTCCGGCAGATCGGTCTTGCGCTGGTAGGACTCCAGGCGCTTGACGTAGGGCTGGCTGTCGACGAAGTGGAGGGGGTCCAGGGACTGGATGTTGTGGTCGACGATGTCGAACTGACCGTCGTCGTAGAGCATGGCCAACCGCTCGGCGGCCGAGAGGCGGAAATGGAAGCCGCAGGCCGGGCAGACCGAGAGGTTCTCGAGGATGTCCTCCTTGTAGAGGATCCTCTGGCAATTGTTGCAGCGGGTCCAGAGATTGGCGCTCATAGGCGGATCCGAGTCTACCAGCAAGGTCTCGGCGGTGTCAATCGGCGGCTCAGCCGCGGCATCCTGGAAGAAGCCTATCTTGTTGTTGCTCAATGCTTTTGCGGCCGTTCGGCGGCTGGACGCCCGGCCGTCTGACGCAGCTCAGCCAGGCGCCGGTGAAGAAAGGCAGCGATTTCGTCCGGTGTCGGCAGGTCCAGGCCGACATCGGCCTTCTCCCGCAGGAGGTCGCGGGCCGCCTGGAGGAGGCGGGCTCCATCGACCGGCTTCTCCAGGAACTCGGCCGCGCCGAAGGCGGTCAGAGCCTCGTGCCGGTACTGGGGCCCCCGGTAAAGGCCGGTGACGATGATGACCGGGACGCCGCCCCGGGAGTCCTGAACAATCCTCTTGGTCAGATCGAAGCCGTGCAGCCTGGGCAGGATGGCCTCCAGGACGACCAGGTCCGGCCGCTCTATCTGGTACTTCTCCCAGGCCGACAGCCCGTCGACGGCCTTGGTCACGACGAAGCCGGCCGGCTCGAACAGGGCGGACAGGCCGTCGAGCGACTGGGCGTCATAATCGACCAGGAGAACCTTCTTGTCAGCCACGGCAAGCGGATTCTCACACAACCCCGGCCCAAATTCAATTCCCGGAGGGATTGTGATATATTGGCGCGGATGAGCGCCCCGGCCCCCGTCCGCCTGTCCGTCATCGTCCCGGCCTACAACGAGGAGCGCAATGTCCCGCGCATGGCCGAGGAGCTGACCGCCGCCTGCGGCGAGATCGGCGTTCCGTACGAGATCATCTTCATCGACGACGGCAGCCGGGACGGGACCTTCGAGGCCCTACGCGAGGTCCACCGCAAGGATGCCCGGATCAAGGTCATCCGCTTCCGCAAGAACTTCGGGCAGACGGCGGCCCTCTCGGCCGGCTTCGACCTGGCCCGCGGCGAGACCGTGGTGACCATCGACGCCGACCTGGAAAACGACCCCCGCGACATCAAGCTCCTGCTGGCCAAGATCGAAGAAGGCTACGACCTGGTCAGCGGATGGCGCAAGGACCGCTGGAAGAGGCGCTTCCTGACCCGGCGGCTCCCCTCCCTGACGGCCAATTGGCTCATCTCGCGGATCACCAAGGTCCGGCTGCGCGACTACGGCTGCACCCTCAAGGCCTACCGGCNNTACGGCGAGATGCACCGCTTCATCCCGGCCATCGCGGCCGCCATCGGAGTCCGCATCGCCGAGGTCCCGGTCAACTTCCGGCCCCGGGTCCACGGGAAATCCAAGTACGGCTTCTCGCGGTCGATCCGGGTCTTCCTGGACCTGCTGACGGTCAAGTTCCTTCTCAGCTACTCCACCCGGCCGCTGCAGATGTTCGGCCTGCTCGGCCTGCTCACAGGCGGCGCCGGCGTCGTCGTGGGCCTGGTTCTGTCCTACCAGAGGCTCATCCTCCAACAGGGCATCTCCAACCGGCCGCTGCTGCTGCTGGCCATCCTGCTCATCGTCATCGGCTTCCAGTTCATCACCATGGGCCTGCTGGGCGAGATCATGGTCCGGACCTACCACGAGGCGGTCGATAAGCGCATCTACGTAGCCCGCGAGATTCTGGACGGAGACAGGGACGAAGCTTAGGACGCCGGACCGATGAATGTCCTGATGCTGGCCCCCGAGCCTTTCTTCCAGCCCCGGGGCACCCCGATCAGCGTCTATTTCCGGCTGCGAGCCCTGTCCGACCTGGGGCACAAGGTCGACCTGATCACGTATCCGCTGGGCCGGGATGTGGAATTCCCCGGCCTGCGCATCCGGCGGGTGCCCAATGCCCTGGGATTGCGGAAGATCAAGATCGGGCCGTCCTGGCCGAAGATCCCGCTCGACGCAATGATGGCGGCCCGGACGGGCGGAGCGCTGGCGGCCCGGCGTTACGATGTCGTCTTCAGCCACGAGGAGGCGGCCTTTTTCGGCATCGCCCTGGCCGGACTGTTCGGCGTGCCCCACATCTATGACATGCACTCCAGCCTGCCGCAGCAGCTGAGCAACTTCGAATTTTCCCGCTCGGCCCTGCTCAAGCGGATCTTCACCGGCTTGGAGGACGCCGTCCTCAAGAGGTCGCGCTCGGTCATCGTCATCTGCAAGGACCTGCACGACTATGTCGTCGGCAAGGGTTTCGGCGGCAAGGCCGTCTTCCTTCAGAACTTCATGGACTTCAACGACTTCGCCGACGCCCCGGCGGACCCGGAGTCGGTCGCGGCGATCCGGCGCGAAACGGCCCCGGGAGGCGAGAAGATCATCTTCTACGCCGGCAACTTCGAGCCCTACCAGGGCATTCCCCTGCTCATCGAAGCCATGGCCCGGGTCAAGGAGAAGGCCGTCCTGCTTATCTTGGGCGGTTCGCGGGAGGATCACGAAGCGGCAGGAAAGCGGGCCGGGGAGCTGGGGGCAGCCGGGCGCATCAGGTTCGTGGAAAAAGTTCCGCCTCAGGACGTGTCGCGCTACCTTGCCGCCGCCGACGTCCTGGTCTCGCCGCGGGTCTCGGGCACCAACACCCCGCTCAAGATCTACTCGTTCCTCAAGTCCGGCAAGCCGATGGTCGCGACCCGGCTCTACACCCACAGCCAGGTTTTAAGCGATGAGATCGCGGTCCTGGCTCCGGCCGAGCCTGCGGCGTTCGCGGCCGGTTTGGACTTCGCTCTAGCCTCGGGCGAGGCCAAGGCGCGGGCCGCTGAAGCCAAGCGGCGGGCGGACGCGGAGTGGATCTATCCTCGCTACCTCGAGAAGATCACCCTGGCCCTGGACAAGGCTGTGGGCCGGTCGGGGTGAGGGGAGGCGCTATGCGCGCGCTGGTGACGGGGGCGGGCGGCTTCGTGGGATCCCGTCTGGCCCAGCGCCTGCGAGGCGAAGGCTGGGAGGTCCGGGGCTGGGACCTGGGCCCGGAGCCTCAAGCCGGGTCGGGCTGGGAATATCTCCAAGGCGACATACGGGACAAGAGTCTGGCGGCCCGGGCCGTCGAGGGCAGGGACATCGTCTTCCACCTGGCGGCGGCGCTGGGAGCGTCGAGGCTGGGCGAGGAAGAGTTCCTGGCCGTCAACGAGGGCGGGACGCGCAACGTCCTCGAGGCGGCCAGGGCGGCGGGAGTCCGGCGGGCGGTGCACTTCAGCTCGGCGGGCGTCCTGGGCCACGTCGCGGACAATCTTCCCGCCGGCGAGGATCATCCCCTCGATCCGCGCGACGCCTACGACCGCAGCAAGCTGGCCGGGGAGAGGGCGGCGCTGGAGATCGGGGCGCCGGGATGGGACGTGGTCGTCGTCCGGCCGGGCTGGGTCTACGGACCCGGCGACCGAAGGACCTTCAAGCTGATCCGATCGATCGCGACGGGACGGTTCGTCATGATGGGCCGGGGCGAAGCCAATCAGACCCCCGTCTTCGTGGATGATTTGGTCTCCGGGACGTTGCTCTGCGCAGCCAAGGGCACGGGCGGCCGGGTCTATCATCTAGCCGGATCCGAAGTTCTGAGGGTGAGCGATATGGCCCGCGAGATCGCATCCGCCTGCGGCCGGAAGCTGCCGCGGCTGCGAGTCCCCACCGGCCCGACGCGGGCCGCGGCCTGGGCCCTGGCTAAGGCCTTCGGGGCGGTCGGCCGGGAGGCTCCGCTCAATCCATCGCGGCTGGCCTTCTTCCTCCACCCCAAGCCGCTGCGGATCGACAAGGCCCGGTCGGAACTCGGCTTCGAGCCTCAGGTCGGCTTCCGGGACGGCATGTCCAGAACCGTAGCCTGGTGCCGTCAAAACGGCTGGCTCTGAAATAGCAGACACATACTCATTTCCGGGGGGTTTTTCACCAGACCCACATTTTATTAGCCCTCATGCGGATTCGGAGATTCGCGGGGCTGCCGGGAGATAAGGCCCCGGAAATTAGACAAGTGTTCCGCAATCAGAAGACCACCAATCTACCCAACGAAATGAGTATGTGTCTGGAATTGGAAATTAGTATGTGTCTGCTAATTCAGACGAGGATGGGGGTGAACTGGCCAAGGGGGTCGGCCTTACGGGCCTTCACGATCGCCTCGATGTCCATCCCCTTGGCGGCGAAATACTCGGCCACCACCTCGCGCACGACATGGTCCTGCTTGTCCCGGACATAGTCGACGGTCATCGGCTCGTTCTGCTCGACGGGCTTGCCCAGGAGGTTGCGCTTCCAATGCATCAGCCAGCCGGAGAAGCACATCGGCTGGCTGCGCTTGGCGACGTTCTTGTTCATCATGCCGCTGATCGTCTTGCTGTGGTCCTGGCTGAGATAGTCGATGGCGAAGCCCATCTCGGACAGCTTCTCCCGGCGCAGCTCGCGGCCGCCGAACTCGTAGGTCGGGGTCAGGAAATGGACGGCATAGCTCTGGGCAAACGTTTTCCCGGCGTTGACGATGCTGGGGTAGTTCTCGGCCGTGCCGGTCAGGTTGGTCTCGGAGGGGATCTGCTCCCGGTTGGAGCCGTCGGCGTAGCCGGCCAGGCCGTTCTCCAGGGCGAAGATCATGGCCGCGATGCCCATGCTCAGACGGCAGCCGACGCACCAGCGGATTTCGGTGTTGTATTTCTTGCGCTCCTTGAAGAAGAAGCGGACGGAGATGGCCTTGTGCAGGTCCTTGATGTCCACGATCTGGTGGGTAATGCGGTCCTCCCCGAACTTGGCCTTGAGGAGGTCGACGTTCGGGATGTTGTTCTTGACCCCGAACTCGAGATAGCCCTTGTCGAAGGTGACCAAGTGGACCTTGTCGTAGTCCTGGGCCAGCAGGACCGAGGCCAGCAGGGAATCGATGCCGCCGGAGAACATCACCGCCACTTCATTCTTGATCGGATCCATGACAGCTCCTTGTCGAGATCGCGCCCCATTCTACCCGGGATACCGCGGAAAATCCATGCCGCCGGCCCGGGGGACGCGGCGGAGCGGAGATGACGGCGCTCAGCCCTGTTTCATGACGGGCTTGACGAACTCCTTGCGGGTCAGCTTGGCCGCGGTCTTGCGGATGCAGCAGCCACCCTGATGGAAGAAGATCCAGACGAGGAGGCCGACGCCGAGGCCGAGAATCCCCAGGACGATGAGAATGACCGTCAGCCATGTAGGCATGCCGTGCTCTCCTTCTTAATCACTATAGAATTACTCGGAACAGTCGGGAATAATACCCGGCCGGGCGGAGCTTGTCAAGGGCTTCTAGATCTGCCGAGGAAAAAAGATCAGGACCTATTTTCGGCCCGCCAAGAGAAGGTCGAAGTACATACGGATGCTCGACCTCAAGACCTTGACATTGAAGGAGCTGTTCGAAAACTCATAAGAAATAGGGACTTCACCTAAAGAAAATCCATTTCGACAAATCAAGGCCAAGGCTTCTATATGGAAATCAAACGCTTGAGCCTTCATCTCTTTATGGAGAAGCCATTCGGCCGCACGCCGCGAATACCGTCTGAAACCTGATGTCGCATCGTTGAGACGAGGGATGGTTCGGCGTCGCCAGGGGGGGCGCAGAGCCAGGTTCATGAGCCCGGTAGCCGTCCAGCTTATGAAGCGCCGGAAGAGAGGGATATTGAACGTTTTCGTCCTAACTCCGATGACAAGATCGCGATCCGGGAACCCGAGAAATTGGGGCAAATCCTCCGGCTTATGAGAGAGCCCCGCATCCATACTGATGATATGGGCATAGCCCTCGTCAAGGCCGAACTTCATCCCATCCAGAATAGAGCGCGGTATATGGGTGTTGCGCCCATGCGTGAGGCACGTCGCCTCCGGAAATGAACGGGTGATGGCTTCGGTGCCGTCGCAACTCGCGTCGTTAATGACGCAGACATCGGCATAGGGCAGAGTGCGGCGAATGACCTCGCCAATCGTCCGTTCTTCGTTATAGGCAGGAATGACGACCAGGACATCCGCTCGCTTCGGTCGATTCATGACGGCGGAAGCTCGTTCAAGATCGTGATGTCCTCGATCGTGTTGACGTTGACATACTTGGAAGCCAGCTCGAAGAAAATGATCTTCTTGCCGTCGTCGATAGCAGCTTGGATAAAATCCGGAAGCTCTCGCTCGCCTCGCTGAGGATTGATGGGGGTTTTTTCGATATAGTCGAAAATTTGATTCTTAAAGACGATATTCCCCGTTCCCATATAATGGTTAAGAGGATTTCGAGGCTTTTCAATCAACCGAAGAATCATTCGGCTGTTGGCATCGAACAAAATGGAGTATGTCTTGCTGATGAGGCCCAGATCCGGGACATCGATAACACCGCAGACGGCGAAAACGTCGTCCTCCCGAAAGGCCCTG
This sequence comes from Candidatus Aminicenantes bacterium UBA4085, assembly GCA_002383325.1. Taxonomy (GTDB): domain Bacteria; phylum Acidobacteriota; class Aminicenantia; order Aminicenantales; family UBA4085; genus UBA4085. The sequence goes on from DFYJ01000035.1 coordinate 19,942, forward strand.
ACCATCGTTTCGTGATCGGGCTGGATGAAGAACTCATCGCCCAAGAAAAGGAGGAAATCGGCTCCGCCGATAGCACTTTGACCGCAGGCCATGGCGTGGACGAGTCCGAGCTGCTCCTTTTGGATGACGTATCGGATGCGGGTCCCTTGATAGGAAATCCCGTATCGATTGATAATCAGCTCGGCCAAGTGCCCGACGACAACAATGATTTCTTCGACGCCCAGCCTCACGGCGTTTTCCAAGCTGTATTCAATCAGAGGACGGCCTCGAAAGACGATCATGCACTTGTTCTCTTCCTCCGTGACCTCGTTGAGTCTCTTCCCCCGCCCGCCCGCAAGAATGAGGGCTTTTAAAGAGCTAGGTGTTTTTGTAAAAAAGGCGTTCATTGGCTTTTATCCAGTCGATCAAGCGGCCTATGCCTTCCTCGGGGCGAACCTTGGGGGACCATCCCGTCGCCTGATGGAAGCGGCTCGAATCTCCGACGAAATATTTGAGGTCTCCGAATCGCTCCTTCTCGAATCGGGAGTTTAATGGCTTTCCGACGAGGCGGGCGATCAAATCGATAGATTCAAGGAGGGAAATCATATTGGGCTCGCCGCCGCCCAGGACATAAATGCCCGGTATCGGCTTTTGAAAGAAGCGGTCGAAAGCTTCAGCGACATCCGAGGAGAAAAGAATATCCCGCAGCTGTCGACCCGTTCCAAAAACGGTCAGCGGTTCCCCGATGATAGCGCGAATCGCGAAATTGGCCACCCAACCGTGATCCTCACCGCCGAATTGATACGGTCCGTAGATTCCGGTCAATCGGAAGCATGCGACTTTGAGATCGAACGTGTCGATATAGCTTTGGGCATAGATCTCGTTGCTTCGCTTGGAGGCATGGAGAGGCGTGATGACTCCCTGAAGAAGGGGCTCATCCTCAGCAATCGTAACCGGCGTACGGGCGTATCGTGTCTTCTCTTCCCTCAATTCCGAATTGATCTTATCCGGTCCGAACGTGTGGATGCTGGAGCAGATGGCGATGGGGATTTCAAGCCGGCGGGCCGTCTCCAAAACGTTGAATGTTCCCCGCACATTCGTAGAAAAGTCGAGTTCAGGATCCTCCCAAGAAATGGTCATGGCCGGCTGGGCTGCCGTATGGCAAATATAATCTCGATCCTCGGCATAATGGAGAAGGGTGTCTCGACTCCGGATGTCCTCCACGACGACCCGAACTCCATGTCGCTCCAGCAATTCTCTGCTATAGGTCCGGGCCTCCGGCCTCATATAGGGATTTCGCTTGAATTCATGCTTGGCCAGATTGTCGTAAGCCACGACGTCTGCGCCCCGTTCCCGATAGAAAAGGCACAGGTTCGTCCCTAAAAAGCCGCAGCCACCCGTCACGAGTACTTTCATCTTATTCTTTTGAACATGATTTCAAGCGCGGAACACCTTCTTAAGAATATATCGGAGGGAGAGTGCATCGTCAAGGATTCTCAACCCGGCAGCGCCGGCCTGAATCTCGGGCTTGCATGTCTTGCTTAGAGCTATCGACTCGGATAGGATATGCGCCCGGCCATGACGACTCCCGCGATCCGACCTTTCTTCCGTCGCCGGCTCCGCCGCACAGCCTCTGCCCTCCTTTGTTGGCTCGGCCTGCCGCTGCTCTCTGCCCAGGCCGGGCTGCCGCTCACGGCCATCCTCGACGGCGTTGAGTCCCGCCTGAAGGCCGGCTTCACCTACCGCGAATGGACCGCCGACTCCGTCACCTTCCTCACCCATCTCGATAAGAACGGCCGGCCCGAGAAGACCACCCGGGTGACCAAGAACGTCCGGATCGTCGACGGCGCCCGCACGGAGGAGATTCTCAAGGCCGTCGAGACCGAGGACGGCCGGGAAGCCGACATCACGGCCGACTACGCCGAGGAGCAGCGGGCCCGCGAGGAGAAGGAACGGAAGCTGCGCGAAGAGGAAATCCGAAAAGGCGCAGCCAGGGGCAGACGGCGCTCCGGCTCGCTCGATCTGGACAAGATCCTGCCCTTTGCGGCCGGCAAGCGGGCCGGTTATGACTTCGTCCTGCGGCCGGCCGGCGCCGCGCCTTATATCGTCCTGGAGGCCCGGGCCAAGGACCCGTCCGACAAAGCCTGGAACGGCGTCTACACCATCGACCCGGCCCGCTTCGATATCCTGCGGGCCGAGGTCCGGCCGGCCAAGAACCCCCGCTTCGTCAAGGAGCTGTGGGCCGAGGCCGACATCGAACGGCTGGCCGACGGGCGGCTCTTCATCCGGCGGACCAAGCTCAAGATCGACGGCGGGTTTCTCATCAAACACGTCCGCATGATCGTCGAGGACGTTTACACCAATCCCCGAATCCTGTAAACTGAGCCCCTCTTTGCCAAGGATTGGCCCCATGAACAAGGAAAAAGTCGGCCGTTTCTACGACGTCGTCTGGACGGAATACGTCCCTGAATACGAGGCTTCCGAGAAGCATTGGGCCCTCTTCTACACCCCCGAGGAAGTGTCCGGCAAGACCATCCTCGACGCCGGCTGCGGCACCGGCATCTTCTCCACCATCTTCGCCAAGAACGGCGCGGCCATGGTCACCGGCATCGACATCAGCCCCGGCTCGCTGGGCACGGCCGAGAGCCTCAAGCAGCGCTTCGGTCTGCCGAACGCCCGCTTCGAGAAGCAGGACATGCTCCACCTACCCTATTCCGACGCCTCTTTCGACATCGTCTGGGCCTGGGGCACCGTCCACCACACCACGAATCCCCCCGCGGCCATCACCGAGCTGATGCGGACCCTGAAGCCCGGCGGCTCGCTCTTCCTGGCCATCTATAAAAAGACCAAGGTCACCTGGATCCACGAGATCATCCGCAAGACCCTTGTCCGGACGCCCCGCTGGTCCTGGAACTTCCTGGCCAAGGTCATGGCTTTCTTCGGCACGCCCATCGTCTTCTTCTTCAAGAAGCGGGAGAAGTCGCGGAAGGGCGAGAAGCTCTCGGAGCTCATCCTGGACTGGTACTTCGTCCCCATCCGGCATTATTACACGCCGGAGGAGATCAAGGCCTTCCTGGAGGAGCGCGGCTACGCGATCGAGAAGTCGCTGGCCCACTCCGGCCGCTTCGACTCCTCGTCGAACTTCATCTACAAGTCCCGCAAGCCCCTCTAAATTTTGGTTCTTCTCCCATCTGCGGGGGAACCAGGGCGGTTTGGGGTATCGGCCAACGGCGAAATCGCAAGGGCTCAGCCTTTTTCCATAACTCTCTAAGGGCACCCAGCGGGCGCCGAGGGATGTCTGAGCACGAGAAGATCTTTCGGAATCGTGATGGAGTGGGTGATCTCTATGGCCGGTAGGTCAAGAATGCGGAGTTCCGCAGGCGCCGAAGAGAGTTGTGGGAAAAGGCGAATTGAGCCCGCAGCCGCCGGGGCGATACCCCAAACCGACCTCCCCGTAGATGGGAGAAGTTCCGGTTTAAAGGGCCCGGCGGTCGGTGATGCGCAGGCGCCGGTCGGGCACGACGTAAGAGTAGTCGGGCAGCGAGGCGGCCACCAGCGCGCCGGCGCCGACCACCGTCCCCTTGCCGATCGTCACCCCGTCCAGCACCGTGACGCCGGCCCCCAGCCAGACGTCGTCCCCGATCCGGATCCCGCCCTTGGCCGCGGACGGCTGGTCCATGATCGGGCGCGAGGTGTCCTTGACGGGGTGGTTGCCGCCCGCCACCAGGTAGCAGTTGCCGGCCAGGAAGCAGCCGCGGCCGATCTCGATCGTCGTCTCCGAGAGCAGGCTGCAGCCGGCCGAAATGTTGCACGTCTCGCCTAGGACGATGGAGCCCTCTTTGCACGACAGGATGGTGGCCCGTCCGATGAGCGCGCCGGCCCCTATCCGCAGGCCGAGGTTCGCTTCGCCCTTGGCGTCCAGGACCGCCCCATCGTCAATGACTGCGCCGTCACCGATCTCGATCTTGTGGGGGTGGCGGAGCGTGATGTCGCGGCCGAAGACGACTCCCCGCCCGCAGCGCCCCAGCAGGCCCGGCAGGAAGAGCCGGCGGAGAGCCAGCCCCAGAGCGCCGGGCACGGGCAGGACGAAGAGGTTGGCCAGCTCATAGGCCAGGAGGGGGGCCAGGCCGCGGCGACCGACGAAGAGCGAGCGGTATTTGGCCCGGACCGAGCGGCCGCCGGCCTGCAATTCCTTCTGGGTGCTGCCCGGAAAGCGCTTCTCGGTCAAGGCTCGATCTCCCCCGCGGGCGTGATGTCGATCCAGTCTACATCCACGAACGCCCCGGCCGGGACCCAGAAGCGGAGCCGCAAGCCGCCCTTCTCCCGGGCCTGGAACGAGACTTGGTAATCGGTCCACGATCCGCTCCCGGCGGGGATCCGCAGGGTGCGCAGGGTATCGCCGGTTCGCGGATCGATGACGGCCGCCGCCATGGCCGCGGCCCCGCTCCGAACCGTCCCCGACCTGGCCCGCAGCTTAAGATCGTACCGGACCGGCTCGATGCCGTCCGGCAGGACAACTTCGAAATCCTCGCGGCGCCCGCCCGTCCAGCTTATCCAGGCCTTGCGGGAAGCGCCCTCGCCATAGGCGACGGCGCTCCATCGAGCCGGGAGCCACTCCCCTTCCAAGGTCCTGGACGGGCCGGTCAACTCCCCAGCCGCGTCGTTCCAGAGGTAGGTTTCCGAAAGGCCGTCCTTGCCCCGGAAGACGAGGTTCTCCGGGCGCGATCGGATATAGTCGGAGATGTCGGTGGAGACGTGGTCGCGGCGAAGCAGGGACGGAGAGCCGACGATCCAGATGCGCCGACCGGGATCGGCCTCGAGGACGGCCTTCAGACCGGCCAGGTCGTTGAGCCATCGGGCTCCAACATAATACTCCTGCCAGCCGTCGGCGGTCTTTTCCCAGGCATCCCAGGTCCCGGGGCCGCCCGACCAGAGCCAGTAGTCCACCCGGCCGCCGTAGACTTTCTGGAAGATCATATGGGTGGCCACCACGATATCGCCTTCGCGCCAGTAATGGCGGACGTATTCACCCGGGGTCTTGTTGTCGTAGGGCTCGAAGCGGCCCGAGCGGGTGATCAGCTCCGTCGTGATCCGGTCGTTGTAGCGGCGGTTGACGATGGACAGAACCTTCCTCGGTCCGGCGCCCTCGGTCAGGAGGGCGACGCCGGCCAGGAAGAAGAATCCCGCCGCGACGGCCTTGGCTTTCGGCTTGGCTGCCCCGAAAGGGGCCAGGACCAGATCGGCTAGCCCGGCCGAGGCTCTTTGCCAGGCGACGAGAAAGAGCGGGATAAAGACGGGATAGATCTGGGCCAGGTAGCGGGGCTGGACCCGGGTCCGGAAGAAGCCCCAGAACAGGAGCGGGAAGATCAGGCAGAGAATGAGGTAGAGCCAGGGCCGGTCCTGGGGATCGTCCGCTCCGCCGCCGGCCGCCCGCCGGCCGAGATAGAGGAAGATCCCGCCCGCGGCGACCAGGGTCATCAGCGGGAATAGCCCGAACAGCTCCTTGAAGAAGGTCAGGTTGAAGCTGGAAAAGAAGTAGCGGATCATCCCGCCCAGGCTGGCGTCGTCCTTGTAGTAGACGTAGCCGACTTTCCAGAAGAAGTATTCGTGGATCTGGACCAGGCAGTAGCTCAGGGTCACGATCCCGAAAGCGACGGCGCTGTCGCGCTTCCAGAAGCGCTTCCAGCCGCGGATGACGAGCAGAGCCGGGAAGCAGAAGATGACCCCCATCCCGAGCTGATGGACCTGGGGGATGAGAATGAACAGCACATAGACCCAGGGCCGGAACTCGGGCCGGTCCTCGATGAAGGCCCGGTAGAAGACATACAGGCAGGCCAGGTAGGCTAGTTGGATGGGGACGAAGTAGAGAGCCAGCCGCGAGTATTCGACCTCCCAGACCGAGAGGCCCAGGATCAGCGCGGTCAGCAGGCCGATGGTCCGGGAGAAGAAGCGCCGGCCGACGTAGTAGGACAGGGCGATGAGCCCGGCCCCGCAGAGGACGGAGAAAACGCGGAAAGTCAGGGCCGTCGCTCCGAAGACCTTGGCCAGCCCGGACAGGACATAGACGTAGAGGATGGCCTTCCAGTAGATGTGGCCGGAGGGATAGAGGGGATAGCCATGCCTCAGGACCCCGTCCACGGCCAAGGCATGGAAGCCCTCGTCCATCCACATCGACAGGTAGCCCAGGTTGCGAAGCATCAAGGCGATCCAGGCGGCCAGGAAGGCGGCCAGGAAAGCCCAGGCCCACAGGTCAGCCGCGGAGCGGCGCGGCGGGGGCGGGGCGATCGGATTGCGGCTCACGGGCCTACCTGGCGCCGGCGCCGTCCGGCCGCCGCGAGTCGATCCGCTCCAGCGAGTAGATCTTCTGGTTGTGGGTGACGAAATAGATGCGGGAGATGACCTCGGCCAGCAGGCCGGTCATGATGAACAGGCCGCCGATGATCATCAGGAAGACGGCCAGCAGGAGGTTGCCCATGTTGTCCCGCATCGACCACTCCAGAAAGTAGTGGCCGATGGTCAGCAAGGCGGCGATCAGGAAGCCCGTCCCGCCGATAACCATCCCGATCAGACCGAAGAACTGGAGCGGGCGATCGAGGAAGGAGACCAGGAACTTGACCGTCATCAGGTCGAAGAAAACCCGCCGCACGCGGGACAGGCCGTACTTGGACTTGCCCCGCAGGCGGACGATGTTGGAGATGGGGATCTCAGTGATCTTGAAGCCCTCCCGGCTGATGAGGGCCGGGATGAAGCGGTGCAGCTCGCCGTACAAATGGATGGACTGGACGACCTCCCGGCGGTAGGCCTTGTAGGTCGTGCCGAAGTCATGGATCTGGACCTTGACCAGCTTCTTCATCATCCGATTGGCCACCCAGGAAGGCAGCTTGCGGAGGATGGCGTTGTCCTTGCGGTCCTTGCGCCAGCCGCTGACGATGTCGTAGCCCTCGGCGATCTTGGCCAGAAACTGGGGGATCTCGGCCGGATCGTGCTGCAGGTCGCCGTCCATGGAGATGATGATCTCCCCCCGGGCCCGGTCGAAGCCGGCCTGCAGGGCCGGGGTCTGGCCGGAGTTGCGGCGGAGCTTGAGGACCTCCACCCGCTCGTCCTTGCGGAAGATCTCCTTGAGCAGGGCGTAGGTCCCGTCGCTGCTGCTGTCGTCGACGAAGATCAACTCGTAGGGTTCACCGATCCGGCCCAGGACCTCCTTGAGCCGGGTGTACATCTCCTCGACGTTCTCTTCCTCGTTGAAGAAGGGGACGACGATCGAGAGCTTGGGGTTCGTGGCGTCGTTGCTCATGCTCGAAGTCCGTGATAGTTCGTTAATTCCGGCCCGCCGGGAAGAAACTGCGCCCGGACCGAGGCATCGGTCACGGCCCTCAGCTCCCCTTCCCGGAACCGGTTGATAAAGTACGGGCCGGTCAGCGCTTCCAGGGCGTAAAGCTCCGGCCGGACGAAGCCCGGGTGGATCATGATCTCAGCGGAGCCCCGTCCCGGACGCCCGATCAGGCGGCACAGGTCCGCCGCCGTCATCCGGCCGCTATTACATATACCATAAAACCTGTCGGTGGTCACAAGGCCGGCCTCCCGGACCGCGGCCCGGGCCCGGGCGATCCAAAGGGTCAGTAGCAGGGCCTTGGCACTCTGGGCCGGATGCCGCGAGAGGCGGAATTCGCGGATGAGGCGGATGCCCTCGATCCCGTATTCCCGGGCCAACCGGGCCGCCGTCCGGAAGACGGGAGGGTAGGCATGCATGTGCTTCTCGCTGTCGACGTGGCTGGGGCGGATGCCGGCGGCCAGGGTTTTCTCGATCTGGGCCCGCAGCTCCGCCTCGACCTCGGCCCAACGGGCCCTTCCCGCCGCCAGCCGCCGCATGAGACGGCCGGGCGAGCCCAGGAAGCGGCCGTCCGGGCCGAGCAGGCTGGCCACCCGGCCCTCCGGCAACAGGGGCAGGCCCCGGACCAGGTTCAGGTGGACCCCGACGCCTAGGCGGGGATATTCCCGGGCCAGGGCCGCGGCCTGGTCGAAGCCCGGCATATTGGCCATGATCGTGGCGCTGGATAGGGCGCCGGCACGGTGGGCCTGGACGATGCCCTCGTTGACGCAGGCGCACAGCCCGAAGTCGTCGGCGTTGATGATGATTTTGGACATGGCCCGAACCGCCCCCAAGGGTACATTTTTTCTCCCGAAAATGCTATAAACTTGCCGTGACCCAAACCCCCGCGCCACGGCCCCCTTCCTCCCGCGGAGAGGCGCCGCGGAAAGGGCATCTCCCGGCCCGGGTGGTTCGGATCCTCAAGGCTCCCCGAACCGCGCTGGTTCTCCTGTTTCTCCTCACCCTGGGCTATCAGGTCCTGGCCCTGATCCGCTGGCGCCCTCTCTATACCGGGCTCGAGGTCCTCTTTTTCCTGGACGCGGCGTTGGCCCTTCGCCTGGCTTGGATCGCCCTGCGGCGGGACAAGCTCCTTGTCCTCGTCGTCCTGGCCGTCCTCCTCGTGCGCCTGCCTTTCCTGGTCATGCCCTCCGGCCTGATGGGCAACTCCGACAACGCCGTCGAGGCTATCCAGTCCCTGCAAATCCGGGATACGCACATCCCGCCGCCCTATCTGCTCGGGGCCGTGAGCCAGCACGGCGTTTTCCGCCACCTCCTGATCGCCTTCGTCTGGGACGTCTTGGGTCCCGGCTATTTGAGCTTCGTCCTCGTCCAGGTGCTTTTCTACCTGGCCTTCCTGCTTCTGGTCTACGAGATCGGCCGCCGCTTCTTCAGCCGGCGGACGGTCGCCGTCCTCCTCGTCGCCCACTTCACGTTCATTGAGGTCCTCTTCGACTTTTCCCTCTTCCTCCGCGGCGGCACCTATCTCGAGATGACCGTCTTCGCCCTTCTCGGCATGGCCCTCTTCGACTTCGAGCTGCGCGACCGTGGCCGGGCCCTCCTCTCAGCCTATTTCCTGGTCTTCTCGGCGGGAATCAATCCTTTCGCCCTGTTTTTGATCTTACCCTTCGCCGGCGCAGTGCTTCTGACACGCGCCCGGCGGAGCGGCCTCTGGCGCGCCCTGCCTCTCTTCGCGGCCGGCGCCGCTGGAGGCGCTCTCCTCCTGGCCGGCAAGAAGCTNNCCCGCCGTGACAGGAGCCTGGTTTCAAGTCAAAACCTTGGCTTTGAGCCAGCTCCGTCCCGACCGCTGGCCGGCGCTTCTGGAACCCTGGGCCCACAGCTTTCGGACGATCTTCCGGAATGTCCTGGGCTTCGAGTTCAACTTCAGCCGCAGCATCTCGCCGGGCTGGGCCTTCCGTCCGGAACCGCCTTCGCTGTCCAACGGTTTGTCCGCCCTGCATTCGGCGCTGACCATCCTGATGGCGATCGTCCTGGCCGCCGCCTTTGTCCTAGCCGTCAAGCGGCTCCGTGAAGCCGCCCCGACCGTGGAAGGCGGCGGCATTCGGCGGTCCTGGATCGAGCCGTTCTTTCTGCTTCTGGCCGCGAGCTTGGCCGGGCGCCTTCTCCTGATGCTCCCGCGTCCGTTCCCCGAGCCGCGGCATAACATGGACCTGGCTCTCCTGATCGTCTGGGCCTCGTTCTTCGTCCTCGAGGAGCTGTTCAGGCTCAAACCGCCCTCGCGCGCAGCCGCAGCCGCGATGGTCCTGGCGTTGATGCTCCTGGCGACGCCCCAGATCTTCTACTTCCATAAGAACGCCCGCTTCAAGGCCATCTCCTACGCCCGGATCCTGGCCACCCTGGAGACTCGAGGCGTCACCGATGTCGGCACGGATTTCGGGCTGGCCCATTGTCTCTACTTTCTCTCCGGGCGGTCTATCCGGGCCTCGGATTCGACCGGGCCTGTGTCGGTGCGGTTCTTCCTGCCGGAGCTGGTCCGGGACGTCGACGCTCTTCCACCCGAGCGCAAGGCTTACGTCCTTTACACGCCCCTCTTCCCCCAGACCGCCGTCATGAGGACGCGCAGCCCTCTGATCCGCGAACGGATCGTGCGGGAGCTCGCGGAGCGGAACGTCTCTTTCAGAACTTTCGACCTCAAGTACTACGAGATCATCATCCCGCGCCCCGACCGCCTGAAATAGCCGACACATACCCATTTCCCCTTGAGCCGTCCGCCGAGTCCGCCTCGGCGCTTCGCCCCGGCGGGGCGCCGCTCGCAATGGAGAAGTATCGCAAAAAACGCTACAATGGCCCCCATGTGCGGCATCTGCGGCGTTTACGCGGAACCGGGCCTGCCCGAGGACGTCCGGACCCTGACTCGGGCCATGTGCGACGTCATCGTCCACCGCGGGCCTGACGAGGACGGCTACTACGCCGACGGCCCCGTCTCGCTGGGCATGCGCCGGTTGAGCATCATCGACCTCACGACCGGCCGCCAGCCCATTCCCAACGAGGACAAGACGGTCTGGGTCGTCTACAACGGCGAGATCTTCAACTTCCCAGAGCTCAAGCCCGAGCTCCAGTCCCGCGGCCACAAGTTCACCACCAACGCCGACACCGAGGTCATCGTCCACCTCTACGAGGAGATGGGCGAGGATTTCGCGACGAGGCTCAACGGCATGTTCGCCGTGGCCCTCTGGGACACCAAGAAGCGTAAGCTCGTCCTGGTCCGCGATCGTCTCGGCATCAAGCCCCTGCACTACGCCTGGCAGGACGGCCGCCTCTACTTCGGGTCGGAGATCAAGTCGCTGCTGCGGGGCGGCGTCTCGCGGGAGATCGACCTCGAGTCCCTGTCCCGCTACTTCACCTTCGAATTTGTCCCCGCTCCCGATTCGATCTTCGCCAAGATCAAGAAGATCCCCCCGGGGCACCTGATGACGGTGAAGGACGGCCGGAGCGAGATCCGCCGCTACTGGGATGTTCATTACGCCGAGGGCGAGCCCGTGAAGCGCAGCGAGGAGTCTTGGGCCGAGGAGATCGCGGCCCGGCTCAAGGAATCGGTCCGGATGCGGCTTCTGAGCGACGTGCCGCTGGGCGTCTTCCTCAGCGGCGGCATCGACTCCAGCGCCGTCACCGCCCTGATGAGCGAGACGGCCGGCGGGCGGGTCAAGACCTTTTCCATCGGCTTCAAGGAGAAAACCTTCGACGAGCTCGATTTCGCCCGGATCGTGGCCGACAAGTTCGGCACCGAGCATACCGAGTTCGTGGTCGACTCGCGCCAGGCGGCCGGGCTCGTGCCGAAGCTCATGGAATACCTGGACGAGCCGCTGGCCGACGCCTCGGTCATCCCGACTTACGTCATCTCCAAGCTGGCCCGGCAGCATGTGACGGTGGCCCTGGCCGGCGACGGCGGCGATGAGCTCTTCGGCGGCTACGACACCTACAAGGCCTTCAAGGTGGCCCGGCTCTACCGCAAGATCCCGGGCTTCCTGCGGCGCGGGCTGATCGGCCCCGCCGTGCGCCTCCTGCCGGCCTCGTCCAAGCGGCTGAGCTTCGAGTTCAAGGCCAAGAAGTTCACCACGGGGGCCGAATACCCGCCCCCCATCGCCAACACCCTGTGGTGGGGCGCCTACACGCCCGACCTCAAGGCCCGGCTTCTCGCGCCCGACCTGCGCGACCGCATCGCACCCGATCCCTTCGGCCCGATCCGGGAGCAGGACGCCCGCAACCATGCCGCCGATCCGCTGGACCGCATCGCCTACCTCGATCTCAAGCTCTACCTTCAGGACGACCTGCTGGTCAAGGTCGACCGCATGAGCATGGCCAACTCGCTGGAGATCCGCACGCCGTTCCTGGACTATACCTTCGTCGAGTTCGCGGCCACGATCCCCAGCCGGCTCAAGCTCAAGGGCTTCACCTCCAAGCATATCCTCAAGAAGGCCCTGGTCTCGCGCCTGCCGGCCGAGATCCTGGCCAAGAAGAAGATCGGCTTCGACCTGCCGCTGGGGCCGTGGCTTCGCGACGAGCTTCGGGAGTTCGTCCGGGACACCTTGTCCCCCGTCCGGCTCAGGCGGCACGGCTTCCTCGATGAGGACTTCGTCCGTAAGGTTCTGGACGAGCACATGGCCGGCACGCACAACCACCGCCAGCTCCTTTGGCCGCTGGTCATCTTCCAATTCTGGCACGACCGGTACATCGGGGGATGAGTCTGGTGGCGGGAGAGGGGGCGCGCACGGAGGGGAAAACCGCCGACCGGTCCGCCCCTCTCCGGCCGCCCGTCCGCGCGGCTCTGGTCGGATTTTTCCTCTTCTGCGTCCTCTTCCAGGTCTTTGTTTTCGCCCGGTACAAGCCTCTCTACGGAATCCTGCGAGTCCTTTTTTACCTCGAGCTGGGGCTCCTCGCCTGGGCCGGCCTGGACTTCGCCCGCCGGCGCAAGGCGGCCTTCCTCGTCCTGCTCCTCGTCGTCGCCGTTCGCGTCCCTTTCTTCATCCAGGGGGACGGCTTGCTGTCCATGACCGACAACGCCCTGGAGGCGATCCAGTCCCTCCAGATGCAGGACAGCCACACCGCTCCGGCCGCGCTGCTCGGCTCCATCAGCCACAACGGCGTCATCAAGCATCTCATGGTCGCCTTCCTCTGGGACCTGACCGGACCGCATTACGTCGTCTACCCCATCTTCCAGACCGTCCTCTACCTCGTCTTCCTGGCCGTCCTCTATGCTTTATTCGGGCGCGTCTTCGACCGCCGCGCCGCGGCCGCCCTCCTGCTCGGCCAGTTCTTTTGGCTTGAGATCCTTTTCGACTACTCGCTCTTCCTGCGCGCCGGCCCCTACTTCGAGATGCTGCTTGTGGCCTTGATCGGAGCCGCGGTCTTCGACTTCAGCTTCAAAAGCCGAAGCCGTCTCTTCATTTCGGCCTACTTCCTCGCCTTTTCCCTGTATATCAATCAGGCCGCCGCGTTCTTGATCCTGCCCTTTCTGGCGGCCGCGCTCGCTGTCGGCCTTTCCCGGCGGGCCAAGCCGGGGTCCCTGCCCGTCCTGGCCGGAGGGCTCGCCGCCGGAGTGATGCTCCCGGTTTACCGAGCCTTCCTGATTCCCGCCGTCTCCAGTGCGGGGAGCTGGTTCAGGGTCAAGTATCTCCCTTGGGGCGATCTCCTTCGCCCAACCCGCATCCCGGCCATAGTGGGCCAGGCCGCGGAGGATTTCGTTGAGGTGTTCCGCAATCTCCTCGGCTTCGAGTTCCGCTACGCCCACCAGATCTCGCCTTATTTCACCTACGGGCGGGAGCCATCGTCCGTCAGGACGGGGCTCGGTCTCCTCCACATCGCGGGAGAAGTCCTGGCGGCCGTCATTCTGGCGGCGGGGGTCGTCCTGGCCGCCAAGGCCCTCCGCCGCGGTTGGCGGGAGCGGAAGCTGAGCGGGCTGCCCTGGATCCCTCTCTATTTCTTCTTCCAGCTGTCGGCCGTACTCGGCCGCCTGATCCTGCTGGCCCCCAAGCCGTTTGTCGAGCCGCGCCACAATCTCGACCTGACGCTTCTGCTGGTCCTGAGCAGCTTCTTCGCCGCCGATGCTTTGGCCCGCCGCGTCCGTTGGACACGGGGATGGACGGCGGGCATCGTGGCCTTATCGCTGGCCCTGGGTCTGCCCTCGGCCTTCTACTTCCATAAGATGGCCCGCTTCAAGCGCGTCTCTTACCAGAGCATCCTCGGCGTCCTGCGGGAGAACGGAGTGAAATACCTGGCCGCCGACTTCACGATCGCCCACGTGATCCACTTTCTGACCGGGAGGAGGATCGAGGTCACGGACTCGATTGGGCCGGTGATGATGGACGTCGCCTTCCCGGAGATGAACCGGGCGGTGGAGGCCCTTCCCGACGAGCAGAAGGCCTATTTCTTCTTTCGGCCCTCCTACCCCAGGGTCCATGCCATCCAAGCCAAGAGCCAGCGCAGCCGCGACCAGCTCATCCACCGGCTCAGGGAGAAAGGCATCCCCTACAAAGCCGTTCGGCTGAAGTTCTACGAGCTCATCATCCCGGAATCCAGCCGCCTCGGAGCCCGACCGCCCTCTTGAAGCCTCTCCGCGGGCATTTCGTTGAATAATCCCGCCGGATGTGGCATAAAGGACGCGTGAAAATCTCCACCCTGGTCCGCGCGGACTGCGCCCACTTCAAGGGCGAGAAGCCCTGCAAGTTCAAGCGGGTCTGCGACGGCTGCCCCGAGTTCAAGGCCTTCGGGCCCAAGATCCTGGTCATCAAGTGCCGGGCCCAGGGCGACGTTCTGCGGACCACCCCCGTCCTGAGCGGAATCCGGCGCAAGCACCCCGGCGCCTTCATTACCTGGGTGGTCGACGCCGAGACCGTGGACCTGCTCAAGCCCATCCCCCAGATCGACCGCGTCCTGCCCCTGGACGCCGAGACCTGGCCGGCCCTTCAAGCCCAGCGCTTCGACGCCGTCTACTCCCTGGACAAGGATCCCGGCCTGACCGCCTTGGCCGCGCTCGTCCAGGCCCCGCGGAAGTACGGCTTCACCATCAACGCCCACGGCAACATCGAGAGCCTCACCCCGGCCGCGGCCTATTCCCTGCGCCTCGGCGTGGACGATGAGCTCAAGTTCAAGGTCAACCAGAAGACCTACCAGCAGATGATCTTCGAGGCGGCCGAGCTGGACTGGCGCGGCGACGACTACGTCTTCGTCCTGCCGGAGGCGGCCCGGGCCAAGGCGGCCGCGTTCTTCAAGGCCAAGCGCGTGCCCAAGGGCCGGCCGAACATCGGCCTCAACACCGGGGCCGGGGCCAAGTTCACCACCAAGCAGTGGCCCGAGGCCCATTTCCGGAAGCTCATCAAGCTTCTCAAGCGGGAGCTCAAGGCCAACGTCTTCCTGCTCGGGGGCCGGCGCGAAAGGGACCTCAACAAGCGCCTGGCGGCCAAGGCCGGCGCCCCGGTCTTCGACACGGGGACGGACAACTCCCTCCTCGATTTCGCCGGCCTGCTCGACCGCATGGACGCCGTGGTCTGCTCCGACACCCTGGCCATGCACATCGCCCTGGCTTTGAAAAGGAAGGCGGTCATCCTGTTCGGTCCCACCTGTCCGCAGGAGATCGAGACCTACGGCCGCGGGATCAAGCTCTTCGCCGGGGCCGCCTGCGCTCCCTGCTATAGACAGACCTGCCCCGATCCGGTCTGCATGGAGTCGATCCGGCCGGAAGAGGTCCTGAAAGCCCTGCGCCAACTGCTATGAGCGAAGGCCCGTCCGCCCGCAAGCCGCTTGTCGCGGTCATGATCCCGACCTACAACGAGGCCGGAAACATCGCCGACCTGGTCCGGGCCATCCGCGGCCTGCCTCTGCCGGGCTATGACATCCACGTCGTGGCGGCCGACGATAATTCCCCCGACGGAACCGGCCGCATCGTCGCGGACTTGGGCCGGACCGATCCCAACGTCCACGCCGTGATCAGGGCCAAGCGGCGGGGGCGGGGATCGGGCGGGATCGACGGATTCAAGGCCGCCCTGGCCCTGGGGGCCGACTTCATCGTCGAGATAGACGGCGACTTCTCCCACCAGCCGAAGCACATCCCCGCTTTGCTGGCGGCGCTGGAACGGCACGACATGGCCCTGGGCTCGCGCTATGTCGCGGGCGGCCGGGACGCCAATCGGGGCCTTCACCGCCGGATCATCACGGCCTGCGTCCGGGTCTTCATCCGCCGCCTCTACAAAGTCCGAATCCGCGATGTCTCGTCCGGCTTCCGGGCCTAC
The DNA here is from genome assembly GCA_002383325.1 of Candidatus Aminicenantes bacterium UBA4085. Lineage (GTDB taxonomy): Bacteria > Acidobacteriota > Aminicenantia > Aminicenantales > UBA4085 > UBA4085. Next base: position 35,533 of record DFYJ01000035.1, read on the forward strand.
CGCCGCGAGGTCTTGGAAGCCGTGGACCTGGACGACCTGATCTCGGTCGGCCAGTCCATCGTCCTGGAGATCCTGCGCAAGGTCGATCTACTCGGATTCTCCGTCGTCGAGATTCCGATCGTCTTCATCGACCGGACCCGGGGCGAGACCAAGCTCGACTTCCTGGCCCTGCTCGAGACGCTGCTGATGGCCGTCAAATTCAAGAAGCGCTACACGCCGAGGACCGTGAAGCCGGTCCGATGAAGAAGTCGCGGCGGCACGCCCTGGGCCAGCACTTCCTGGCCAGCCCGGGCATCCTGGAGAGGATCGTCGCGGCTGCGGCGCCCGCCCCCGGGGAATTTATTCTGGAGATCGGCCCGGGCAAGGGCGCCCTGACGCTCCCCCTCCTCCTGGCCGGAGCCAAGGTCGTGGCCGTGGAGAAGGACCAAGCCCTGGGCGACGGTCTGCGCAACCGCGGCCTGGACGGCCTGACGGTCGTCGAGGGCGACATCCTGGACCAGGATTGGCCCCGCCTGATGGAAGTCCACGGCGCCGGGCCCGGCCCCTACCTTGTCGCCGGCAACCTGCCGTACTCAATTTCGACGCCGTTGCTCTACCTGTTCCTCGAATATCGGGACCATCTCCGCAAGGGCGTCTTTCTCGTCCAGAGGGAGGTCGCCGAGCGGTACATCGCCGGCCCGGGCGGCAAGGACTACTCTCCGCTGGGGATTCTGCTCCAGGTTTATTACAGCGTGAAGATTCTGTTGAAAGTCTCGCCCGGATCGTTCGTCCCCCCGCCCAAGGTCGACTCGGCCGTCATATCGCTGGAGAAACGGGAGACGCCGCTCGTCAAGATCGGCGATTACGACCGCTTCCGCCGATTCCTGCACGTTTGCTTCGCCCAGCGGAGGAAGACCGTCGCCAACAACCTGGCCGCGGCCGGATTTCCTCACGACCGGATCGCCTCCTTGTTGGAAGCGCTCAACCTCGACCCGCGCGTCAGGGCCGAACGAATCCCGCTGGCCGCCCTGACCGCCCTGGAAGAAGGGGTCAGGTCTCAACATACAACATTCGCCCCGGGAGTCTGACACCCGAGGATGGGCTCGGAAATAGAAATGTTGAATGTTGAGACCTGACCCCTGATTTGAGATAAAATACCCCGTCATGACCCGAGCGGAGTACTACAAGCGCCTATGGAAGATCTTCCGCGCCTATAAAGGCCGGAAGGCGAAGCTCGACTACATGCCCGTCCGCCTGTGGATCGAGCCGACCAGCGTCTGCAACCTGCGCTGCGTCATGTGCCCCAACAAGGACCTGACGAAAGCCCAGAAGGGGTTCATGGACTTCGATCTCTTCAAGAAGATCATCAACGAGGCCAAGGGCTTCGTCTCGGACGTCCACCTCCTCCACCGCGGCGAGTCGCTCCTCCACCCCCGCTTCTTCGACATGGTCCGCTACGCCCACGAGGCCGGCATCGTGACCCGCTTCCACACCAACGGCACGCTCCTGGACGAGGACAAGGCCCGCCGGCTGATCGAGGCCGGGCTGGACCAGTTCGCCTTCTCCTTCGACGGCATGGACAAGGAGACGTACGAGTCCATCCGGGTCAACGCCGACTTCGAGACGACCGTCCGCAACATCACCCGCTTCCTGGAGATCAAGAAGGAGCTGGGCTCGAAGAAGCCCGTCACCTTCATCGAGCTGATCCGCTTTCCCGAGGTCTTCAAGAAATACGACGCGGCGGCCCAGAAGGCTTTTCTGGAACGATTCAAGGGCCTGCCCCTCGACCACCTGCACATCAAGGAGCTCCACAACTGGGCCGGCGACGCCGGCCAGGCCCCGCCCAAGACCTCCTACTCGCCCTGCACCTTCCTGTGGCACGCCCTGATCATCTTCTGGGACGGCGCGGTCCTGCCCTGCACCCAAGACTTCTTCGGCTCTTACACGCTGGGCAGCGTCAAGGACTCGACCATCCGGGAGATCTGGAACAACGAGAAGATGGTCCGCCTGCGGGAGAAGATCCTGGCCCGCGACGTGGCCGACCTGGAGACCTGCTCCCAATGCGACCGGCTCTGGCGCCGCCAAGTGCTGGGCATCCCGCGCGAGTACCTCGGCCGGGCCCTGCGCAAGAGTATGAATTAGGGTTTCATCGCCAGTCCGGGAAGACGTCGCGGGCCCCGCTGCGGAACAGCGGCGCGATGCGCTTCGTCCCTACCCGAACCACGGCCAGCGACCAGATTCCCTGGGTCGGGTAGTGCTCGGTGCCGGAGCTGAAGACGATGGAGCGGCCGTCCGGCGACCAGGAGGCGAAGTAGTCGTAGGTGTCGGGGCTCTCGGTCAGCCGCTCGCGCCCGCTGCCGTCGGGATTCATGATCCAGATGTCGCCCTTGCCGTCGGCCTCGGAGGAGGTGTAGGCGATCTTCGACCCGTCGGGCGAGAAATGGGGCCGGCAGGCCCGCCCCCCTTCGGTCAGGGCCCGGGCGGCTTTCGTCCCCAAGTCGGCGATGTAGACATCCCAACCGCGCAGGCGCTTGCCGGTGAAGGCCATCATGGGAGCAACGGGGGAAAATTCGGGCAAGCCCGATGAGCCGTCGAAGTCCGGCAGCAGGGTCCGAGCCCCCCCTCCGTCCAAATCCGTCTCCATCAGGATGAACGAGCGGCCCAGGCCGCGCCGCCGCTCCTCGGTGAAGGCCAACCGAAGGCCGTCGGGGAACCAACCCTGCTCGATCGCGTCGGCCTCGGAGCGGGTGACTTGGCGGACGCCGGAGCCGTCAACGGACATGACATGGATCTGGAAGCGCCCCGTCCGGTTGGAGCTGAAGGCCACCAGCCGGCCGTCCGGGGACCACTTGGGAAACTCGTCCGAGGCCGGGTCGTCGGTCAGGCGGCGCAAGCCCATCCCCGTCAGCAGGTAGATGTCGTTGTCGCCGTCCAGGTCGGACTGGAAGACGATGCCGCCCCCGAACTCGAAAGACGGGCGAAAGGCGGACAGGTCGACGGACGGGGTCCGGGGATCGGGGGCCGAGCGGGTCGCAAGTCGGCGCTCGATCAGGCCCGAAGCGATCCACATGGCGGCCGCAGCTGCGATGAAGATGATTCCGGCGAAGACGGCGAATCTCCGCCAAGGGCTGGACGGGCTTTCATGCATGCCTCCATTCTAGGCTAGGAGCACGGCCGAGACCAGCCTTCCCACGCTCCGGCAGCGATCGTCCGCCGGTGTCGTCCGCCGGTTGAGGCGCGGGACATCCTGTGCTATAAACCGTGCGGAGCCGCACCCATGAAGCTTCCTCACGCCGCCGCCGTCGCCGCCATGGCCATGGCCCTTCTTCTTCTCACCTCGGGCTATCTGGCCGCGCAGGAGGAGATCACTCCTTACTCCCGCACCGTAAAGGAATCCCGAGCTTGGATAGGCCTGCGCGGGGGCCAATTCCTGCCCGGCGACGACGTCCTGCGGGAAGTCTACGGGACGGGCGGCCTGCTCCTCGGCCTGACGGCCGGCCTCGACATCCATCGATCGGGGAGCTTCGCCCTGGCGGCCGCCGTCGACGCCGGACGGTTCAGCCGCACGGGAGCGTCGACGCTCTCCGGCATTCCCGCCAGCCTGACCCTGGTCCCTGTCGCGGCCTCGATCCAGGCCCGCTTCGGGGCGGGCGGGCTGGCCTTCTGGCTGGAAGCCGGAGGCAAGATCGTCTTCTACACCGAGGACAGCGAATGGGCCCTGAGCCGGGGCAGCGCCCTCGGCTTTCTGGCCGGCGGCGGGGCGGAGCTGGCCCTCGGTTCCGGGCCGGCTCTCCAGGCCTTCGTCCGCTGGTCCCAGGCCGAGGAGAAGATGGACGGGTTCACCGTCCATTTGGGGGGCTGGGAGATCGGGGCCTCGCTGGTCTATCGCTTCCGGATCTGAGGAGGATCAGCGGATCGTCAGCCGCTCGATCACGACTCGGCTCCGGGCGTCGGATTCGTCGGCCGTGTAATCCTCATCCGAGCTCAGAGGGCTTTCGTGTCCCTCCGCGTCCAGCGAGGTGACCGCGTAGACATAGGTCGCCCCGGAAGCCGGCTTGGTGTCGTTATAGAAGAAGATCGTGCCCTCGACCTCGCCGATCGAGGCGTACGACCCGTCATCGTCGGTCCGCTTGCGATAGATCCGGTAGCGGACGACGGCGGCCACGTCGTCGTTGGCGGGATTGTAGGCCCACGTCACCTGGTTGACCGTCCGCGATTGGAAGAGTCCGCGGTCGGTGTGGGACGTCCAGGCCACGCCCAGCGGAGCGAAGAGGCCCCGCACCGGCACGTTTTTAATCGTTGAGCCGGGCTTGCCCAGGTTGTCGACGACGGTCAGCTTGACGCTGTAATTGCCGCGCTTCTGGAAGATGTGGTTGACGGTCCGTCCGCTTCCCGTGGTGCCGTCGCCGAAGATCCAGGCGTAGCTGGCGATCGAGCCGTCGGGATCATAGGAGGCCGAGGCGTCGAAGGAAACCGGCAGGGGGGCCATGCCCGTCGAGGGCGAGAAAGCGAAATCGGCCACGGGCGCCCGGTTGGAGGACGTCCCGCCGCCTGAGCCTCCGGTCGCGTAGTAGATCTCGCCGCCGGCGTCCCAGACGACGTGGATGCCGCCCGAAGTGTCGATGGCCGCGTCGCAGAAAGTGCAGCCGGCCGAGTTGCTGATGGAGCTCTGGCCGGACCAGCTCCCGTTCTGGTAGATGTTCTGGTAGACGGCCTGGCCGGCGCCGTAGGAGCCGACCTGCCAGACGGCGCAGAGCTTGCCCGACCGCTCGGCCAGCGAGGGATAGTGAAGCATGGTCTCGTCGGAGATGTTCCGCGGCGAGCCGAACCCGGAGCCCGTCCAAGCGCAGTGCTGGACGATCCGATTGGGATCGGTGACCGGGGTGAAGACGATGTGGGGCGTGGACCCGTCGGCATACTCGACCACGGGATGCTGCTGGGAGTCGGCGGAAGGCGCCAGTCGCGTGCCCGAGCTCCAGCCGGCCCCATAGCCGGCGCTGCGGACCGCGTAGGCAGCCTGGTAGATGTCGCCGCTCTTCTCCACCCAGCAAACCATGGCTTGGCCCGATCCGACGCCGATGTCGGGGAACTTTGACCGCCGGCCGCCTTCGCTGACCTGGTGGGTGCCTTCCCAGGAGCCGCCGACGCGGGCCCTTGTGTAGATGGTCCCCTCGCTCGACCACCAGGTGCAAAACAAATCGCCGCCGCTGCCGGCCGCGATGCGAGCCCCGTCCAGGCCGCTGCCCGAGGCAATCTGGGTGACGTCGCTCCAGCTGCCGCCGGAGTAGACCCGGAGCATGACCGCGTTCTGGGCGGCCCACAGGACATAAAGACCGCCGGATCCGTCCATGGCGGTGCAGCAGACCATCAGGGTATCGCTCCAGACGCGGCCCGATTCGCTCAGGTTGACGGGTGAGCTCCAGACTCCCGTGCCCTTGTCCCGGCGGCTGAAGAAGATGTCGCCGTTGCCCGAGCCGTAGATCTCGGCCCAGACGACGCAGACATTTCCCGAACCGTCGACGGAGACGCGCGGGTACCAGGAGGCATAGGAGGAGTTGGAGACATTGGTCTGGCCCAGCGCGCCTGTAGCCAAAATGGACATGAAAACAAAAAGGAGCCCGGCGACCTGCGCCGGGCTCCTTCGCGTTTGCTTCAAACGCTCTCCTCGGGTCAAAATTCAGCCAGCTCGCTCTCGCCGCCGGCGGGGTTCGCGGTGCAGATCCCGAAGCGGCGCTTCACGGACAGGTCGGTGAAGGTGTACGAGGCGCTCAGGGTCGTTTTGCTCACGCTCATCAGGAGCTTATACTCGCCGCTGCCTTCCTTGACGTAGATGTTGTAGCCGCCGACATAGGCATCGGTATTGGCCGAGTTGGCCGTCCAGGACAGGTTATAAGTGATCTCGGGGGACTTGCGGAGGTTCTTGGACTTGACCGTTGCGGTCGGGCTGGATGGAGGGTAGATGTAGCGGGGGACGATGGGCTGGATGGTCCAGACGTAGATGTCCGATCCTGTGGAGGTCAAATCCGACATGCACATGCCGACGTTGCCGTAGGCGTCGGCCGAAAGGCCGACAACCTTGTTATTGCTGCTGACAAGCGTCTGGGGTTCGGGCCAAGAGCCCGTGGAGTTGTTGGTGTAGAAGGCGCCGCTGCCCGTGTCGCCGCCGCCGATCTGCGAGGCGATATGGATATGGAGGCTCGGGTCCACGGCAGCTCGAGGATAATGCTGCATGTATTTGAGGATCGCGACCTGGCGGGTCTCGCCCGTCCCTATGCGGATCAGCCTGATCTCGGCCCCATTCTCCATCTCGGGATCGATATCTCCCCACGTGCCGATGGCAATGTTGTCCGGTCCGACCGTGATGGACGGATGGGAGGAGCTCCCCCCGGAAGTGGTGACCAGCTTAGCCCCGGCCCAATTCCCGCCGGCCGGGCGGCTGGAATAGAAGTTCTTGTAGTTGCCATCGCCCTGCTTCTCCCGCCACAAGGCCCAAGCCGTGTTGTTGGGGCCGACCGCTACGCCGCCCTGCTTCCCGTACCCGGCACTCAGCTTGACGGGGGCCTCCCAGACGCCGTTGACCTTGGAGCAGCAGTAAGCCCGCCCGCCCGAGTCGTATGAGAAGAAGACGTGCAGCGTCCCGTTGGAATCGATAGCCGGCTGGGGTTCGTCCCAGCCGTAGCCGGCGGCAACGGTTTCGACAGGGCCCCAGGACTTGGTCCTGGGATCGTAGACCCGGACGTAGGTGATGTCGCCGACATCCACGCCCCAAGCGACGGCAACCTGGCCGCGGGGCCCAACGCATAGGCCGGGCCGCTCGCCGCGCATGTATTCATCGCCGGTCACATTGAACGGCGTGCTGGCGGTCGTCCCATCGTACGAGACGTACATGATGGGATGGCCGGTGTTGGTATCGTCTTCAAAGACAACGTGGATGACGCCGTCCGGGCCGAAGGCGCACTGGGACCAGCGGACTCCGTGGGGGACGGAGGCGACTTTCTTCATATTGCCCATAGTCTGGGCGAAGGGCAAACCCGCCAGCAGAAGCACGGCGGCGATGAGGGCGAAGGCTCTTTTCATGCAAGACTCCTTGGTGAATTCGCCGACATAATGCCCTAAGACCTTCGCCCTTGTCAACGAAAAAAGATTGATATCCCGGCCTATTCCGGCTATATTGTGGCCCGTTACGATGCGAATCCCAGCGGAAAGAAAAGCAAGGCAGCGGCGGATCGTCTGTGCGGGCCTGCTTATTTTCCTGGCCGCAGCCGTCCCGGCCGGCCTCTCCGGTCAGGGGAAAGTCGGCCAAGCCCAAGGCTCCGGAACCATCGAAGCCATCCACATGGCTGCCCGCGGCCCCATTTTCAATCCCGCCCTCAACGAGAACCGATATATCGGATTCGGGGACAGTATTACCTACGGCACGATCAACCACGAAGACGCGCCCGAGCTTGGGTATATCCCCCGCCTGGATGCACTTCTGGATGCCAATCTGGCCCCCTCCGAAGTCGTCAACGAGGGACTCGGCGGCGAGGAGACCAGCGCAGGCGACCTGCGCATCAATACGGTCATCGCCCTGCGCCAGGGCCGCTACATTCTCATCATGGAGGGAACCAACGATGTCACCTTCCTCCGTCCCGTCGCGGACAGCATCGCCAACCTCCGCTCGATGCTTGCCAAGTGCCTGAGCTATGGGATGCTGCCCGTCCTGGCCACAATCATCCCCCGGCGGGACGCCAAGTGGGCGGTCGAGGATTACCGGGTCATCCACAATGGACTGAACGCCGCCATCCGCCTGCTGGCGGCGGAGATGAGCGTCCCCCTGGCCGACATGGACAAGGCCTTCAACGACTACGTCCCCGGCGGCCCGGAAGCTCTGCTGTCCGAGGACCTCAAACACCCCAACGTTACGGGATACCAAGTTATAGCCAAGGCTTGGGCGGCCGTCATCGAAACCCTGCCCTTCCCGCCGGAGAGCGTCCGGGCCGCGGCCGGCGAGGACAAGATTTTGTTTTACCGCCAGACCGGTAATGTGGTAACTTGGCTGCCGAACGCCAAGTCCGAGGCCTCCGGGACGGACCTCAGCTACAAGGTCTACCGGAGAAAGAAGGGCGAGGGCGTGGATGCCTTCCGTTCGCTGGCCCTGATCGAGGACGCCGAGTCCTACTTCGACACTTCGGCCGTTCGCGGCACGGTTTACGAGTATGTCGTGGCCGCGGTCGGGGCCGGCGGCGTGGAAGGGCCTTGTTCCGCCGTTGCAACTCCGGCGCTCTAGTCCGGAGGACGGGTATAGATCGAAATCGTCCATCGGAGGATCGTATGAAGAAGACAGCGCTGATCACGACCGCCTGCCTGCTGGCGGCCTTGTTCGTTTTCGCCCCCCCAGCCCAAGCCCAGGGCCAGAAGACGCTTAAAAGCATTACCACCCAAGTGGACGGCTCCAAGCTCATTGTGACGGTCGCCGTCGACGGCGCCTTCACCCGCGAGGTGTCCTACCTGACCTCTCCCAAGCGGCTGGTCGTCGACCTCAACGGCGTCGCGGCCATCGAGGCGGCCCCCTATGCCCAGGTCGGGCAGGCCGGCGTGCTCGACATCCGGACCGGCCAGTTCCAGCCCGAGACCGCCCGGGTCGTGTTCGACCTAGGCGCCGCGACACCCGCCTACACCGTGACCGAGATTCCCGGCGGACTCAGGCTCTCCTTCTGGCTGGAGGCAGGCGAGGAGACGATCCCGGCCGTGCCGGTGGCCGGCGAGCCGGCTGCCCGCGAGCCGGAAGCCGTCCGGCCGGCCCGGGAGAGAAAGGCCCGTGAGCAGGTTGCGGGCGAGCCTTCCGAGTTCCGATCCGAGCTGTTCTTCCGCATCGGCGGCGGCTGGGCCTTTTTCCTCGCGCCGTACGAAATCGACGTCGAGTATTCCTACTACGGCGAGACGGCCAGCGGCATCGAAGCCCACAAATGGAAGTCCGGCATCGTCGGCGAAGTCGCCCTGGGCAAGTACCTCCGCGTGGGCGGAATGACGACCAAGGCCGGCCTGGAGTTCTCCTACTGGCAGCTCAAGCCCGAGTTCGCGCTGACCATGTCCCTGCCCCACCCCTTCGAGCCTGATAACTACCGCGACGTGGACATTTCCACGGGCGAGGGGCTGGCCACCAGCCTGATGCGGTTTTCGCTCTTCGCCGAGTTCTCCTTCGTCGAGACGGACAAGCTGACGCTCAGCATCGGGCCCGTCCTCGGCCTGACCTTCGGTAAGCTCCTTTCGGTCTCCGACTACGGGATCGACGAGACCGCACCCTACCTCGCCGAGAACGTCACCGTCGGCGAGCTGACCGTTCAGGAGGACCTCCTGTCCTTCCCCCACTTCGGCGTCATGCTCGGCCTCGAGTATCGGATGGGCCGGCACCTGGCCCTGTCCCTGGACGCCAAGTTCCTCCTGTTCAGCCCCAGCTCGGAAGCTTTCGTCAAGAGATTCAACATGACGCATGTGCAGCCGACCCTGTCGCTGCAGTACAACTTCTGAGGCAGATGACCAAGCGCTGGATCGCGACGGCCCTCCTGGCCCTTCTGGCCGGGGCCGCCTCGCCGCGGCCGGCTGCGGCCCAGGACAAGGACGGTCCGCTAGCGCGGCAGGGCTCCTTTGAGGTCTTCTTCGGCAGCTTCGGGATCAACGATCCCGTGTTCTCCGAAGTCTACGCCTCCGGGGGCGGCATCGGCGGGCTGGCCATCACGGCGGCGCTCTTCCTCAACATCGATTTCTACCTGGAAGCCAAGGCCTTCCCCCGGCAGGGTCAGCTGACCTTCACCAAAGAGAGGACGGACTTCGTCCTGTTGCCGTTCTCGATCGGTTTCCGCTGGCGGGTTCCCCTGGGGCTGATCGAGCCTTTCGTCGGGGGAGGGCTGGACTATGCTGTCTACTACGAGAAGAACGACATCGGCACGGCCCTCGACTACGCCAGCGGCGCCCACATCCTGGGGGGCGTCAGCCTGCGCCCGGGCCGGCGGGCGCCGATCGCCCTGATGCTTCGGCTGCGCTATTCCATGGTCAAGGCCGAGCACGCCGGGATCGAGGTCGATCTCAGCGGACTGGAGGCCGGCGCTTCGCTGGCCTTCCTGTTCTAGGGCCGGGAGCGGAGGCCAAGGCCGTCCGCCGGCTATATCCTATAGTTTTTATAAGATTTCATTGATTTCGGCCTTCTTCGGACCTATAGTAAGGGGTCCCTGCGTATACAACCCTATCAAGGACGGATCGATGACCCTGACGCCCCGCCTGCTCGATCGCCCGGCCCTCTGGGCCCTCTTGGCCGCTCTCGTCGCCCTGTCGGCGGCCGCTTGCAGCCCAAGCCCTGAGAAGGCCGCCCCGCCGGCCGCGGCCATGGCCAATCCTAAATACACGGCCGCCCAGTTCGACGAGATCGCCCGGCGGGTCTTCGCTCCCATTTATCCCTACCTGGCCGAGCAAATGAAGCAGGACTACGGCATCACCTCCGGCATCGCGGTCGACGCCGGCAGCGGGCCGGCCTATTGGGCCATCGCCCTGGCCCAGACGACCGACTTGGAGATTCGGGCCTTGGACATCGATCCCGAGGCCCTGGCCATCGCCGACCGCAACATCGCCGCGGCCGGCCTTCAAGGCCGGGTCCGGACCGTCCTGGGCGACATTCACAAGATTCCCCTGCCGGATAATTTCGCCGACCTGGTCGTCAGCCGCGGCTCCCTGCCGTTCTGGAAGGACAAGGTCCAGGCCTTTCGCGAGATCCAACGCATCCTCAAGCCGGGCGGCGTGGCCTACATCGGCGGCGGCCTGGGCAGCCTCATGCCCGCCTCCGAGCGGGCCCTGATCAAGGAGACCATGGAGAAGGAGCAGATCGGCGCGCCTAAGGAGCTCGAGACGACCTTCGCCCAGCTGGGCGGCATCCTGCGCCAGGCGGGCATCCCGGTTTTCAAGCTGTCCCATGACGAGGGCTGCCTTTGCGGGGGCTGGGCGGAGTTCCGGAAGCCGGCCGCCAAGGATCGGCCATAAGGCGCGCGGGAGACAACGGAGAAGTGACATGAAGAGACCCCAAAGGATCCTGACCTTCGCCGCGGCCGGTCTGGCCCTCGCCCTCCTGGCCTTGCCGGACGCCTACACCTGTCACGGCACGCTCCGCTACCGCTTCATGCCGATCGACCAAGCCCGGGCGGCTTATGCCAAAGCTCAAGCCGAGATCCGGATGCAAGGACTCCTCTTTCCCGAGATCATACCGCCCGAGCTGCAGCGCTGGATCAAGTACTACGACAATCCTGTTTTCAAACCGGGAGCGCCTGGATCGTGGGAGAGCATCAGCGCTGATTGCCAGACCGTCCTTTACCACGCCGGCACCTATTACATGTGGTACAGCGGCACGCCCCAGGGCCTCAACGCCCAACAAGGCCTGGCCACATCGCCCGACGGCATCCATTGGACCCGGCACCCGGACAACCCGGTCCTCAGGCTCGGCGCGGCAGGGACGTGGGACAGTTCCATCCTCATCTGCCAGCACGTCCTCTTCGACAACGAGGAGAATGTCTTCAAGATGTGGTACTTGGGAGGCAGTCCGGCCGGCGTCTTCGGCATCGGCCTGGCCACCTCCCCCGACGGCGCGGTCTGGACTAAATACGCCGGAAACCCGGTCATGCGGACCACCGAGGCCTGGGAAGGGACGACGGTTGAAGGCCATACCCTTCTGAAGATGAACGGCGTTTACAAGATGTGGTACGGGGGCATTGACCTGGACACGGACATCTCCTACATCGGCTATGCCGAATCCAGCGACGGCATGCACTGGACCAAGCACGCGGACAACCCGATCTTTGTGCCGAGCGGCGGCACGCCCTTGAACTGGGATGGTTACAGCGTCGACACTCCGGACGTTCACTACGACGGCCGGCTCTACCATATGTACTACCGGGGCTGGCGGAGGGAGGCGGGCATTTCCTGGATCGGCCACGCCACCTCCCCCGACGGTCTGACCTGGACCCGGGACGTCAACAACCCCATTCTCGTCACCTCCAACCTTCCCGGAGGATGGGACAACTTCCAGATTTACCGATCCCGGGTCTTCTGGGCCGAGGGAGAGGGGGACCGGCCGGCGGCCGCCGTCGACCGGATGTGGTTCACCGGGCGCAATTACACTCTCAAGTCGCAGGTCGGCTTGGCCTTCGGCCCGCGGCGCGACTCGGCCGCCCCGCCTCCGCCCGGCGGGCGCATCCCCATGATCGTCAACCAGGACCACATGAACCTGGAGATCGAATCCCGGCCGGGCGGAGCGGTGTCGCTGCGCTACTTCACCCCCTGGCTGAGCATGACCTACCTCAAGATCTACGATCCGGCCGGACGGATGGTCCGGACCGTCGTCGATGAAGCTCAGCTCGCCGGCTTCTATGAGCGGACTTGGAACGGCCGCGACGCCCGGGGCCGGACCCTGCCCGAGGGTATCTATTTCGCCGAGCTCTCGACCCCGACCTACGTGCTGACCAAGGAAATACGGCTTGTCCGGTGAGGCCCGACGGGCCTATACTGGTCCGACGCGCCCATGTCCAAGCCAGCCGTCCTGCTCCTCAATCCGCCCGGCGACAAGCTCTATATCCGGGACTACTACTGCAGCTTCTCCTCCAAGGCCAGCTACTACTGGCCGCCGCAGGACCTGCTGGCCCTGAGCGGACTCCTGGACGCCGACTTCGATGTCCGCGTCCTGGACGCCATCATCCCCAAGCGCACCCCTGAAGACGTCCTCGCCGCCGCCGCCGACCCGGCCCTGCGGGCCGTCGTCTTCACCACCGGGACGGCCACCCTCAAGGGCGATCTGGCCCTGATGGACAAGATCCGGGCCGCCCGCCCCGACCTCAAGATCGCCGCCAGCGCCGGAATCATGAAATTCATCGGCCGCGAGCTTCTGGACAGGAACGTAGCCCTCGACGCCGTCCTGCTCGACTTCAGCGATTCCGGCCTGGCCGCCTGGCTGGCCGGGACGGAGCCGCCGCTTCGGGGCATGATCATCCGCACCCCCGCCGGGTTGGTCGAGGGCCCCCTGTCGACAGCCCGCGAATTCTCCTATCCCGTGCCCCGCCACGATCTTTTTCCCTTCCGCCGCTACCGTCTGCCCATCGCCCGCCGATTCCCTTTCACCGTCGTCGTCACCTCGCTCGGCTGCCCCTACCACTGCGGCTTCTGCACGGCCGGGGCCTTCGGCTACAAGGTCCGGGCCGTGGATAACGTCCTGGAGGAGCTCAAGGCCCTGACCGCCCTGGGCGTCAGGGAGATCCTGTTCCAGGACCCGACTTTTACCATCGCCACCAAGCGGGTTGTCGAGATCTGCCGCGGCATCATCGAGGCCGGCCTCGACCTGTCCTGGAGCTGCAACGCCGACCTGCACGCCCTGGACGAGGACAAAATGGCCTGGATGAAGAAGGCCGGCTGCCACACCGTCTCGGTCGGCATCGAGAGCGGCAGCGATGAGATGCTGACGAAATATTCCAAGCCGATCACCGTCGATGAGATCCGGGCCAAAGCGGCCCGCTTGAACGCCCATAAGATCAAGATCCTGGGCTACTTCATCCTCGGCCTGCCGGGAGAGACCCGGGAGTCGGCCGAAGCGACGATCGCCCTGGCCCGCAGCCTCAAGCTCGACATCGCCTCCTTTTCCGTCGCCACGCCCGACCTGGGAACCCGGCTGCGGGAGGAAGCGGTGGCCAAGGGCTGGATCCCGGCCGGGGCCAGCTTCTGGGACAGCTCGGAATTTCCCGTCCTGGAGACGGGCGGGCTGGGCAAGGAGGAGATCTGGGCTCTGCGGCAAAAAGCCATGCGGTCCTTTTACCTGCGCCCGCTCTATATCGCCCGCAAGCTCTGGGAAGTCCGCTCTTTACGCGGCCTGCAAATCCTGGCTTCCAATGCGCTCTCTCTTTTCAGGAAATAAACCGATGACGTCCCGCCGCACTCGTCAAACGGTCTTGCTCATCCTCCTTGTTCTGGCCTTCATCACCCGTTTCTGGGGTCTGGGCTGGGGATTGCCGAGCTCTTACCACGTCGACGAGAACCGCTTCGCTCAGATCGCCGTCCAGTTCCTGCGCGGCGACCTCAACCCCCACTTCTTCCATGTCGGCACCCTTCACATCTATCTCCTGGCCGGGATGTGGAAGGTCTACCAGGGGGGCGGCGGCTTCAGCTCGACCGAGGAGATGATCGAAGCCCTGGTCAAGGACCCGACGCCCTTCTATCTGATCGGCCGCGGCCTGTCGGCCGCCCTGGGCGTCGGCGTCGTGCTGCTCATCTATCTGCTCGGTCTGCGGATGTTCGGCTTCAGGGTCGGGGCGGCGGCCGGGCTGTTCATGACCTTCTCCCTCGAACACATCAAGGTTTCACACGCCATGCTCCCGGACGGTCCGACCTTGTTCTTCCTGGTCCTGTCCTTCTACCTGGCCTGGCGGATCTACCAGACCGGCCGGACCCGCTTCTATCTGCTGGTCGGCCTGACGGCCGGTCTGGCCATGGCCATGAAGTATGCCGGCCACATGATGGCCATCCCCGTCTTCGCCGCCCACGTCGCCCGAATCCTGGAGAAGGGTCTGCCTAGGAAGAAGATTCTCCTCGACCCGCGGCTCTACCTGTTCGGCCTGGTCTTCCTGGCCACGTTCGCGGCCGGCTGCCCCTTCGCCATCCTCGACTTCAAGCGATTCCTGGTCGATTTCCGCTGGCAGGGCGCCCACCTGTTCACTCAGGGGCACTTCGGCTCCTCGACCTCGGAGTCGGCTTGGCTGTTCAACCTCCAATACGGCTTCCGCGACAACGTCGGCGTGTGGATCCGCTACCTGGCCTTTCTCGGCGTCGGGCTGGCTCTCATCCGGCGCCGGGCCCCGCATTGGATCCTGCTGTCCTATCCGGTCCTCCAGTTCGCCCTGATCGGGATGTGGAAAGCCTACGCCACACGCTACTTCCTGCCGATCGCCCCATTCTTCATCCTTCTGGCGGGCTTGGGAGCCGAGCAGGCCGGGATCTGGGCCGCCGCCGGGTGGGCCCGTCTGCGCGGCCGGCTCCGCGGCCCGCTCCCCGCGGCCGGCGTCTTCGCGATTCTGGTCAGCCTCGTCGCGACGGCGCCCTCGGCCTGGACCGCGTTCCGCTACGACCGCCAGATAGCCGGCCGGGACACCCGCACCACGGCCCGCGACTGGGTTCACTGGAACATTCCGGCCGGCGAGAAAGTGGCCATCGAAGAGTACGATCCGCCGATCTCGCGGGAGAAGTACGATACGTTCTACCGTCACTCTCTGAGCGACGTCGATCTCGAGCACTTGGCCCGCAACGGCATCCGCTACGTCATCATCAACGACATCGACTACGCCCGGTTCACGGACTATCCGGCCGACTTTCCCGGCCGGGCCGCCTTTTACTTCGACCTGGACCGCAGCGCCGCGCTGATCAAGACCTTTCGCCCGGTCTGGGACGAGGATCTCATCGATCTTCACAATCCGACCATCAAGATCTACCGCCTCCCGGCGGCCCCGGACTTCCGCTTTCCGGGCCATTTCCAGACCTTCGGCGCCGACATCGATCTGGAGAGGGCCGCCGACGGGGCGTGGCGGATCCGGGCGGAGATGACCGGCCGCCTGGGTCCCGACGTGGGCGAACAGCCGGCCGACCCCTACCTCCTGCTGCGGGATCCCGCGGGCCGTGAGCTTCTCCGGCTGAGCCTGCTCGAGGGCCCCTGGCCGGGAGGGGAGGCCCGGGCCGCGGCCGAAGGCCGGACCGCGATCCTGCCCGAAGGGACGGAGATCGTGCTGGGCTACGCCTATTCCCTGTCCCCCAATCCGCTCCGGGTCCCGCCCGAGCGCCCCTTCCGGGTCGAGGCGGCGCTGGCCGACAAGGCCGACGCGGACGTCCTGCGATCCGGCCGCTGGTCCGCGCGCTTCCGCTACTCCGGCGAGGCGAGCTCCGCCGCCGGACCGCTGTTCTGGCCCGTCGAGATCTCGATCCGCGACCATGCCGCCGTCATGCGGGCCTCCCTCCGCAGCCAGAGCCTGCGCTACGGCGACGCCTCCGTCGAAGCCCCGACGGTCGAGCTCCGCGATGAGAGCGGACGATCTCTCCGCAGCCTGGCCCTGTCTCCAGGCAAAGTCGGGTCATCCTCCGGGGCCGCGCCTCTGCCGCAGGAGAAGAAGGATACCTGGAAGGCGTCCCCGGGCGCCTACCGGGTCTTCATCAACTGGCGGGGCGCCGAAGGCGCGAACCGGCCGGCCACGGGCCCGGACGGCCTCGAGCTGGCTCCGCCCGTCGTCATCCGTTAGTGTCCCGTCTCATAAATTCCCATCCTATAATCTCCTTGGAGACGGGACACTTCCAGGGGGGAGACGCGCTCCCCCCTCGGCGCTCCGCTGACCCCCTGAGGGGGCCTCGCCGCCCCCCTCATACTCCCCGGCGGTTGTGCGTCCGGCATGTTGAGGACTTAGTCCATGAATTTCCGAGACGCACTACACTAGCGCCCCCGGGTCCCGCGCTGTGCTATAATTTCCCGAGCCCATGAGCGCGTCGAAGAAGAAAAAATCCGGCAAGGCGTCGGCCCGGAACGGCAACGGCAAGTCCTCTGCCGCGGCCAAGCGGCCGCTCAGCCACGAAATCGCCGGAGTCATCCTGCTGGCCGCATCCCTACTCCTCCTCCTCAGCCTGATCGGCTACGATTCCCAGGACCCCTCCTGGGCCCGGGCCGTCGAGCCCGGCTACAAGGTCCGCAACCTGGCCGGCCGGGTGGGAGCCTGGCTGGCCGAGACGTTCCTGCAAGGCTTTGGACTGACGGCTTTCCTCGTCCCCTTCTTCATGGCTTATCTGGGCATCCGGGCCGTCCTGGGCAGCGGACGCAAGCACCTCGGACGCAAGACGGCCAAGGCTTTCCTCGGCCTGGCCATCCTCTGCCCCCTGCTCAATCTCTTGTTCCAAGCCCTGCGCTTCAGGGGGGCGGAAATCGAGCCGGGCGGCTTCTTCGGCAGCCTGATCGACGAGGGATTGACCGGCCTGCTCAACCCGACCGGAGCCCTGATCGTCCTCCTGGCGGCCGCGGTCCTCTTCCTCGTCTTCGCCACCGGCCTGTCGCTGAAGTCCGCCGCGGGCTTTCTCGGCGGCCTGTTCACCTCGGCCACACGCGAAGTCCGGATCAAGATCACCGATAAGAAGGCCGCAGCCGAAAAGGCATCGGCTCGGCCGGGTGAAGCGCCCGAGGCCGGACCG
>DFYJ01000127.1 GCA_002383325.1 Candidatus Aminicenantes bacterium UBA4085
CGAGGACACCCGCCGCCGCATGGCTGCCCGCTTTGCCGGCCCCGGCCTGGTCGAGAACGAGTGGGTCATCCCCTACACGTCGGAGGGCTCCTTCAGCCAGGAGCAGATCAGCCACAAGGGCGCCATCCTCCTCGACCTGTCCCGGCGAGGCTTCGCCACGGCGGACTTCAGCCTCCTGTCCGCTTCGGCCTACCGGCTGCCGGCGGCTGAGCGGGAGGCTTGTCTGGCCGATGCCCTGCGCAATCTGGAGATCCTCAGCGGCCGCCGATTGGGCGATCCGGCCAACCCTCTGCTGGTCGCCGTCCGTTCGGCCCTGCCGGACTATGTGCCCGGCTTCATGCCCACCTACCTCAATGCGGGATTGACGCCGGGCGTGCTGCCCGGCCTGCCGGCCCGCTACGGCGCCGAAGCCGCCGCTCTGATCCGCCTGAACAGCCGCAAGACGCTGCTCGAGGCTTTGGACGAGGAGGCTTTCCGCCGTTTCGAAGCCCGCCTGCGGCCGGGCCTGGATCCGGCTGCCTGCGAGGACCTGGCTTCGGCCATGGAGGCCGACATCGCCCGCCGCGATCCCCGGCTGCTGGAGGACGCCCTGGGCCAGATCGCCTTTCTCGTCGGCCGGGCCTATCGCTTCTTCGACGGGCACACCGGAGTCCTGCGCAATTTCATGCACCGCGAGACCCAGTACCCGGCGGTCATCCTGCAGCGGATGGTCTGCTCGGTCATCGACGATCGGTCCTACGCCGGCGTCCTCTACAGCCGCCATCCGCACCAGAGCCGCGGTCCCTTCCTCCAATTCGGCCGCCGGATCTTCGGTGAGGACCTGATGACCGGGCGGCTGCCGCCGGAGGAGCGGCATTTCGAGTCCCGCGAGTCCGCCCGGGCCGATTTCCCCGCGGTTTACCACTTCTGGGACCGGCTGGCCGGTCTGGAGGACATCTTCCGCGGGCCGGTCATGGTCGAATTCACCGGCGTCCACGGGACATTCACCGTCCTGCAGGTCAACGAGGCCGAGCTGTCCGGCGTCGGCATGCTGACCGCCGTCATGGACATGCACCGGGCCGGGCGCATCTCCTCGGGCCGGGTTCGCGAGCTCATCCGCCCCTACCACATCCGCCAGATCGAGTCCGACGCCATCGATCCCGGGTCCCTGCACGGCCTGGAGGCCTTCGCCCGGGGCGTGGCCGTCCTGCCGCGGTCGGCGGTCACGGGGCGATTGGTCTTCTCGGCCGAGCGGGCGACGAGCCTGGGCGGGGCCCAGGCGGTGCTGGTCAAGGAACGGTTCGCTCCCCAGGACGCCATGGAGATGCAGCGCGTCGGCGGTATCTGCAGCCTCAGCCCGGCCGCCATCCATGTCGTGACGACCGCACAGAACCTCGGCATCCCCTCGCTGCTGAACTTGGAGGAGGACGGCGTCCGGATCGAGGCTGGGGCCGGGCATCTGGTCAACCGCCGGGGGCGAATCCTGGCCGAGGGCGACTGGGTGACCATCTCCAGCCGCTTCCGGATTCTCTACGCCGGCCAGGCCCGCTTCGCCCCGGCCCGCCTGCTGCGGTTCATGGACGGCGAGGACGTCCCGCTGACGCCGCGGGAGCGTCCCTTCTTCGAGCGGGTGGCCGAGGATTTCCGGGCCTTCCGCCGCATCCTGGAGAGCGTGGGGCCGGACGCGTTCGCGAGCCTCCAGGACCTGGGGCATGCCATCCGCTACGGCGAGCTGAGGGACGATCCGGCCCGGGCGGCCGAGTTCGTCAACCGGGCTTTCGACCTGAACGGGGAGGACTTGGTCCGCCGCCTGCTGGACTCGACCCTGGGCACGCACCTGACCAACCGAACCGCCTTCGACCGGCTGACTCCGGATCGCCGCTTCCGCCTGCTGCGGATGGCCTCGCTCCGCGCCCAGGAGAGCGGGGCATCGGGCTACCGGGCCGGAGCCTTCGTCATCGGCTCTCTCGTCGATCCGGGCTGGCCGGCCGGCTTCTGGGAGCGTTTTCAGCCGGCCGAAGCCGCCTTCCTGGTCAACGAGTGGGTCCTCCACCAGAAGTACCTTCATCTGCTCGATGAAGTCGGGGAGACCAGGCTGAGCCGGGCCAAAAACGCCATCCTGTCGCGGGGACTGTCCGCTCTCCCTCTGCCGGCCGACGCGGCGTCGGAATTCGAAACGCTCCGGCGGAGCCGGATGGACTTGGCCGATGTCCTGGCGTCGCTGCCTCGGGATTCCGATCCGCAGACGCGGGAGCTGCTCGAGCGGCTGCGGACGGCCGAACGGCCCTAGCCTATCTTGGTCCGGGTGATCTTGGCCACCAGATTGGCGGTCGGATCGGGGCAGCGGACGTACTCGGTCGTGATCCCGTCCGGATCGACGACCTTCTGGTAAGGCGTGTTCTCGTACATCCAGGGCAGGGTCACTCCCATCTCCAGCATCCGCACGAACTCGTTCAGGCTGGCTCGGAGCCAGGGGCAGATCTTGCCCCAGTCCGTGGGGTACTCGAACTTGTCGCCCTTCTTGTGGCACCAGGTATCGGGCCGGGCTTCGAAGATCTCGATGTCGATTTTGTGGCGGGTCCTGCGCTGGGCGGGAGCAGGAGGCGGAGGCGGCGCCGCAGGCTTCTGATCCTGTCCGGCCGCCTGGGCCGGGGCCGCTTCAAGGATTCCACCCGCCGCGGCCAGGCCCAGCAGGCCGCAGCCCGTCTTGCCGATGAACTTTCGTCTTTCCATGGTCTATTCCTCCCTCGGGGCGGGCGCTCCCGCCCTCAATTCATAAACGTTCGAGCCGGAGTTACGTTGATCCGGCGGCTTATCCGAGAAGGGTCTTGACGAACAGGGTCAGGCCTACCGCCAGCAGCAGACCATGGATCCAGCGGGCGTGGCGGGCGGCGGGGATGCGCGCGCCCAAGGCNNGAAGAACGGCCAGCGCAAGGACGGGTAGGGCGTAGAGGTAGATGGTCAGGACAGATCGGGTCAACAGGCCGGCGAGGCCCTGCCCGATCAGGATGGCCAGGCCGGTCGGTAGGAAGTATCCCTGCAGGGTGGCCCGGAAGGATTCCGGCGGCCAGCCCCGCAGCGTCCCGTAGATGATGACCGGCGGTCCGTTGGTGTTGTAGGCCCCGCCTAGAACTCCCGCCACTAGGCCGAAAAGCGGGGCGGAACGGCCGGAGCGGAGGCGGAGCAGGCCCGGCCGGAAGAGGTTGTAGAGGGCGAACAGGATGATCACGACGGCCAGGGCCAGGTTGATGATCCGGGCGTCGATGCTCTTGAGGCCGAAGAGGCCGATCGGGATCCCGAGCAAGGTTGAGGCGATCATGACGGCGGCGCCGCGCAGGTCCATGGACTTCCATTCGCGGGCCAAAATGAGGAGGGCCAGTGTGGGGCCGACGAGGGCCATAAGCGGGGTGGCGAAGGTGAGCGGAACGAAGAGGGCCAGAAGCGGCATACCCAGAAGCGCGTCGCCGAAGCCGAAGGCGCCCCGCGCGAGGGCCGCCAGGAAGACGATCGTGAGGATGGCGATCAGCGGGATCGTAGGACTCACGGGTTAATCTTGACTGATGGGCCGTGTGAATTCAAGCGCGTTCGGACACCCGGAAGAGTGCTCTCGGCCGGTTCAGAGCCCGGTCTTCCAGCGCCCGAAGACGAAGCTTCCGTCGCCGCCTTTCTTGGTCAGCCAGGAGTAGGCATAGCCGTTCCTAAATCGCTGCGGCTGGACCAGCTCGAATTCTCCCGGATCGATTTTGTTGATCGAAAGCAGCCTCCCATTCTGCGCATAGAGGCGGAATGATACATCATGCGTCATATGCGCCAACCCGTTTTCAAACACGGCGATGCGACCCTCCGAGTCGCCGGCGATCCCCAGGTGATACGGCAGATATTCGGGCAAAGCAACTTTGTTCTTGTTAAGCGTCATGATTTCGCGGCCTTTCGCATCGTGCTCAAAGTCCATCACGAACGAAAGGACGTCCCAGGTAAACTTCACCGGCTCTAGGCTCAACGGGAAAGAGCCGCGCTTCCCTGCGTCGAGCGAATAGAGGAGGACTTCCGGCGAGGCAGGATAAGCCAGGAGGAGCGTGTTCGAGCCGGTCTTGGCCAGCCGGGGGTAACGATCGAATCGAGTGATGCGTATGAAGAACTCTCCCCGCGGTACGGCATAGTCGAAAGAGGCGATTTCCTTCTCCGCGCCCGATTCAACATCGAGAATGAAGACGCTGTACCGGCCTTTAAACCATTTCGGATCAGAGCCGGCGGAGATTTCCCGCACCAGAGCGATCTTGCCGTTGCGGAGAGCGGCCATGTCCCAAATCGTACCGGAGACCGGGAGACTATTTTGGAAGTTTCCGTCCAAGTCGAACAAGCTCAACCGTCGGCCCCCATAGACGACAAGCAAGGTGCCGTCCAGGGTGTCGAGAGCCATGATGCCATGGAGATCCCCCGGTCCTTGCCCCTGGCGGCCGAAGCTTTTGCTGAGCTTTCCCGATGGGTCGAATTTGTAGATCTTCCCTTCCCGCTGGCTGCCGCGGAAGAAGCTTCCGTCCGGCAGGAAAGCGAGGGATTTGTCGAGGCTTGGATTGAAGATCGTGTCCCACGCGACACCCTGTCCGAAGACGGGGTCGGGAACGATCTTGATGGTTTTCGTTCCTTCCGGCACGGCTTGTGCCGCCCAGAGTCCGCACCCGATCCCGAGAAGCAGACAGAAAAAGGCCGCGGATTTTCTCATCCCTTTACCTCCCTCCCATCGGCGAGAGCACTTCCTCTGTACCTTATACGACTCGTTTCCGATCTTTGTTTAGGATCAGGTCCGGGAAAAATGCGTTGGTTTTGGCTAAAAACAACGGCGAACAGCAATAATATCAGTTAGATAGAGAGAAGGTCGGGCCGTTGTTTGTGCTATAATGAGAGCATGGTTTCCAGTGAAATAAGGCGCTTTTTCTGGGATGTCGATCCTGCTGGACTCGATCCCAAGCGCCATAAAGCCTACATCATCGAACGGCTTCTGGAATTCGGCGACGAGAAGGCCGTCCGTTGGCTTTTTGAACAGTACCCGCGCGACGATGTCGCCGCCGTCCTCGAATCGAGTCGTTCTCTTTCCAATAAAAGCAGGAATTTCTGGCGGCTTCGCCTGGCCGGGTCTGCTCATGTTTGATCGCGTTCTGGCCCCGGCGACTAAAACGGCCATCGATCGGCTCTCCTCCTGGGTTGCTAAGCGAGGGTTTTATCTCGCTGGCGGAACCGGATGCGCTCTCCATCTGGGTCATCGGATGTCCCAGGATCTCGACTTTTTTTCTCCCGTGGATTTTTCGCCTACCGTTTTATGGGCCGAACTAAAGAAAATCGGAGACTGTACGCCCGACTATACGGATGCAGGAACATGGGTTGGAGAATTCCTGGGCACGAAGGTTGGGTTTTTCCACTATCCATACCCTCTTTTAGGAGCCACCTCCCCATTCTTGGGTTTGGCCGTAGCGTCCTTGGAAGATATCGGCTGTATGAAGATTGAGGCCATCGCCGGCCGAGGCCGAAAGCGCGATTTTATCGATCTCTATTTCCTCTTGAGGGAAATGGGGTTTAATCTCGAATCGCTTCTGGGGCTTTTCCGCAACAAGTATACGTCCCCGCCGGGAAACGGGGTGCATGTCCTCAAAAGTTTGATTTATTTTGTCGACGCCGATGCGGATCCCGAGCCGGTGATGCTGGTCGAGTATTCCTGGTTGGAGATCAAGAAGAGGCTGACCGAACTTATCCGCGAGCACGCGGTTTAGGGGAAGGCGAAAACGATGACTCCAGAGCTTAAACAAAAGCTGGCCTTGATCGATAAGCTCCGGGATGAAATCGATTCTTTTCGTCCCTTGAAACCCCAAGCCCAAAAAGAGCTGCGGGAATACTATCGGATCGATCTGGCCTATTCGAGCAACGCGCTAGAAGGAAATTCGCTGACCGAAAGCGAAACAAAAATCGTCATCGAGGAAGGGCTCACCATCGGCGGGAAACTCCTGAGAGATCATTATGAGGCCGTCGGGCATAGTGAAGCCTATGACCTTCTTTTCGAGCTTAGCAAAAAAGAGAATATTTCCGAGCGCGATATCTTGGAACTCCATCGGCTTTTTTTTTACCGCATCGATGAAGAGAATGCAGGCAAGTACCGGACGGTCAACGTCATCATCACGGGTGCGAGACATATTCCCCCTACCCCGGCCCGGGTTAAACCCCTGATGCGAGACTTCGTAGACGGGTTGGTAGCCCTCAAAAAAAAGACCCATCCCGTTGAGTTTGCGGCCCTGATTCATTTGGAGCTTGTAACGATCCATCCGTTCCAGGACGGGAACGGGCGGACCGCCAGGCTCTTGATGAATCTGGCTCTTTTACAAGCCGGGTATGTCATCACCATCATCCCCCCCGTTCTGCGAAACGGGTATTTAGAGGCTATCCGGCGTGCGCAAGGGCCGGGCCGGAGCCAAGCGGCCTTCGTTTCCTTTATAGCTGGAACCGTGCACGAAAGTTTGAAAGATTATCTGCGGCTTCTGGGGGCGCTTAACGGGGAGCGCCGTGGCCATTAGCTCGAATGGATTGACCGCGCTCGTCAGCCAAGGAACGGTTTGGGGGGGAGCATGAAACGGGGTCTCGCCGTATGGATGGCTTTAGCTTTGTCTTGGGCCTGTAAATCCCAGATGGAAGGGCCCATACGGACGATCGAAAACGGCGTTGAAGTCGTTGATAACGGGAGCGGCTATTTCTCCGTTCCCGGCCAGCCGCGATCTTTGACGCTGCGGGAGGAGTTCCGCATCGACCTCGAGGACGAGAAGCTCGCCGCGGCCGGCTTGACCGACGTCTCGGCGATCGATGCCGATGTCCGGGGACGGATCCTCGTTTTCGGAAGCGGATTGAAATCAGGCTCTTTCGTTTTTCAATTCGATGACAAGGGCGGCTTGATAAGATCCTTCTGTCCCAAGGGACAGGGCCCCGGCGAAGCCGAATTTCCCACCTATTTCGGGATGACGGCTTCCGGCGAGATTCTGATCCATAGCACGTCCAGGTTCGTTGTCTTCGACTCGGACGGCGGGTTTCTCCGCCAGGAGCGCACTGAAAAATGGGTCCGTTTCGTCGGACTTCGACGCAAAGTCCTCGCCAATGGAAATATCCTGGCTCCCTATATACCGGAGAACAAGGAAATGGTCGCCAGGGAAGTCGCTCTGGCGTTATTCGACGGCCAGTTTAATAAGCTGGTCGATGTGCGAAGCCATTCCCTCCCCGAAAACGGCATAATCGGACGAAATCCGCTGGCTCACGTTCCCATATTCGGCGTATCAGCATCCGTGTTCTTTGCCAATGGGGGGGATGAAGGGCGGGATATCGCGGTCTTCGATCTCGATGGACGCCTCAAGAAGATTATCAGGGCGGGTTTTCCCTCGAGGCAGGTTTCCGAGGCGTATAAAAAAGACATCATCGAAAGACTGCCAAAGGCCGTCGGAGACGACACTCGGAAATTCTTTGCCTCCCTCTCCCAGTTTCCCCCCTTCCAGTCCTTAGCCGTGGATGAAAAGGGCTTCTTGTTCGTCTCAACTCTAGACCGTGACCCGGATTCGGGCGCCTATATGAACGACGTGTTTTCTCCCGAGGGTGTCCGGCTGTTTCGAGTGGGGTTGGGGTATCAGGACTATATGCGGGATTTCTATAACAACTCTTTCCTCGACGTCGTCCTTAAAAACGGCCGGGCCTACTGCGTCCGCGAGAAGGCGTCCGGCTTTAAAGAAGTCATTGTTTACAAAATGATGTGGAAATGACCCGGTTTTCCCCCAGTGGAAAGCTGCGTGTAATAAAAACCCATTAACGTACGTTATAGTTGATGAGCGCCCGGTCGGAGCCCCCGGCCCGCCGGCTTCAGTCGGCTTCATGGGCTTTTTGAAGCCGTCGACTCTCAATAGTAGGATGAAAGCATGAAGCAAATCGCGCTGGCTTTATCGCTGATGATCGGATTGTCCGCATCTTCGGCGGCCCAAAGCGTGTTCGATCTGTTCCGCAAGGGGGACGTGGCCGCCGTCAAGGCGCTTGTGGAGAAAACGCCCGAGCTCACCCACGCCGTCGACGCCGAGGGCGACTCTCTCCTCCACCACGCCGCGGCCGGGGGCAACCCCGAGCTCGTCAGTTTCTTGATCGATCAAGGCGCCGCGATCGACCTGGCGGGCTCCGGCAAGCACACGCCTCTTCAGCGCGCGGCTGCCTTCGACCGCGCCAAGGCGGTGGCCGTCCTGCTGGAGAGGAAGGCCGCCCTCGAGCTCAGGAACGACTATGGCCGGACGGCGCTCATCCTCTGCGCCCGCGAGCGAGGGCAGGTCGAGACGGCCCGGATTCTCATCGCGGCCGGCGCGGACGTCAACGCCGAGGACCGCTTCGGCTCCACGCCGCTGGAGCTTGCCGCCTGGCGGGCCAAGCGCGAATTGGTCGACTCGCTGATGGCCAAGGGCGCACGGCTCCCCGAGCCGGGCGAGAAGTGGTACGTCATGCTCGGCTCGGCCGCTTCCGAGGGCTTGGATTCCCTGTTCCTGCCCCTGGCCGCAAAGTCCGCCGACTTGAAGAAATCGATCGGGAATGATCTCATCTTCACGGCCGCCCAAGGCGGGTCGGAGACTATCGTCGACTTTCTTCTCGACAAGGGCTACGATCCCAAGCCTTCCGACCGCTTCGGCTGGACGCCGCTCCACTACGCGGCCCGGGACGGCCGGACAGGCATCCTGCGGCTCCTGATCGAGAAAGGCGCGGCGATCGACGCCCGGAACATCATCGGCCAGACGGCCTACAACGTGGCCAAGGAGCGCGGCTACGAGGACGCGGCCGCCCTCCTCGCCGGCAGGGGCGCCGATACCGGGCCGATGCGCTTTCCCGTCCTGGAAGGGGATTATCTCGGTCAGAAGCCGCCGACGGACAGGGCCGAGATCTTCGCTCCGGGGATCGTCTCCTCGATCTGGGGGCTCCACAGCACGGCCGTCTTCTCGCCCGACGGGAACGAAGTGTTTTGGGCGCCGATGGTCTCCCGCCCCGGCGGCATCTACACCGAGACCGATCTGATCATGATGAAACGCGTCGGCGGCCGCTGGACGCCTCCCGAAATAGCGCCTTTCTCGGGACAGGGGCTGGGCGCCGACGTGCCGTTCTTTTTCCCGGACGGTAAGAGGATCTATTTCTTGTCGCGGCGGCCTCTCCCCGGGGAGAAGGTTCAGGGCTCGGAGAAGATCTGGTATGCCGACCGGACCGCCTCGGGCTGGGGCGAGCCGCAGCTTCTGGAAGGCCGGGTCAACGAGCACAACATGCACTGGGAGTTCTCCCTCGGTCCGGACGGTACGGTCTATTTCGCCGGGAATGCGCCCGACAGCCTGGGCATGAACGATATCTACCGCTCGAGGCTGGTGAACGGCGCTTACGAGGAGGCGAAAAACGTTGGTCGCCCCATCAGCTCCGCGGCGGTGGAGGACAGCCCTTTTATCTCTCCCGACGGGAGCTACCTGCTCATCTCCCGTCAGTACGATCTCTGGATCAGCCTCAAGAAGGAGGATGGATCGTGGGGGGAGCCGGTCAAGCTCGGGCCCGAGGTCAACAGCGAGTCCATTGAGCTTTGTCCGATCGTCACCGCGGACGGGAAGTACCTCTTCTTCCTCAGCCAGCGCGACGGGGAGAGCGCCGCCTATTGGGTTCGGTCGGATGTTCTCGACAAGTACCGGCTGAGCCCTTCGGGCCTAGCCGTCCCGGACTCCGGCGGTGATTATCCCGTGGTCTTCTACTCTGGTCGGGGCGACAACAAAGATGTCTATATCCTCCACCCGGGCGAGAAGGAACCGCGCAATCTGACGAGCCATCCCGCCCAGGATCTTTGCCCGGCGCCTTCGCCCGACGGGAAGACGATCGCCTTCCTCAGCGACCGCTCCGGTCACATGGAAGTCTTCCTGATGGACGTCGACGGCGGCGGGATCAAGCAGATCACCTCCTCCCCGGAAGAGAAACATCATCCCGAGTTCAGCCCCGATGGGAAGGCCATCGTCTTCATCAAAGATCTTGGGGAAAAGACGGAGATTTGGATGATGGCAGCGGACGGCTCAAGCCCGAGACGCCTGACCTCGGGCGCCTGGCGCGACGAGCGGCCGTTCGTGTCGCCCGACGGCTCGAAGATCCTCTTCATGTCCAATCGCGACGGCAATTACGAAATCTATGTCATGGCCCCCGACGGCAGCGGCCAGACCCGGATGACCCGGACGCCGGAGTGGGAGATCTTCCCTGTCTGGTCGCCCGACGGGAAACGGATCGCCTATGCCCAGAAATTCCGGGCTGACGGACGGATGCAGGGCATGATCAGAATCATGAACGCGGACGGGAGCGGCGACCGGGCCGTCACCGCGGTCGAGACGCGGGACGAAAATGTCATGTGGTCTCTCGACGGCCGCTTCCTCGTCTTCCAAAGCATCCGCGACGGCAATTTCGAGATCTACCAGACGGACGCCGACGGCGGCAACCCGGTTCGGCTGACCGATCACCCGGCCTGGGACGGTTGGGCCTCCTTCGTCCCCATCGGGAAGAGCCGTTGACCGGGTCCGGGAAAAGACCGGATGAAAGAGCCTATCGTGCCGAAAGATTCCGAAATGAAAGAAAAGCGCCGGAATAGCTCGAATCCATGGCGCTTAAGGCTTATGGCCGCCGTCCTGCTTACAGCCGGCCTCGCCATGCCCCAAGCCGTCCAGGACAGGCTGGCTCCTGCCAACGCCAACGAGGCCCGGCTCAACCGGCTTCAGCCGCCCGCGCAGGTCATGGACATCATCGGGCTCAAAGCGGGGATGGCCGTGGCCGAAATCGGAGCCGGCGGGGGCCGCTATGTTGTTCATCTGGCTGACCGGGTTGGACCCGAGGGGAAGGTCTACGCCGAAGACATCGACGCCGACGCGCTCAAGCGCTGTGCCGACCGATGCCGCCGCGGGGGCTTCGAAAACGTTGCCACCATCGTCGGCGACCTGGCCGATCCCAAGCTGCCATCCGGGGCGCTGGACCTGATCTTCATCATCTCGTCCTACCACCACTTCGGCGACCCCGTGGCCCTGATGAGCAAAGCCCGGGAGGCCCTCAAGACGGGCGGAAGGGCGGCCATCGCCGAGTGGATTCCTCCCGCGAACGGGCGCGGCGAGGGGACGACTCCCGAGGCGATGAAAGCACAGATGGAGAAGGCGGGCTTCCGTCTGGAGCACATCGACCGGACGTTCGATGCGGACCGGATGCTGATCTACCTCTTCCGGCAGAGGAGGTCCTGAAGAAAGTTTGACAAGGATGGCCGACGTCCATCTCGACGCCCCGGCGGTCCGATCGAGGATGAGGCGAGGACCGCGAGCTACGAGGCGCGGCTGAGGACGAAGACGAAATAGCTCCCCATGAAATAGGCAGCGGCCAGGGCCAGGACCTCGACCCCCATCCGGAATTTTGAATCGCGTCCTTGACGATAAACCAACGCGGTGATGACGATTCCCGTCATCAGGATGGAAGTGAGCCCGGCCATGGCGCTGGCCGTCGAAACATCGGCCAGGAGCGGGCCGCGGCGATAGAAGAGATCGCAGACGGCCAGGATCATCATGTTGAACAAATTGCTGCCCAGGAGGTTGCTGACGGCCATGTCCACGGCTCCGATCCGGAGGGCCGAGATCGAAACCACGGCCTCCGGCAGGCTCGTCGCGGCGGCCAAGAAAAGGCTGCCGACGAAGCTAGCGCCCCATCCCGTCGCCTTGGCCAAGGCGTCTCCCTGGATGGACAGCCAAATGCCCGCGGCGACGATGGCCAGGGCCGCCGCGGCCGTCTTCAGATAGACGATCCGCAGGGGAGCGGCCGCGTCCGTCTTCTTCGCCTCGGCTTCCCCAGCGGCTTCCCTGCTTCGCTTGTCGTAGCGATAGATGAGTCGGATTGAAACGATATAGGCCGTTGCGATGGCCAGGCTCTCCAGCCCGACACCGAATAGGTGGATATTGCCGCCCTGCTGGTAGAACAGAATAAGTGAGTTGACCAGGCCGATCAGCATGACGCCCACGCCGGCCGAGAGGATATGGCCCGAACGGGCGCGGGCCAGAAGCGGGCCGCCGCGGTAGAGGATGTCCAGCAGGACGATCAAGGCCAGGTTGAAGGTATTGCTGCCGAGCAGCCCGCCGGCGGCCAAGTCGGGGCTGCCGACGAACGCGGTCGAGGTGATGCCGACGGCCAGCTCGGGGAGCGAAGTGACGGTGGACAGGAGGACGATGCCGATGAGGGCCCCGCCCAGGCCCGTCCTCACGGCAATCTCATCGCCGTAGCGGGAAAGCCGGACACCGGCGAACAGGACGATGACCGCGCCGGCAGCGAATTTGAGGAGAATTAAAAATATGTCCATGTCTTCTCAACTGGCCCGGCCGGTCGGGTGGACCGCCGGAATGCCCAGGGCCTTCCGGTCTTCATTCAGATCAACGCTTTCAGGCCTGCTTCGAGCGACTCGATCTGGGCCCGCATCTCGGCCAACTTGGTTATTTCCTTCTCCACCACCTCGGCCGGGGCGCGGGCAACGAACCCTTCGTTGCTTAGCTTGGCTTCCGTCTTGCGCAAGTCCTCGGCCAGCTTGGCCTTCTGGGCCTCCAGGCGGGCCTTCTCCTTGGCCGGATCGATGAGCCCTGGGACGTAGATCTCCATCCCGCTCACGATCTGGACGACGGACAGGGCCGGTCGGGCGGCGTCGGCGGCCACGGCCAGCGACTCGAGGTTGGCCATATGGATGACCAGCGTCTCCAAGCGCGCCAGCGCTTCGGTTTCGGCCCCGGCCGCCTTGATCGTCGCGGCCAGCTTCTGGGCCGGCGAGATGCCGTGCCGGGCTCGCATGTCGCGGACGGCCCGGACGACCCCTACGGCCACTGCGAAGTCGGCCTCGACCGCCTCGTCCTCCCACATCGGCCGCGGGGAAGGCCAGGCGGCCTTGATCAGCAGCTTGGAAGGCGGAAGCGGGCTCTGCAGGCCGCGGGTAGGGCACTGGGCGTTCAACTGCTCCCACAGGACTTCGGTGATGAACGGGACGAAGGGATGGAAGAGCCGCAGGACCTGGTCAAAGGCCAGGGCCAGCACGGAGCGGGCGATCGGCGCTTGGGCCTCGTCGCGCAGGCGCGGCTTGATGATCTCCAGGTACCAGTCGCAGAGCTCGCCCCAGAAGAAGTCGCGGGCGGCGCCGACGGCGGCCGACGGGTTGTAGGCCCGCAGGGCTTCGGTGACCTGGCCGATGATCTTGGACAGGCGCGATAGGATCCAGCGGTCCTCGGGAGCCAGGGCGGCGGCCGGAACGGCCGTGAAGGCGTGTTCGCCAAGATTGCCGAACATGAAGCGGGCCGCGTTCCACAGCTTGGTGCAGAAGGACCGGCCGGTCTCGAACCGCTCCGAGATGATCTTGGCCGGTGGGATGTCCGGCATCGTCCCCAGGACGTCGAACTCCTTGCCCGACTTGGGATCGATGTAGGTGAAGATCGAGCGGCCGTGCTTGGCCGCGGCCAGATCGACCAGCTCGCCGGTGTAGGGCGAGACAGCCTGAACGGGAAGGCGGATGTCCTGCGTGCCCGTCTGCATGTCGCAAAGGACGTAGCGCATGGCATCGGTGCCGTATTTCTCGATGATGTCCTCGGGATCGATGCCGTTGCCCTTGCTCTTGCTCATCCGCTCGCCTTTGCCGTCCTGGATGTTGGCGTGGATGAAACTGTCGGTGAAGGGGACGTCGCCCAGAAGGTAAAGCCCCATGATCATCATCCGGGCCACCCACAGGGTGATGATGTCGCGGGCGGTCACCAGGCAGGATCCGGGATAGAAATAGGCCAGGGCGTCCTCCAGGCCGGCCTCGGGCGCGGCCAGCGTCCGCTGCCCGGGATCGATCTCGGCCGTCGACGGGTCGGGCCAGCCCAAGGTGCTCATCGGCCAGAGGGCCGAGCTGAACCAGGTATCGAGGACGTCGGGATCGCGGACCAGGCCGAGGGATTCCAGCTTGGCGGCGTAAGCGGCCTCGGCCGTCTCGTCGCGCAGGCAGACCAGGAGGCTGTAGGTCTGATCCGGATCCAGGCCGGATGGATGCCGGAGCGGGCGGGTTTGGCCCGCATCGTCGGAAACCCAGGCATAGATGGCCTCGGGGTCGGTTTGGAAGAGGGACGCGGTGAGCCTTTCGTAGTCCCGTCCCGCGAACGTCGCATGCCAGATGGGGATGCGGTGGCCCCACCACAGCTGGCGGCTGATGCACCAGTCGCGCTTCTCGCCCAACCAGGCCCGGAAGGTGCCGCCGTAGCGCTCGTCGTCAGGGGCGAAGGCCAGGCGCCGTCCGCTGGGGGACTTGTAGCCGGGCAGGGAAGCATCGATGGCCGCCTGGGCCAGCCCGGGAGCCCGGAACCGCTTCTTCGTCCCGATTCCGCAGGTGATCCCGCCTGGGACATCACTCATGCGGACGAACCACTGCTTGCTCAGGTAGGGCTCGATGGGCGTCTTGGACCGGTCGGAATGGCCGATCTCGATCTCGCGGTCCTCCACGGATTCGAGCAGCTCCTTGGCCTTGAGATCATGCACGACATGTTTGCGGGCCTCGAAGCGGTCCTGCCCGGCGTAGGGGCCGCCGGCCTCGTTGATCGTCCCGTTGGGATTGAGGATATTGACGATCCCCATGTCCGCTTGGTGGCGCTCCCAAACCGCGTAGTCGTTGGGATCGTGGGCCGGCGTGATCTTGACGCAGCCCGTGCCTAGGGCCGGATCGGCCCACCCGTCCAGGATGAGCGGGATGGGGCGGTCGACAAGCGGCAGGAGCACGCGCCGCCCGTCGGCGGCCATATCCCGCAGCCGCAGCAGGTGCGGCAGGACTTCGGTCCGCCGCGCCTCGATCGCCTCCAAGGCCTTTTCCATGTCGGTCCGGTCTTTCTTGGAGGCGCCGCCGAGGCGGATTTGCAGATCGGCCGCCTGCCGATCCAATTCGCCGGCCGGGTCGGGATGGACGGCCACGGCCGTGTCGCCGAGCATAGTCTCGGGCCGGGTGGTGGCCACGACGACGTGGATGGGCTCGCCGGGCTTGGCCTCGAGGATGGGGTACTTGATGTGCCAGAAATGGCCTTGGACTTTCTCGTAGACGATCTCGTCGTCGGAGACCGCCGTCTCGAGCTGGCAGTCCCAGTTGACCAGCCGATTGCCGCGGTAGATGAGGCCGTCCCGGAAGAGCCGGAAGAAGGCCTCCCGCACGGCCCGGGCGCAAACCGCGTCCATGGTGAAGCGCTGGCGGCCCCAGTCGCAGGAGCAGCCCATGGCCTGCTGCTGGCGGATGATCCGCTGCTGATACTCGTCCTTCCAGGCCCAAATGCGGGCCACCAGGCCCTCCCGGCCGAGATCGTGGCGGGTCTTGCCCTCCAGCTCGAAGAGGCGCTTCTCGACCACCGCCTGGGTGGCGATGCCGGCGTGGTCGGTGCCCGGCATCCAGAGGGCGTTCTCGCCCATCATCCGGTGCCAGCGGATGAGCAGGTCCTGCATGACGTTGTCCATGGCGTGACCCATGTGCAGGGCCCCGGTGACGTTGGGCAGGGGCATCATGATGACGTAGCGGCCGGCTCGTCCGTCGGGGACCGCGGCGAAGGCGTCGGCCGCCGTCCAGCGTTCGTAGGTTTTCTTCTCGTAGAGCCCGGGCTCGTACAGCTTGGGAAATTCCTCGGCCATGGGTGCGTCCTTAAAGGGCTAAGTAGGCCAATACTTGTACCATAGCCCCCTCGCGGCGACAAGCCGACGAGTCCCTCGCAAATCCCGCGCGGCGGGCGCCGCCCGGCCGAATATTAGAACGCGGCTGAGGTTTTCCCCCTCCTCGAAAGCGGGGGGCTGCAACGACGGGCGGATTTATTTCCGCAACGATGCTTTGGAGAAGACCGACTCCGGGATAACCGGGTCGAGCTCGATGGAGACGATGACCATCTCGGTGCCTGCGCCGGGCTTGAGGGCATCGCGGAAGACAGCCCGGTCCTGGATCCAGCGGCCGCCCTTATTGACGACGCTCTTGACCTCCAGGGTCTTGAGCATCTTGCCGCTCTTGGCGAAGCGCTCTTCCTTGAGGACCACGTAGCGCTCCTTGTCCACCCAGGCCTTGCGCACGGGGTAGGCCATGTCTCCGGCCTTGGCGGTCATCTCCAACACCCAGCACGGCCGCCCCTCCCAGACCTCCTCGCCCGCGATCCTGGCCTCGTAGGCCTGGCGCAGCTTGCGGTCCTCCATCATGTCCTCGTAAGACAGGTCCGAGCCCATGACCGACTGGCGGAGCATGTGGCCCGAGATGGCGATGGTCCGGTCGGCGTCCGGCGCGTAGGTCCAGAGCTGGTCGCCCAGCTTGAGCATCTTGACCCCCCGCTCGCGCGGCGGGTCGAGGTACTCCGTGAAGGCTTTTTCCTCGCCTTGGATCCAGGACTTGGACTTGACCGTCCGGCTGTCGCGCCGCCCCCGGATGGTCATCTCGGAGATGATGATCTTGGTCCCGGGCACGGCGTTGTGGTCGACCCGATCGAGGATCGTCTCGGCCGAGAGCGACGGGGCCTGGACCGCCGTCGCGAACGAAGCGGCGGCGGTCAGAGAGAGAATGATCGCGAGCGTGATCGCGGGGATGGGCTTTCTCATGTCTCCAGCTCCTTG
This sequence comes from Candidatus Aminicenantes bacterium UBA4085, assembly GCA_002383325.1. GTDB lineage: Bacteria > Acidobacteriota > Aminicenantia > Aminicenantales > UBA4085 > UBA4085. The sequence goes on from DFYJ01000127.1 coordinate 16,642, forward strand.
AACAGCGTGGCTGTCCGCCGCTTGTAGATGGCCCGTCCGGCGATGGCCGTCCCGACCAGCGAGGCCAGGAGGCCCGGGATGAAGCCGATGACGAAGGCAAACGGCGTGACCTTGGCCCGCAGGACGGGATCCATCAGGAAGCTCATGTTCTTCATGAAGCTGCTGACGTCGATGCCGTAGGCCTGGAGATAGAAGGCGAGGGCCAGGCCGAGCAGGGACCCGATGAGCGAGCCGATCAGGCCGATGATGACCGCTTCGCCCAGCAGGGCGCGGTAGACGGCGCCTTTGCTCTCGCCCAGGGCCAGGCGCAGGCCGAACTCGCCGTGGCGGCGGAGAGTCCCGATCAGGCCGGCGTTCCACTGGACCAGCGACATGGCCAGCAGGAAGACCATGACCAGGATGCCCGTGAAGAGCCCGGCCTTCTCGATCATGATGTCCAGGCCGGGCTGGGCGGCCAAGGTCTGCATCACCGGCCGGAAGGGATCGGCGGGGTCGGCGGCCGCGGCGTTGAAGGCCTCGGTCAGGGCTTTGGCCCGCTCGTGGACGTAGACCCCGTCGCGGAAGAGGCCCAGGACTTCCCCGGCCGCGTCCTCCATGTCCAGGGCCCGGCGGATGTCGCCCAGGTCGGCGATCAGGCCCATCCGGTCCATGGCCTGGATGCCGAAGCGGATTGTCCCGGCCACGTTCAGATTGGCCATGCTCATGGCCCCGCTCATGCCCGACCCGACCAGAGTCACCCGGTCCCCGGGCTCCAATCCCAGCCGACGGGCCATCTCGTCGCCGAGGAGGACCTCGCCGGCTTGCCGCGGCAGGCGCCCCCGGACCAGAATCTTCTCCAGGTTGAGCAGTCCCGGCTCGAGGCTGCCGGGCGTCAGCAGGTCGACGGCCATGCCCGAGGCGGGGGTTTGGCTCTTGGTCTCGCCGGCTGCGTCGGGCACGTCCAGCAGGCCGCCGAACTGGATGCGGGCTACCCAGTCCATGTCCGGGGCCAGGACGCGCAGCTTAGCCGTCAGGTCATCGATCCCGGTCAGGGCCGCGTCGTTGGGGACCTGGTCGGCCTCGGCCGCGTAAGCCGCGGTCATGACCCGGACATGGCCGAAGCGCAGGTTGGCGCTGGAGCGGACGACGTTGACCTCAGCCCCCCGAATGTAGCAATAGAAGGCCACCGTCAGGAAGGCCCCGGCTGTGACAATGAGGATGGGGAAGAAGCTGCGGGAGCGGTCGCGCAGGACGCCCTTGACCAGGAAGCGGATCATGATGTCCTCCCGCGCAGGGCGTCGGTCGGCTTCAGGCGGCTGATCTTGCGGGCCGGCAGGTAGCTGACGATGAGGGTGACCGCGAAGACGAGCAAGGTCGTGCTCAGGACCAGCCCGGCCCCATAGACGGGGAAGAGCCCCTTGTCGAGGGCCATGCCGAAGCTGTCCGCCTGCTCCCCGGTGAAGGTCATGCCGTGCTTGGCGAAGTAGGACAGCAGGGGAATGCCCCAGAGGGCCGCCACCAGGGCGGCGAAGACGCCGTTCAGCCCGCCCTCGAAGGTGAACAGGGCTACGGCCCGCTGGCGGGTGACGCCCATGGCCATCATTGTCCCGATCTCCTTGCGTCGCCTCCAGATCGACAGCAGCTGGGTGTCGAAGACAGCCAGCATGGCCAGGAACATCAGGATGACGTAGACGATCGAGCCGCCGATCTTTTTGGCCCCGATCAGGTCCCTGACATCCTTAAGCAGGACGTCGATGCTCATGAAGTCCCAGCCGGCGGCAGCCCCGGCCGGGGGGACATCCTTGGCCAGGGAAACCATGGTGGCCTGCCCGGGCGTCCCGGCCATCTCGCGCAGGGTTTCCAGGGGCATCCAAATCTGCCCCTCGTCGATCGATTGGACGCCCGTCTGCATGACCTCGACGATGGTCAGGTCGCGGGCGTCGTAGACGCCGCGGGCGTCGCGCCAGCGAGCCGTCACCGTGTCGCCCTTGGCCAGCCCGGCCGCTTTGGCCATGCGGCTCCCGATCAGGGCGGGCAGGGCCGCGCCGGTCCCCGCCAGCGCCGCCGAGGGGATCCCCAGCGCCTTTTGGCCGGGGTCGATCCCCTTCAACACGACCGAGCGGATGCGGCCCCCGGGATAGATGGTGGCGGGCACGTACAGCAGGGCCGCCGCCCGGCCGGCCTCGACCTGCGCCGCCAGACCCGTCGGAACCGCGGCATGGGCGTCCTGCAGGGTGAACGGATCGAAGGGGTCGAAGCCCGCGACCCAGTACTGCCCGCCCCCATACTCGGTCTCGACCATCAGCCGCGAGACGTCGGTGTCCCAGCCCTCGTACAGGCCCTGGGCGCCGATGATGGTCACGAAGGCCATCGACAGGACGGCGGCGTTGAGCCAGGTCCGGACCCCGGCCCTCAGCATGTTGCGCAAGGCCAGCTTGGGGATGATCATGGCCGCCTCTCCGCCGCCGGGCCCGGCTCGTCCTTGGCTACCCGGCCGTCGATCAGAGTGATCTTGCGCCGCAGGTGCAAGATGACCTTGTCGTCGTGGGTGGAGAAGAGGAAGGTCGTGCCCAGGTCGCGGTTGATGGCGGCCATGGTATCCAGAATGCGGTGGGAGTTCTCGGCATCCAGGTTGGCCGTGGGCTCATCGGCCAGGACCAGGGCCGGCTTCTTGACCACGGCCCGGGCGATGGCCACCCGTTGGCACTGGCCGCCGGACAGCTGGGCCGGCCTGGAGCGGGCCCGGTCGTCGATGTGGACCCACTTCAGCGCCTCTCCGACGGCCCGGCGGCGTTCGGAAGCGCCCAGGCCCAGCAGGAGCAAGGGGAACTCGACGTTCTCGTAGACGGTGTAGACCGGCAGCAGGTTGAAGGTCTGGAAGATGAACCCGATGTGGCGGTTGCGCAGCTCGGCCGCCTTGCGGTGGCTGAGGGTCTCGATCTTCTCGCCCAGCACCTCGACGCTCCCGCTCGTGGGGACGTCCAGCGAGCCCAGGATGTTGAGCAGGGTCGTCTTGCCCGAGCCGCTCGGCCCAACCAGGCCGGCGAACTCGCCTTTGGCGAAGGCCAGGTTGACCTTGTCGAGGGCCGTGATCGACTGCCCGCCCATGGGATAGACCTTGGTCAGGTCCGTGGTGAACATCAGCTTGCCGTTGTCCATATCTTCCTCGCGTCAATGATTGTAGGCGATCATAATCTGAAAACCCCGGCCGGCAAAGAGGTTCGCCCCGCCGCCGGCGGAGGGGATGCGGTAGGTCTCCGGGTTCCAGAAGCCGAGGACGTAGAAGCTCCAGCGGTTGTAGGTCCTCTGCCAAGTCAGGATGCGGTACCAGTCGCCCGAGATCCAGTCGCGGAAGAGGACCGCCCGCAGCCGGTCCACCAGGCCGAGGGGATAGTCCGCCGACAGGGCCGTGAAGCGGTAGCGCGAGCCGCGGCCGAGGATGTCGGCTCCGAAGTCGGCTTCCAGGTGCTCGGCCAGGACGTGCAGGCCATGTCCCAGTCCGAAGGTGTAGTCCGCGCCCAAGGTCAGCAGCTTCTGGCTCTTCCAGGGCGCGGTGGACCAGGCTTGGCGCGTCCAGACCGCTTCGAACCACAGCCCGACCCCGAGGTCCCACTTGCCGTCGATCCCGATCCGGTCCTCGGGCACGACGGCCGCCTCGTCTTCGGGCAGCTTGGGCAGGCTGCGGCCGCTGTCCATGCGGCGATGGTGGTAGGTGACGGCCGCTTCACCGGGTCCGAGCGGGACCTGGACGCGGGCGCCCCACTCGGGCTCGTCGCGCCGCGTGGGGACGTACTCCCAGCCCTTGGTCTCGTCGTTGCGGGCCAGGCCCCACAGCCAGACACTGGTCTCCCCGCTGAACGTGTATTTCAGGAGCAGGCCGTACACGCCCTCGGCGAGCTGCAGCGGGTCATTGGGGTCGAGACGGTCGAACCACATCAGCGGACGCAGGAGCAGGGCCGAGCCGAAGTTGATCTTCTGCAGGCCGAGCCGGGCCTCGAAGCGGGCCGTGGAGAAGCGGGCCCAGGCCCGATAGGGCTTGAAGCCGGCCGATCCCGCGGCTTCGGCGAAGGTCGGGCCCTGCAGAGAGACATAGGTATTGAGAGAGACTTCGGCATCGAAGGACGAGCCGCGGCCCAAGTCCTTCTTCAGCGAAAAGGCGGGAATATAGCGCGCACCGATCGCGCCTTCGGCCGTCGGGCGGTCGTGGCCGGCCAGCCAGAAGGACAATTGGCCCCGCAGGTCGGCCTGCACTGGGGAGGCGGACAGGCTGGACGCGGCCAGGCAGGACGCGAGAAGGCCAAGGCCCAAGACGGAAAGGCGGCCGGGCCGCGTCATCCGGATGCGGCGGGGCGCGCTCCTGCGCATGCGGCGTTTTTCGCGGGCCATTCTAGTGTCCCGTCTCATTAATTCCAATCCCATAATATCCTTGGAGACGGGACACTTCCAGGGGGGAGACCCGCTCCCCCCTCGGCGCTCCGCTGACCCCCTGAGGGGGGCCTCGCCGCCCCTCTCATACTCCCCGGCGGTTGCGCGTCTGGCCTGTTGAGGACTTGGTCAATGAATTTCCGAGACGTACAACAAGATCCCTGCTTCCGTCTCCGAACATCCCGACTGTGATACACGAAAATGCGGAAATCCACCCGCGCCGGGGGCCGGTCTCGGAACGCCGCCTCGGGCCGCCTCGATCTCCCGTCGAAGGCAGGCCGGCGGAAGAGGCTACGGCAAGGTCAGCATATTGTGGGCCAGGATGAGCTTGCCCTGGATGGGGACGTCGTGCGGGCAGGCCGCCTCGCAGGGGCCGGGGCAGTCCGCGCAGGAGGCCGCGTCCACTCCCGCCAGGGCCGCGTAATTCGTCATGGCTTCTTTCTCGCGTTTCGCGGTCCGGAAGTAGTAGTCGTAGCGCATGATGGCGGCCACCGGAACGCCGTTCGGGCAGGCAGCTTGGCACTCGCCGCAGCCGATGCGGCAGGTCGAGCTCCCCAGCGTCTCGCGGCAGTCGGCCAGCATCTCGGCTTCGCGGGTCTCGAGCTTGGTCCCGGAGATGGCGATAAAGGAGTCCAGCTCTTCGAAGCTGTTGATGCTCGGGCAGACGCAATGGACCTCGGGCCGGTTCAGGCAGTAGCGAAGCGCGGCGCCGCCCGACTGCGCGGGCTCGCCCAGGCCGTGCTTCTTGAGAAAGACCTCCGTGGCCGCCGTCCGGTCCGCGCTGACCTGGGCCAGCTTGACCAGGACCTCGGGCAGGTCCTTGCCCTGCGACTTGTAGCGCTCGCGCAGGCGGACCAGCATCTCCGCTTCCTGGGCGTTGGTCAGGGCCGGGTTCATCTTCATCAGGGTGACGCCCATGTTCTTCTCGGCGCAGGCTTTCAGCATCCGGTCGCCTGCATCCCCCTTAAGGTAGTTGTACGTGCAGAGGACGACGTCGAAGCGGCCGTCTTCGGCCGCGGCCATGACGACCGTCTCGACGGGGTCGTCGATGCGGCCGCTCAGGGAATAGTCCGCGCCGCGGCTGGAGAGGCCGGAGAAGCGCACTTTCCCTTCCGCCTTGAGCTCGCGGAAAGCCTCGTGGTAGGGCTCGTGCTTGACCAGGGCCAGCGGGCAGAGGTGGATCATCAGGCAGTCGGCGTAGGCCGTCCCCAGCCGCTCCAGGCATTTCATGAAGCGGTCGCGGATGGCGGCCTTGTCGTTGCGCTTGTCGTAGACCATATTGAGCTTGGTGGTCAGGAAAACCTTCGACCGGTCGCGGCCCTTGAGGGCTTGGCCGATGGCCCGCTCGGAGTTGCCATTCTCGTAGTGCTCGGCGGTGTCGATGTAGTTCATGCCCCGTTCGAAGGCCGCGGACAGGACGTTGGCGTTGTTGAGAGGGCCGGCCCCGAAGGCGATGTCCGAGACCTTGTATCCCGTCCGGCCGAGCGTGCGGTATTCCTTGATCCGGGCTGAGGCGGCGGCTTGCGTCTGGGCGGGAGCTTGGACGGACGCCTCGCGGCCGAACAGTGCCGCGGCGGGGACGGCGCCGAGGGCGGCGCCCATGAAGCCGCGGCGGGTCAGGGGCTTGCGTTCGTGCGGGTTCTTTTCGGCGGGACGGGTCATGTGGTTCTCCTTGCGCGCTCGGCAGACAATATCACACACGTTGGCGGGAGGGGGAACGTTGCCAAAGCGGGCGGAGATCCTAGGAACGGACGGCCGCAAGCGCAGCTTCGACGAGGCCCATTCTTCAGTTGATCCGCTTGGCGCGGCGATCCAGGACTTCCCTCATGGCCCCGAGAAGCCGGGAAACCGACCGCGGACTCCGTGCCCGGGATATATTCATCTGCAGGCGCAAAAACTCGGCCAAGGATTCCCGTCGCGTCACTCGGAGAAGGGATAAAGTCCGTTCCCTGCGAATGAACTTCTCTGCTTCCGATTGCCCGTGGCGCCAAAGATCGAACTCAAGCTTATTCATGACGATCGCTCAATTCTTTACTCTTATGGTCCTTCCAGAACTAAAATGTCCCTAACCTGCTGACTTGAGGGGTGCCGCCTTCCGAGAATCTCGCCGGCATTTAGATGGGCGGCCCTGATATAGAAATCCTTCCCCGTGTCCTCGATCCGCATGACCTCTTCGAGCGTGATGACGCGTCCAGCGCGCGGATTGTCGGGCTTGGCCGGGTTTTCGACGATCGATTGGGGTAAAGCCGGCGAAGTTAAAGCCAATAGAATGCCGGCGATTAGCGGAACGATGGCGTTTCTCATGATCCCTTCTTACACGCGACGATTTTACCAAAGTCACTATTTTCTATGGAGAGGCATTTTGCCTAGATCGAGAACCAAGGCCGGACGGCGATGCCGTGGCGGGTTGCGGTCTCCTCGCCGCCGTAGACGAGGAGCGAGCGACTGTCGGGATAGCCGGCCGTGCGGGCCCACCAGAGCAGCCCGTCCATCATATCGGCCGTCAGCGTCGCCCCGGACTTGATCTCGATCGGCGTGAGATCCGTGCCTTCCTCCACGATGAGGTCGACTTCATGGCCGGTCTTGTCCCGCCAAAAGTACAGGGGCGGCGTCCGGCGGTGATGGTAGTAGGCCTTGGCGACTTCCGCGACGACGAAATTTTCAAAGAGCAAGCCCCGCAGGGGATGGGGTTCCAGCTGCTCGCGCGAACCGATGCGGAGAAGCCGGCAGGCCAGCCCGGTATCGAAGAAATAGAGCTTGGGGCTTTTGACCAGCCGCTTGCCGAAATTGCGGTGATGGGGCGGCAGGGTGAAGAGGATGAAGCTCGTCTGGAGTACGGACAGCCAGCGGCGAGCGGTGTCGACGGATACGCCGGCATCCGAGGCGAGCGAGGCGGCGTTGACGAGCTGCCCCAGGCGGCCCGCCGTCAAGCCCAGAAACCGCTCGAACCGGTCGAGATCGCCGATGTTGACCAGACTGCGGACGTCCCGCTCGATGTAGGTTTGGATGTAATCCGTCAGCCAGATTTCCGGGGGGATCTTGCGGTCGTGGATCCTCGGATAGAAGCCGGTTCGGATGACGTCCCACAAGTCGCCGTGGGGGCCGGAGGCGGAGAAGAGAGCGTGGGGATCGCCGGGCTCGGCCTGCGGGCGGCCGCCCAGCTCGGCCAGCGAGAAAGGCAGAAGGTGAAGGACGCCGACACGGCCGGCCAGCGATTGGGAGACTTCACTCATCAAGAGAAAATTCTGCGAGCCGGTGAGTATGAAACGCCCTGGCGCGGGGTTACTATCAACGGCGGTTTGGAGTCCTGAGAAGAGGGCGGGGACGCGCTGGGCTTCGTCGAGGATCACGGGGCCCGGATAATGGGCCAAGAACCCCTTGGGATCGTCGCGGGCGAAGGACCGGGCCTCGGAGTCCTCGAGAGAGACATAAGCGTGCTCCGGAAATGCGGCCTTGACGAGTGTCGTTTTACCTGACTGGCGTGGCCCGGTCAGGGCCAGAATGGGGTAAAACGAGGCATCGCGGATAAGGTATGAATGCAGGAATCTGTTGATCATTTTGATATGCATGGCTAATATACGATTGAATCGTCTATTTGTCAAGCGCTTGGATGAGCGGACTAGCCGAGAAGACTATGCCCGTCCCCTGGGCGAGGAGATCGAGGATTTCTTTAAGCTAGCGCTTACCAGCTGCCGCGGATGAAACGCTCGAAGAGATCGACGGCAGGCTCGACCGGAGCCCAGGCGGCCTCCTTCTCGGTGTAGGCGGCCGCTGCGCCCGGCACGACGTGGGGTCCGCAGACGGCGTAGGGAACCGGCCCGCCGGCATGGGTTTTAGTCGAGACCGGCGTCTCATGGTCCGGGACGACGAGGATGCGAAGGTCGGGGATCTCGGCGCGCAGGGCCAGAATCTCGCCCACGATATGCTTGTCGAATTCCTCGATGGCCTGAATCTTTTTGTGAACGTCGCCTTCGTGGCCCGTCTCGTCGGGCGCCTCGACATGGAGATAGACGAAGTCCTCGTTCAGCAAGGCCTCTCGGGCCGCGGCCACTTTGCCGGCATAATTCGTGCCCAGGTAGCCCGTAGCGCCCGGCACCAGCCGGACCTTGAGCCCGGCCAGAACGCCCAGCCCCCGCACCAGATCCACGGCCGAGATAACCGAGCCGGTCAGTCCGTAGCGATCCTGCAAGGTCAGAAGCTTCATGGCCCGGCCCTGGCCCCAGGGCCAGATATCCGTGGCCGGCTTCTTGCCTGCCGCGATGCGCCGCTTGTTCGATTCGCTTCGGGCCAGGATCGGCCGGGCCCGCTCCATGAGGTCAAGAATGATCTCTTGCCCTGGCCCCTTCGGCAGGTGCGGCTCCCAGGGCTGGCCGCTGATGTCGTGGGGAGGAGTGCAGGCTAAGCCCCGCGGGAAGTCGCGGATGATGGTCAGGTGCCGGTAGCTGATGCCCGGCACGAACTTGACGGTCTTAGTGCCCAGCGCGGCCTGGATCTCCGTGATCATCGGCCGGGAGTCCTCGCTCCCGATGTGGCCGGCCGAGTAGTCGTCCATCAGCCCGTCGCGCAGGGTGACCACGTTGCAGCGGAAGGCGGTGTCGGCCGCGTCCAGCTCCACGCCGATGCTGGCCGCCTCGATCGGACCCCGCCCTTCGAAGTTGGCTGCCGCGTCGTAGCCGAGAAGAGACAGGTTGGCCACGTCGCTTCCGGGCGGCAGGCCCGCTGGCACGGTCAGAACGCGGCCGATCCGGCCCAGGCGGACGATCGAGTCCATGTTCGGGGTCGCGGCGGCCTCCAGCGGCGTCCGGCCGCCGAGCTCGCCGACGGGGTAGTCGGCCATGCCGTCGCCGACGAGGAAGACGTATTTCATGGGCGGATCCCTTCCGCGAAGCGAACGACGCCTTCGCGCATCCCGGGGATGTCCAGGACCCCGTCGTGACGGACGGGCCGTTCCCGCAGCCCCTGCACGGCCCGATGCGGGGCGCAACCGGCGATCTCGGCCAGCCGCTCGATGGCCTTGAACTCGTCGGTCTCGGCCGCGCCGGTGATCGAGGCCAGGACATCGCCCGCGAACTTGAAGGCGCTGGCCGTGGAGGCGATGATCATGGCCGGCCCGTCCGCCGGCATCCCGTCCCGCGCCACGGCCGAGGCCACCGCCGTGTGGGTGTCGATGACCAAGCCCGTCTCGTCGTGGACCTTCTTGATCTCGGCGAAGACCCTCGGTTCATCGGCCCAGCCCGGGACGATCAGGGCGTCCAGGGCGGCCTTGGCCTCATCATCGATCCGGAAAGCGCCGCTCCGAAGCTCCGCGAACCAGGACTTGATCCGAGCGGCGTCGCGGCCGGTGATCTCGAACAGGAAGCGCTCCAGGTTGGACGAGATGAGGATGTCCATGGAGGGCGACGAGGTGCGGTGGAATGTGCGTCGGACGTCGTAGACGCCGGTCCGGAAGAAATCGGTCAGGATGTTATTCTTGTTGGAGGCGCAGATGAGCCTGCGGACCGGCAAGCCCATAGCCCGGGCGTACCAGGCGGCCAGGATGTTGCCGAAGTTGCCGGTCGGGACGCAGATGTCCACTTCCTCGCCGGGCCGGATCTCGCCGCGCGCGCTTAACAGGCTGTAAGCCCGCACGTAGTAGACGATCTGCGGGGCCAGGCGGCCCCAATTGATGGAGTTGGCGCTGGAGAGCTTAATCCCGCGCCCGCTCAGCTCGGCCCCCAGGGCCGGCTCCTGGAAGAGCGCCTTGACGGCCGTCTGGCAGTCATCGAAGTTCCCGCGCACGGCGAAGACCTGGGTGTTGCAGCCGTCGGTCGTGGCCATCTGCAGGCGCTGGACCTCGCTGACCCCGCCGTGGGGATAGAAGACCACGATCGAGATGCCCGCGGCGTCCTTGTATCCCTCCAGGGCGGCCTTGCCGGTGTCGCCCGAGGTGGCGACAAGGATAAGGGTGTGGGCTTTTTCGCCGGTTCGGCGCTTGGCCGCGGCGGTCAGCTCAGGCATGAGCTGGAGGGCCACGTCCTTGAAGGCGGCGGTGGGGCCGTGCCAGAGGTTGAGGAGGAACCGGCGGCGTCCCAGTGGCTGCAGGTCGACGATATCAGGAGTCTCGAAATTCGTGGAGTTGTAGGCTCGGTCCAGGCAGCCATCCAGGACCTCGGGCGACAGGTCGGAGAAGTAGGGGGTCAGAACGCGGCGGGCCGTCTCCAGGTAGGAGGGTTGGGCGAGGGTGACCGGATCGAGAGCCGCGATCGTCTCAGGGACGAAAAGCCCTCCGCCCGGTACCATGCCCAACAGGACGGCCTCCGAGGCCGAAACGGCCCTATGGTTGGCATGGGTTCCGATATAACGCATGGGGACCTCGCCGAGCGCGCTGACTGTCCCGAACGCTCCGGCCCGGGACAAGCGACGATTTTAATGCACCCTTGGCAGGGAGTCAAAGAGGGATAAGGCGGCTCCGAGCCAGGGCGCCCGGCGTCGCAAAAAGCATTTGACTTTATCAGGCGTCGAGGCCATAACATAGATAAGGAGAGCGCGAGGGAATGTACCGTTTCCCGGTTGCCTTCCGCCCCTTAATGAGAGGATGAAGATTCGCATCATCGAACCGAAAAGGAGAGCGTGCCATGCGTAAGTTCTTCGCCGTGTACCTTGTCTTCGCGACGATCGTGATGGGGGGGCTTTCGGCCATCGCACAGACGACGGACCTGAAGGCGGTCTCGAAGATGACCCGTGAGAAGCAGGTCGCCAAGCAGGAGAAGGTGGATTACATCGTCGCCACGCTGGCTTCCAAGCCCGTTCAGGAAGCCATGCAGAAAGCGGGTCTCAAGCTCAATTCCAAGGATGCGGAGATGCTGGCCAAATTCGCGCCTTCGGACAAGCTTGACTTGCTGTATTCGCAGTGCACGTTCGTCAATAAGTCCATGGCCATGGGCCAGGGCTGGAATCCCATGAACATGATCTGGATCATCATCGGCGTTACGGCCGTGGTCGTCCTGATCATACTCCTGCTCGTCCTCCTGGCGGCGGAGGAGGATTATTATTGGTACGATGATTATTATTGGTATTAATAGAATCATCACGGCCGGGCTGACGGCCGTTTGGCCGGAGACGCCGTAGCCGGCGTCCCCGTCGGGCTGAGCTTCATGAAGGCCCTGGCATGGGCGCTGGCCGGCCTCCTGCTGGGGACCGCGCCGCCTCCTCAAGCGGATTTGCGCGTTCCGTTCGTCAGGCAGGAGAAGTATCTCTGTGCGGCTTCCTGCCTGGCCATGGTCAGGCTCTACTGGGGAGAGACGGTCACCCAATACGAGATCGCCGGGAAGGCGGGCTGGACGGAAGGCCGGGGTCTGACGGTCGGAAGCATCCAGACTTATCTCGATACGCTCGACGGCTACCGGTACCGCATGGGCGCCGGCGACATCGGTCTCCTGAAGGGCTGGCTGGAGCAGGGGTGCCCCGTCATCGTCGCGCTGGCCGGCTCATCGTCGGACATCCAACACGCCGTCGTCCTGACCGGGTTCGATCAACGGGGCTTCGTTTTCCACGACCCGGGGCGCGGCGAGGGGATGAGGCTGAAGTTCGAGAGGATGGCCAAGCGTTGGAAAGCCGGCGGCTTCTTCTACTGCCTTCTGGTGCCCAAGACTGGGCCCGCCCGTTCCGTCAGTCCCAGTCCCAGCGCGGACCCAGGTAGATAGAGAACGACCGCGACTCCAGGTTGTAGCCCGCATAGACGGAGGCGATCTTCCGGGACAGGAAGCCGATGTCGAGGCCCAGCCCGATATCGTTGACGAAGGCGGGGGAGAAGCCCGGGACGCGGTCGAACCGATAGAGGCAGTCCCAGAACGCCACGGCCTTGAGATCGATGAGGCTCCGCGGCGTGAGGTCGATCTCCAGCTGGGAGTTGCCCAGCAGGAAATGCTTCGAGAACAGAGAGTTTCCCGCCGTGTCGACCCGATCGAGCTGATAGGTGTGCGCGCGCATGGCATATCTCAGGCCGGGGCCGAGGCCGAGAACCTGGTAGTCCGAGCGGTCCGGGAAGCGGGTGTTGACATAGTGGACGGCGCTCCTCCATCCGCCCCCGAGGATGCCGGCTTGGGCCGAAAGGCTCAGGAAGACGCCTCCGAACGCGCGCTTCTTCCCCGGCTCGACCTCCCCGATCTCCCATTGGGCGCCGGCGTCGAAGTCGGCCGAGGCCGTGGACCGAGACGCTCCCAGGAGATGAAACCTTTTCCCTGCGCTGCCGCCGATGTAGCGTCGGGCGGGCGCCGACGGCTCGGAATAGGACTTGGTGAAGAAGCCCCAACGATCGTTCGTCCCTCCGAGAAAGCTCCCCACCGCCTCGATTCCCAGGCTGCCTTGGTGGAACGAGACCGCCTCGGCCGACTCGGGGAACCAGGTTTCGTCCCTGGTCCGATAGGCGAGATGCAAGTCCACGTCGCTGCGGAAGGCCAGCGTGTGGACCAGGCTCAGCGAAACGGCCTTCCGGTATTCCCGGTAGCGATACAGGAGCCCGAGGCTGTTCGGCGTCCCGCCGACCCGGTTCCATTCCAGCCGGAATTGGCTCTGCAGGATTTGGAAAGCCTCCGTGACCAGGAAATCGGCGGGGCTGTCGAAGAGCGGCGGCTTCGGGTCGATCCGGATGTCAAGATCGTATAGGCCGTCCTCCCGCGGCATCAGGAGGAGGCTGTGATGGCGGATGAAAGCCAACCTCCCCAGGAGATCCTCCAGTTCGGCCAGCTCGCGGACGCGGAAGATCCGGCCCTTGTACACCGGGAGGGCGTGCTTCAGCGTCTCGGCCCATGCGGGGGGGGCGAATCGGATGTCGTAGAGGACCGGCTTGCCGATCCGGTTCCAGTAGGCGAGGCACGGCCCGAGGTCGTCCTGGATCAGGTAGATCGAGCCGAGAAGCTCGCAGGCGGTCGCCTCATCCCCGTAGTCGTCCAGGAGGCGCTTGGCGTAGAGCTTGGCCTTCTCGAAGGCCTCGCCCATGAACGCCGCGTAGGCCAGCGATTCCGCGAGGCCGCGGCTCCGTCCGCGGGGCCAGGCGGATTCGAGGAAGGGCAGTGAGCGGGCGAAATCCTGGGCGTCGAGGAAGGCCCTTCCCAGGGCCAAGTCGACGGTTGTCGTGTCCGAGCCGAGCCGGGCGATGATCTGCCGCAAGGATTCCGCTTCGGTCAGCCGATGCCCACCGATGAGGTGAAGGACGGCCGCGGTGTCGACGGCGGCGGGGATCTGGGCCCGAAGCGGCAGCGCCAGGGGCGCCAGCAGCAGGAGCAGCCCCATCCGGCGTATCCCCATGCGTCCCCCTCCGAGGTTAGAGAATGATCCGCTTGACCAGGGGGTTGATGCGGGTCAGCACCTCGTAAGCCGTCGTCTCGATGCGCCCGCCCAGCTCGGCTGCGGTGATGATCCGGCGGCCGTCTCGCCCGATCAGGGTGACGACGTCGCCGACCCGGCAGGGGGCATCGGTGACGTCGACGATGATCATGTCCATGGAGATCCGGCCGCGGACACGGGCCCGGCGGCCGTTGACCAGGACCTCGCCGACGCCGGACAGGCCTCGGTCGTAGCCGTGCCAGTAGCCGATGGGCACGACGGCCAGCCGGGCATCTCGATCCAGCCGCTCGGTCATATCGTAGCCGATATAGCCGCCCTTGCGGGCCGGCTTGACCTCGGAGACAACGCTTCGCCAAGCCAGGACCGGCTTGAAGCGCAGCGTACCGCCGAAGCGCAGCTCCAGCTCCTTGGAAGGCCAGAGGCCGTAGAGCGAGGCGCCGGCGCGGACCGCGTCGAGATGGTAGCGGCGATCGAGCATGGCCGCCCCGCTGGCGGCGCAGTGGGCGATGAAGCGGGCCGGCCGGCCGGGGGCCTTTTTCAGGAAGGCCAGGGCCCGGCCGAACTCGTCGAATTGGGCCCGGGTCGAGCCGGGATAGCCGGGGTCCTTAGCCGACATGAAGTGAGTGTAGACGCCGGCCAAGCCGGCCTCCAGCCGGTGCTTCCGGATGCGGGCCCAAACCTTGGGCAGGTCCTCGGGATAGAAGCCCTGCCGATGCATGCCGGTGTCGATCTTGAGGTGATAGCGCGGGCTCGGCTTGGCCTTGGCCAAGGCCTCGAGCGCGTCCCGGCCCGAGATGGTCAGGTGCAGGACGTGCTCGGCGGCCGAGGGCAGAAGATGGGGCAGGGTCGGCCCGAGGACGAGGATCGGCTTAGTCAGGCCGGATTCGCGCAAGCGGCTGCCTTCGACAACGCTGTCGACACAGAAGCCGTCCAGGCCGAGCTTCTCGCCCATGGTCGCCAGCGGCACGAGCCCGTGGCCCATGGCGTTGGACTTGCAGACCAGCCACAGGCCCGTGCGCGGCTTGAGCAGGGCCCGGAAGACGCGGACGTTGTGGCGGAAGGCGGAGGGATCGATCTCGACCCAGGTCTTGTAGCGGATTTCATCGAGGGGCATGGTGGCGTCCGGATAGCGATTCGACGGGGATTATAGCACGGCCGGGCTTGAAATAGCCGCGCCTCGCGAGGTAGATTGGATCCATGCGACACGCGAACAAGATCTTCTTTTCATCTTGGCTGGCGCTGCTCTTCCTGGCGGCCGCGGCGGCGGCTCTGGGCATCCAGGACGGCGAGTGCTTCACCGTGCTGGTGGGCAAGAAGGCCGGCGCAGACGGCTCGGTCATGATCGCCCACAACGAGGACGACCGGGGCGACATCCTGGTCAACCTGCGCAAGATCCCCGGCCGCGACTACGGCGCCCCGCAGAAGGTCGACCTGGGCAAGGGGGCCTTCTATGAGGCGGGAGCCCGGACCAACGGCTTCCTCTGGATCGAGGGGACAACCCAGGAGTTCGCCGACTGCTTCATCAACGAGCACGGCTTGGTCGTCGTCTCGGACAGCTGCCCCTCGCGCATCACCCAAGGCGAGCTGGTCGACGGCGGCATCGGCTACATGCTCCGCCGTCTGGCGGCCGAGCATGCGGCCTCGGCCCGCGAGGCGGTCAAGCTGGCCGGCCGGCTCATCGAGACCTACGGCTACCGCGGCTCCGGCCGGACCTACTCTTTTGCCGACAAGAACGAGGCCTGGATGCTGGCCGCCCTCAATGGCCGGCACTGGTGCGCCCAGCGGGTCCCCGACGACGAGATCGCGATCATTCCCAACCACTTCACCATCCGCAGGATCGATCTCGGCGATCCGGACCATTTCCTGGCCAGCCCGGGCTTGATCGAGTACGCCGCGAAGAACGGCTGGTACGATCAGGCCAAGGACGGCGCATTCGACTTCAAGAAGGCCTTCACCAGGCCCTCCGACAGGGACCTGACCCTGGACGGCAACACCCTCCGCCATTGGCGGGGGCTGAATCTGCTCGCGGACAAGGCCTGGGAGATCGGGCCCGACTATCCCTTCTCGACCAAGCCCGGCCGCAAGATCACGGCCGAGGCCCTGATGGCCGTCTTGCGCGACCACTATGAGGGCACGCCCTATGACGCCACGGACGGCTACAAGACGGGAAGCCCGAACAAGACCAAGTATCGGACCATCTGCACGGCCTCGACGATCCACAGCCTGGTTGCCTCGCTCGACGCCTCGAGGCCCGCGCCTCTCCAGGTCCGCCTTTGGCTGGCCCTGGGCAAGCCCGATACGACCGTCTTTCTGCCGCTTTACCCGGGACTGGAGAAGCTCCCGCGCCAGGCCGGGACGGGGGGCCTGGAGCATGACTACACCCTCTTCTACAAGCAGCACTTCGAGGATGCCGATCTAAAGGCGGACAAGGACAGGCTGCTGAGGACCAAGGTCCTGGCCCTGGAGAACGCGGCCGAGGCGAACTACGGTCCGATGCGGGCAGCGATCGGAACGAAGCTCGGGCCGGTGGAGAAGGAATTCCTGGCCGTCCGATCCCAGCTCGAGGCGGAAGCGGCCGCCCTCTACGTCAAGGACAAGGCCAAGGCCCTGGCCAAGCTGAGCGATTATGTGACGAGAGCGTTCGCCACGGTCGAGGGGTTCACCGACATGCTCCTGGGAAAGCCCCAGGGAGTCTGATTCAGCGGCCCTGGGCCAGCAGCGCCCAAACGCGCACGGCCAGCTCGGTGGTGGACGCCAGGTAGTCGAAGTCTACCGTGTCGGCCGTATCGCCCGCCCGGTGGATGTGGGGCGTCGTGTCGTCGTGGTGATACTCCTCGGTCAGGCCGACGGCCTTGAACCCGAGGCGCCGGAAGGCGGAGTGGTCCGAGCCCCGCTCCTGGGTCGTGAGGATGGGGATGGGCGGCTTCATCCCGGCCGCGACCCGGGCATACAGCTCCAGGGCGCCTTCGTAGGGGATCTCCAGCTCGATGGCCTTGTCCCCGTCCTTGTCCCAGCCCATCTGGTCGACCGTGTACACGGAGTGAATGCGGGCCCCCTCGTCCTTGAGCTTCTGGGCGAAGGCCCGGCTTCCCCGCATGCCCCGCTCCTCTTCGTCGAAGAGAACGAAAATGAGCCGTCGGGTCAAAGGTTTCAGGCGCGACAATCGAGCCGCGGCCGCGGTAATCAGGGCCGTCCCGGTGGCGTTGTCGTTGGCTCCGGGCGCGCCGCGGACCGAGTCATAGTGGGCGCCCAAGACGACCGTCTCCGCGTTCGGATTGGCCGGGCCGGCGACAGCGTAAATGTTCTGGCCGGTCTCGCTGTAGTCCTGCGTCCGGACCTCCAGGCCCAGCTTTCTCCAGGCTTCGATGAGGAAGGCGCGGGCCTCCTTCTTGTCCTCGGCCGTGAAGCGGGCGGCGAGCTTGATGCCCGGACGGATCTCGATTCCGCCGGCCAGCTTGGAGACGATCTCCCGCTCGAGGGCTTGGATGTCGACGCCGCGCGCCGCGACAACTGACCGGGGGGTGGTCGAGCAGGCCGTGAACAGCGCCAGGACGAAGCCGAGGGCCGCAAGGCGCGCTCCTGCGGATCCAGATCGGCCAGGGACCGGGGCGGCGTTATTCATGGGGGATCTCCGCGGCCCACTCTAGCAACGGGAAGAGGGATGTGTCAATCGCCCCGGCCTTCCGTCCCTATCGTCCGCTCTTCCCGGCCGATGCGAGCCCCGCGTGCTGCTTGACCCGGGCCTTGACGATCTTTTTCACCAGGGCCGCGGGGAGAGGATGATCCGGCGTGAAGTGGATCGCTCCCTTGGTGGTCGTGAATCCCTCGATGTCCTTCCGGAATGCCTCGAGGGTCGTCCCCGGGAAGAAGCTGCAGTGGTCCTTGAAAGCGGCAAAGCCGCCCAGGTAGCCGCCGAGCTTGTACCCCGGCATGCCCCAGCTGATGCCCTCGACCGCCTTGGGTGCGGCCGCTTTGATGGCCGCCCGCACCTTCTGAAGCGCCGAGCGGGCCGGTTCGGGAACTCCCGCCAGATAGGCGTCGACATCCTTGGCGGGGGCTCGTTTCGCGGTGGGCATATTTTCCGGCTTCTTCATCATTCCTCTCTCTGCCGTTTGCGGGTCGGGCCCTTCAGGAGGCGCCGTTCGGCGTCCGGACTTGGGCTTTCAATCCGTGTCAGGGTCGGCGTCGAGTGAGCAAGACGTTCATCAGGGGAGCCCGGCCAGGAGAGCGCGCATCGCGGCGGTCATGGCCTTCGGGTATCTCTCGACGTCGAGGACGTGGAACTTGTATCGGGACTTCGAACCTGGCCGGGGAGCCCACGACGTGACGCCTTTCTCGTCGCAGTGGACCTCGACGGGATCGAAGGCGAAGACGGGGTCGGGTGCTTCGCCGGCCGGGACGATGGCGCCCGCCGCCGTCACCGTCAGGCCCGCCGCATGGATGAAGCCGCCCGTGCACCACATCGGCCGCTGCTTCTCCCCCTGCCGGGCCAGGAGGGCCTCGTCCGGGGGCCCTTCCAGCCGGCGCAGCCAATCGGGTCGAAGCGCGTCCTCGGGCGAAACGTGGCCGCGCTCCGCGGCGCCCTGGCGGAACATGGAGGCGAAGTAGTTCTGGACCCTCGCCTTCAGGTGGGGAAGGATCTCTTTCTGGGCGAAGCTGTAGTAAGTGCCATGGGGCCGGGTCACCCAGGGCTTTCCATCCCCTCCCGGCGCGGCCTCGAAGCAGGGCAGCCAATAGACGGGACAGGGAAGATCGAAGATGGCGCCGTAGGAAACGGGATCCAGGGCCACATTGTACTCCAGCCGGCGGGCCAGGACCGGGTCCGGCGTTCCGGAGCCGGCATGGAGATAGATTCCGGCGCACTTGGCGGCGAAGAGCTTCGGCTCGAGCTGGCCGGCTAGGGCGACATCGCGGCTGGAGCCGAGGATGCTGATGACGGCCGGCCGCGGCGAGGCGCGCAGGATGTCGAGAAGCGCCCGCACCCCGCCTATGTCGTCGCGGTGTTCGAGCTGATCGGCTTCCCCGGGGGTGATCCGCTTCGACGACCCGGTGATGACAGGGACCGCCAGCCCCGTGATCCGGTTCATCTGGGCCACGGCTTGAACGTCGGGATCGCTCGGATGGCTCGCGGGCGGGTGGTCGATCATGACCGCCAGCAGCCGGGCATCCCCTCGGGCGGCCAGGGCGTAGACGCAAGCCAAGTCCCAATGATCGTCGGGATCGGCGTGGGGGCGGAAGAGATCCGTGACATGGATCATCGGAACGGGTTGCCGCTGCCGCGTCTCGGATGGGGCCTTGATCATCCCGGCTGCCGCGCCGGCACTTGAGGGCTTGGCCAAGGCGGCCGCGGCAGCGCCGGCCAGGAATCCTCTTCGGGATAGGACGCTCATGGGGGCTCTCCTTCCGCTCCTTGCGGTCATCTCGGCGGCTCTTCATTATACGACGAATTCTACCGTCCCTCTCCTTGACGCGCATCCGAAGGAGTCGTTATTCTGAGCCCGCGGATGTGACGCCGGAGACGAATCTGCAACCTTTTTCCAGTCTCGGAGTATGGTCCCATAGAGGGAGCGTGCCCCATGAAATCCATCTCAGGACGCCGAATATTCATTGGCGCGGCGATGCTGCCGCTCATCCTCGTCGCCTGCGCCCGCCAGGGATCGCTGCCGCTGGGCGCAAACCGCGCGCTCCAAGCGGAGAAAGGGCTGATCCGCCGTGATATCGGGAGCCTTGCCGCCGACCTCCAGGGCTTCGTGCCACCGCTGATGGAGCAAGCCCGGATTCCCGGCCTGCAGATCGCCTTGATTTGCGACGGCCGGATCGCATGGCATCACAGCGGAGGGGTATCTCTTCCTCCAAAGAGCGGTCGAGCATCTCCTGGGCGGGCGGCTTGAGGACCTGATGCAGAAAGAGATCCTGGATCCTTTGGGCATGACCGGGAGCGCCCTTGTCTGGAAAGCTGAATTCGAGACGGCGATGGCCCATGGGCATGGCTTTTTCGTCAGGCCCGAGGCCTTCCGGAGAAGGACCGAAGCCCACGCCGGGGCCAGTCTCTATACGACAGCGGAGGATTACGCCAAGTTCATAGCGGCGGTTCTTAGCGGCCGGGATCTCCGGCCTGAGACGTTCAAGGCGATGCTGACCCGGCAGGTCGACATGGACAAGGAGAAAGGCGTCGGCTGGTGCCTGGGATTCGGCACCCAAAGCGACGCGAACGGCCAGGCCATCTGGCAATGGGGCGATTTCGGCATCTTCCGGGGCTACGTGATCGCTTATCCCGAGACGGGAAGCGGGGTCATTTATCTGACCAATAGCTTCTACGGAATGGGCATCTGCCCGGACATCGTCGGACGCAGCTTGGGCGGGCAGGCCTGGGGCAGCGTCGTGTTGGATTACCCGCCTTATGATTCTCCGCTCTATCGATTTGCCTGGGAGCTGGAGGCGAAGGGGCCGCGGGCCGTGAACAAGCTCAAGGGATTGATGAAGAAGCATCCTCAGATATTCGATCAGGCCGCGATCAGTTCTCTCGCGGAATCCTTCCAGGACGCCGATTTGTTCCCCCAGGCCCTGGCTTTGATCGAATTCGGCTTCCAAGGACACCCGCGGCCGGGTCCGGAGCAAGCGGTCGTCGCTTGGCATCGAGAATACAGCCAAAGACGAGAAAGAGAGATCAAGCCGGATGAGGATTATTTGAAAAACATCGCGGGGGATTATGGGCCCCGCCGCCTCCAGTTCAAGGACGGACGGCTCCATTATCTCCGCAAGGGCGGGGCCAATCCGGACGGCCGTCCGCTGATCGCGATGTCCCGGGACACGTTCATCGTGGATGGATCGTCCCACTTCCGGCTTAAAATTGAGCTCGATGGGAAGGGCGACCCCGTCAAGCTCATCGTCCTTTATGTCGACGGCGCGCCAGCCGAAGAATCGCTTCGCCGGCGATGAGGCCCGATCGCCTCGGGTCATGGGGGAGGCCGAGCCGTCCGCTTGACTAATCCATTTTCCGAACATAAGATGGAAGCAAGCTTCACGGGATAAGGAGAACGTCGATGGGTCACAACGAAGAGAAGGACAGCTCCCCGGTGACCGCGGCTCAGGATGCCGCAGGGACCGATCGGCGGAAGTTCCTGGCCGTTGCCGCCAAGTTCTCGGCTGTTGCGGCCGCCTTGGGCCTGGGCGGGAAGACCGTGTTCGGAAATCCTCACGGCGCCTCGGGCGAGGATCTGACCATCAACCTTCTCCAACAGGCCATCCAGACCGGCGACATGGAGGGGGCGATCAAATCCTTCAGGACCGAGATCAACCTCTCGGACTCGCATTTCAAGGCCCTGCGGTCTCTGACGGCCCAGGACCTCAGCGACCTGAGGCGGATCCAGGGCAAGCTGGCCAACGCCGGGGGCAAGTTCGGGCTCATCTGGAAGAAGATCTGACCCCCAAGCCCCAAGTCGCCCTCATCAGCATGCCCTTGAGCGAGGGCGACCAGCCTTCGCTCGGGCTAAGCCTCCTCAAATCCCTCCTGGCCGAGCGAGGAATCGCTTCCGTCGTCCATTATCTCAACATTCCTTTTACGGAGAGGATCGGACTTGGGGTCTTCAATCGGATCGATCGCCTGGCCCGGCCCTACCTGGCCGGCGAGTGGGCTTTTACCGAGGCGCTAGGGGGCACGGATGCGCGGCGGGATGCGGACTACCTGAAGGAG
This sequence comes from Candidatus Aminicenantes bacterium UBA4085, assembly GCA_002383325.1. Taxonomy (GTDB): domain Bacteria; phylum Acidobacteriota; class Aminicenantia; order Aminicenantales; family UBA4085; genus UBA4085. The sequence goes on from DFYJ01000127.1 coordinate 38,063, forward strand.
TTCGGGAAGGCCAGAAGCGCCGAACAGAGCCTTCTCCAAGCGGAATTGGATATTGACTCGCTGTCGGCGCAGCTGTCCGCCTGCCGTGAAGCGGCGGCGCCGTTCATCGAGGAGTGCCTCCGCGATATTCCTTGGGGCGACTACAAGATCGTCGGCTTTTCCTCCCAGTTCCACCAGCAGATCGCCTCCCTGGCCCTGGCCAGGCGCCTGAAAGAGAGGCATCCAGAGCTCGCGATCGTCTTTGGCGGCGCGAACTGCCGGGCCGAGATGGGGGCCGCCCTGTTCCGGAGCTTCCCTTTCCTGGACGCCGTTTGCACCGGGGACGGCGATACGGTCTTCCCGGAATACGCCGTCCGGCTGCTCGACGGGCATCCTTCGATGTCGGTTCCCGGCCTGCTCTGCCGTGGAGACGGAGGCTTGGCGGCGGGCTTCGGCGACGCTCCTCCTCAGACGGCGCTGGATGATCTCCCCTTCCCGGATTTCGACGACTTCTTCTCCCAGAGGCAGAGCCACCCCAATCCCGGCCTCGACAAGCTCTTTGTCCTGTTCGAGACCTCCCGGGGCTGCTGGTGGGGACAGAAATTCCATTGCTCCTTCTGCGGGCTCAACGCCGATGCCTTGAGCTTTCGGGGCAAGTCCGCTCCCCGGGCCTTCGCGGAGATCCTCCACCAGAAGGAACGATACGGACGATTCACCCGGTTTTTCGCGGCGGCGGACAACAATCTACCGGGGGAGATAGCCCGCGGCCTTCTGCCGAAGCTCAAGGAGGCCGGGCTCGATATCGACATCTTCTACGACACAAGGTCCGGCTTGGAGAAGGACCAGCTCAGGCTGTTCCGGGAAGCCGGCTTGCGGGAGATTCAAGCCGGGATTGAGAGCCTCGACACTCTCTCGCTCCGGCGGATGAACAAGGGCCTGACGGCTTTGCAGAACATCCAGATGCTCAAGTGGTGCCGGCAATACGGAATCGTGGCCCGCTGGTACTATCTCTTCGGATTTCCGGGGGAGGATGCCGGGGCTTGTCGAAGGCCGCTCCCCATCATCCCCCTGATCTCCCATCTTCAGCCCCCTTACGAGATCCGGCCGATCCGCCTCGACCGCTTCAGCCCCCATCACGCGCGACCGGAGGACTTCGGCCTCCGCGGCTTGCGGCCCTCGCCCTTCTATCGTCACGTCTATCCCGGCTTGGGGGAGGACGCCCTGGCCGGGCTGGCCTATTATTTCGCCGGGGAATTCGAGGCCCAGGACGGCCTCGAAGCCAGATCCCGGGATCTCTTGCGGGCCGTTCGAGGCTGGGCTGAGAATGCCGGGCAGTCCGCGCTGTTTCTCCTGGACGAGGCCGACAGGCTCCTGGTCGGCGATCTCCGGCCGGGCGCATCTCACTCCCTCCATGTCTTGACCGGCCCCCGGCGGCGGATCTACGAGGCTTGCGACCGGATCCGGAGCGAATCCGATCTGCGCCGGCTCCTGTCCGCCGAGGAGGGACGGGATGCAAGCGGGAACGAATTCGCCTCACTCGTCGAGCCGCTTCTGAAGGGCGGCTTGATGCTCGAGGAGGACGGCCGCTATCTCAGCCTGGCCATCCCGTTGGGCGACGAATATTTTCCACCCGAACCCGTCTGGCCGCGCATGGCCGAGATCGCCGGCCTCTTCCCGGCCGCCCATCCTTGACTCGGTCCGCCCCCTTGGCATATCTCTATCGGCATGCCGGAAGTTCATGATCCAGCCAAGAGCTTTTTCCCGGAGACGGGTCCGCTGGACGGCAGACCGGCTTCCGTCGCCTTCGTCAACATGCCCCTGTTCGCGGTGGACCGGCCCGCTCTGGGCATCAGCATGCTCAAGGCCGATCTGGAGAGGCACGACATCCCCTGCCTCAACCTCTACCTGAACATTCCCTATGCCGAGAGGATCGGTCTTGAGTTCTGCGGCGAGCTCGACTTCCTGCCGCGGGATGCCATGGCCGGCGATTGGATCTTCGCCGAGTCGCTCTGGGGCCGGTCCGCCGAGAGGGATACGGCTTATCTTCGCCTCATCTCCGGCAACAAGGTCTGGGAGGACACCGCGGCCGATCCGGGCCAGGATGCCATCGACGTCGAGAGGATGCTTCGCTCCTGCCGCCACGAGGCGAACGTGTTCCTCGAGGATTGCCTGCGCGGCGTCCCCTGGCATCGGTTCCGCATCGTCGGATTCTCCTGCCAGTGCCAGCAGCTGACCTCTTCGCTGGCGCTGGCCCGCCGCCTCAAGGAAAGGGATCCCGATCTCGTCATCGCCTTCGGCGGAGGAAACTGCCGGGGGGAGATGGGCGCGGCCCTGCTCAAAGCCTTCCCTTTCATCGACGCGGTCTGCCTCGGCGAAGGGGAAGGGGTTTTCGCGGAGTATGCGGCCGCCGTCCTCGAGCGACGAACGCCTGGCGCGATCCCCGGCCTCCTCCACCGTCATGGGAACGATCCCGCGGCTGTCGCGGCGGCCACGGTTCCCGACCTCGACCGGCTCCCCGATCCTGATTTCGGCGACTTCTTCGCCCAGAGAGCGCACTACCCGAATCCCGGGATCGCCAAGCTCCACATCGTCGTCGAGACGTCCCGCGGCTGCTGGTGGGGTGAGAAGTCGCAGTGCGCGTTCTGCGGGCTCAACGTCAACGCTCTCGCCTACCGCCATAAATCGGCGCCCCGGGCGGTCGGGGAGTTCACCCGGCTGCTCGAGCGCTACGGCTCCCTGACCCGGAGCCTGCGGGCGGCCGACACCATCCTGCCGAAGGCGTTCCTGGACTCGTTCTTTCCGCTTCTGAGCCAGTCCGGCCAGGAGGCGGAGATCTTCTACTACGTCCGGTCCGACCTGACCAAGGGCCAGCTCCGGCTGGCTAGCCTGGATTTCCACGGACGTTCTTTCTGCTAACTGATCGAGTCCATTTCAGTTCCCGCTCCTCAGGGAAGTCCCATAAATACAATGTTTTTCCTAATCTCCGGTTTCTTGAATATTATCATTAGGGTGTTCCCATTAAGTTATTTATGAACATCAACAATTGCGCATCCTTTACCGATCGATATTGCGCACTTTCCGCATAATTCATTATGAACCATATTTTACGGGTATAGTGTCGCACAAGTGCTTGTGGCGCAAAAAGCGACTTGACACAGGATATTGTATGTGATAATGCATATGTGTGGCTATAAGACAACTAAATAAGATAATTAACGGCCGCCGCTTCTTCCTCCAACCCCAACACCCTAAACACCGCATGTACGAAGCCCTCCGCGCCTACTTCCTGGACGGACGCCCCGCCCGGGACGTCGCCCGGGACTTCGGCTACTCCGTCGGCTCCTTCCATATCCTTTGCCATCGATTCCGGCATGACCCCCAGCCCGTCTTCTTCGTTTCGCCGAAACGGGGGCCTCGAGTCCAGCCCAAAAAGTCGGCCGCCCGAGAGACGATCATTCGTCTCCGGAAAGAGAACCACTCCGTCTACGAGATCAGCGACCAACTCAGGGAAGCCGGCCTTCCCTTGAGCCCGACCGCGGTCCGGGAAGTTCTTAAAGAGGAGGGCTTCGCCGCCCTCCCGCGGCGGCTCGACGAGGAACGGCCGAACATCCTCCGACCGACCATCGAGCCCGTTGCCGATGTGCGGGCATTCTCTCTCGAACCGCGTTCGTTCACCACCCGCTGCGGGGGATTGTTCCTGTTCCTGCCAGATCTTGTCCGTCTGAGCGTCTCCCGACTGGCCGATCGGTGGCCCGGTTCGGCCATGATTCCGGCCGAACATGCCCTGCGGGCCTGTCTGGCCCTCAAGCTCTGGTCCATCGAACGCAAGAGCCACGTCATGGCCCTGGCCGCCGACGAGGGCTTGGCCCTGTTCACCGGCCTCAACGCCATCCCCAAGAAGAGTTTTCTGGCCGAGTACTCGTCCCGGTTCGACCACACGGCAACCGTCCGGTTTTTGGCCGACTGGCAGGAACTGAACGGAGGGGTTTTGTCCGGCGATTCGTTCAACCTCGATTTCCATTCGGTGCCTTATTACGGGGACTCCCCTCGGGTGGAACGCCACTTCGTCTCCATGCGCAGCCGCCGCCAGCCGAGTGTTTTGGCCTTCCTGGCCCAGGACGCCGCGTCGCACGCGTTCTGCTACTCCAATGCCGACTTGCGCAAGGGGGAAGAAGCACAGGAGGTCTTCCGCTTCATCGATTTTTGGAAGCGGACCCATGGCGCGGCCCCCGGGGAACTGGTCTTTGATTCCCGGCTCACGACCTACAAGGCCCTGGCCGAGCTCGATGAGATGGGCCTCGCCTTCATCACCCTCCGCCGCCGCTCGCCCCAGATCCTTCGGGAGATCGTCCTGTTGCCGCGTTCCGCTTGGCGGACGGTCGAGCTCGACGTCCCGACTCGCAAGTACCGCACGCCCCGCTATCATGAACAGTCGGTCCGACTGGCCGGCCGGGATTTCCGCCAGATTCTGATCCTGGATCTCGGGCATGACGAACCGACCATCCTCCTGACCAATCAACATCGCGCTCCGGTCAAACGTCTGATCACCCGCTACGCCCAGCGGATGCTGATCGAGAACGCCTTGTCCGATGCCGTCCGCTTCTTCCACCTCGACGCGCTGTCGTCCGCCGTCGGCTTGAAGGTGGACTTTGACTTGGCCCTTCTCGTCGTCGCCTCCGGCCTCTACCGCCTCCTGGCCCGGCAAATGAGGGGCTATTCCGATGCCCAAGCGCGGCATGTGTTCCGGGATCTGATCGACATTCCAGCCGATGTGAAAATCACGGACCGAGAGGTCCAGGTCCGTTTCCATCGCCGTTCACATCTGCCCATCATCCTGGCCTCCGGGATTCTGGATCAACCAGTCAACGTTCCCTGGTGGAACGGTTTGCCCTTGCGCCTAACGGCGGATCAAGCGTTCAAACCACCCCTATCTTAGCAAAATAGTTGTCCGTGGAAATCCAGGCTAG